>NZ_DBTD01000010.1:0-262 GCF_002306875.1 Spongiibacter sp. UBA1325
ACCGTCCGATATGCCGGCGCAGGACGTCGAACCAGCCGCTGAAGCACCGGCTGAGCCGTCAGCACCGGATACAGCGGCTGAAACAGCATCAGAGCCCGAAGCGCCGATTGTAGCGAGCGAGCCTAATGCCGCGCCGTCACCCGCCGCTCCCAGCAGCGTTGCCAAGCCACAAGGCAGAGCCGCCAACGATCCGCGCGTTGCACCCAGCCCGGTTGGCACTGTGGATATCACCACGGCGCAACCGCAAGCGCCAGTGCTAGAC
>NZ_DBTD01000010.1:598-832 GCF_002306875.1 Spongiibacter sp. UBA1325
CCAGTGTTATGGCGCAACCTAACCCGGATCGTCCGAAGCTGCCAAGAGCGGCCAACGACCCCCGGAACTAAGTTTGACGATATCTCACCTAAGCCCGGCAAATGCCGGGCTTTTTTTGCCTAATTTTTAGCCACACCCATCTGATTTATAAGTCTTTTTTAGAAATACGCTTGTTTCAGAAACAAACCTAGGTATAATCTCGGGCTTCTCCGGAGGGGTGGCTGAGTGGTCGAA
>NZ_DBTD01000010.1:1144-5733 GCF_002306875.1 Spongiibacter sp. UBA1325
CGGAGGGGTGGCTGAGTGGTCGAAAGCACCGGTCTTGAAAACCGGCGACGGGCGACCGTCCCAGGGTTCGAATCCCTGCCCCTCCGCCATTTCTTTCTCAGTATTCACCGCCCTCTTCTGCTCCTGTATCGCACTGAAAGCCCGACTTGGAACGTCATCCCAGCGCAACTGGGCACTTTTTATTTTCGCTTAGCTCGGCACTAACACCCTCTACGGATATACTTTATTCGCTCACTGAGCGATTAAAGCGCGCCATCGACGCGAAAATCACATTGGGCAGCAAGTAGCCTGATCAAAACTGGCCGCATTCGGAAGGAAGGTGCAAGAACGGTCAACGTTGAGGCAGCTGGAACTATGACAATCGCCCTATCGCTTGCTCAGTCGCGTTGGATCGCACTCAGCGTCACATCATTCGGTTTTGCACTTTTCTCCTCCCTCTGTTTGGGGTTTTCGCTACCACCAGATAGCGAGCCGTCGCACAGCGTCAATGTCACGGCAAACTTCACGACACCGCCTGTGAAGCTACCTCTGGCGCACGGCAAGGCCGTGTCTTTTGGCATAAAAGACTGCAAGGTATACCGGCTGACAGACGCCGAGGGCGCAGCACCGCGCTGGAGTCTGCTATTCAAACCCGCCCCGTATTTTTTGCCGCAACAATGCGTGAGAGAACAACTCGCGTTTGACGGCAAGTACATTCAAATTGAAATCGGCACGCAGGCCTTGGGTGCAGGAGGCTGCTGCACCACTTACGCGGCCTACCGCAGTCAGGATGGGGAAAACTGGCAGGTTCGACGCGCTACATCGACGGAGAAATGGCAGGTACTCGACACGCCAAAATAAGGCTGCCCGACATCACCCTATTATCACTGTACTTCGTAGAGCTCCTGCAGCTGGCGCACCCGCGCGTTAGTGAGGTCTGTCAGGCAACTAAGTTCGTCCACGTGCCGGGAGCTACCCCCACTCATTAACCGAAAGACCGCTGCACAATGTTGGTCCCGATAATTCTGCCAGGCAGCTTGGCCCTGAATTAGGCTGTGCTTGATCTCCTCTCGTTCGACTAAAAAATCCTCAAAGCCATTATCGTCAATTTTCGCCTGAATCAACGTCAGGGTACCGGCTAGACTCGACTCCGCATCATCAAACGCCGCCTGGGACACACAATGCTCTTTCGGGAAATCACAAATGGGCTCGGCATAACACGCCATTCCTAGCATCAATACGACCGCGATTACACAATATTTCATCCACCAACCTCTCCCCTTTACGCAGCCCAGACCGAGCGACTTCCGGCCAACCGCCTTTTCGACTATTCGGGTGGCCTCTCGCGACAGACGACCGACAGCGACGCGAGCAATGTTTGACGCTACCATAGCAAACGAATGTAGTGTCGAGCATCACTGCCATTGCCGGCGATTAGGCAGAGCAGTTAACGCCGGGCCTCGACACGCTAACGAAGGGAATCACCAATGATTTCGAGTGAAGGACAAAGGCCCGCCGGCCTGACGGCATCATACCTTCATCAACTCTTTCCTGCGGCCATGGCTACGGCGGTGTTCGCGGCGTTTGCCCATGCGGGTCTCGTAGCCATCGCCGCACGATCGATCGGGTTGGAGCTGCTCTATATAGCCGGGCTCAGTTTTGTGGTTGCACTAGTCCCGGCCTTGGCTGGCGGGGCCATTTTACTGCTGATTTGCGGCATATTCGCCCTGCGGCTACCGGCATCGCTATTATTGTTTTTTGTCGCCATTCAAGCCGTGGCCATCGAGCTAGAAATGTTATTTTTTGAAGGCGGGTTTAACGACATTTCCTGGCAGTACGGGCTTATCACCGCTCCCGCCTCAGTAGTCGCCTGGTACCGCTCGGTCTACTACGCTCACAAAAACACATGAAAAGTGCCTTTTACCAACAGCCCAGCAACAGTGGCCTGATATTCATAGCCTCGCGGCAGCGGGCGAGTGGAGAATGAAAACCTTCAGTAATATCCTATTCCACGACGTTTAAGCGGGCTTTTCAATGGCTTACCAAGCCAATAAGCCAGCCCCGTGGTAGACATTGCACGGATTTCCTCCCTCCTCGCCTCGAATCACTCTCAAGTACAAAAATAGCTGCGTTTCGAGTTTCCAAAGTCGTGTCTAGTGCGTATCATTTGGTGAGATGATGCTTTTAACAACGGAGTCAATCATGCAAGAAAAAGCGGTTTTTCAGTCCACTACCACGGCCCCCGCCGTTGAGGTTAGTAAGGTTCTGCGCAACACCTATATGTTGCTGGGGCTAACCCTGCTCAATAGTGCGCTGTTTTCCGGTTTGGCAATGGCTATGGAACTTGGGCGCGGTGCAGCCCTGGGCCTGTCACTTGGCGGTCTGGTAATGCTGTTTGTTGTCAATGCCACAGCAAACTCCGGCAAGGGCTTGATTGCAACCTTTGTGTTTACTGCGCTTATGGGTGCGGCACTGGGTCCTATGCTAAGCGCCTATCTGGCACTTCCCAATGGCCCTGAGCTGGTAATGCAAGCCCTAGGCGGCACAGCGCTGGTGTTTTTCGGCCTGTCAGCCTATGCACTGACCACTCGTAAGGACTTCTCCTTCCTCGGCGGATTCCTGATGGTCGGCCTGCTTGTTATTGTCGTGGCGAGTATTGCCAACATCTTCTTTCAGGTGCCAGCGGCGTCTTTGGCGATATCGGCAGCGGCCGTGTTCATTATGTCTGGCCTGATCCTGTTTGATACCAGCCGTATTATCCACGGCGGTGAAACAAACTATATTCGCGCCACCGTTGCGTTGTACCTGGATATCTACAACCTATTCGTACACCTGCTGCACCTACTGGGTGTATTCAGCGGCGACGATTAAGCCCCGTTTCGGCCCCACTTTCAGGTGGGGCCTTATCTCTACTCAGCAACTGACCATTCTTTACTATGCGCTTTGCCATTATGCTCAACGGTGTCAACGCAAAGGGCAATACCCCACACGCTATTGGCTTCTGCGAAGCGCTGCTTGCCGCCGGGCATGAGTTAGGCTGTATTTTTTTCAGTGGCGAGAGTGTTGCACTGGCAATGTCCGACCCCGACTCGGCCTCAGAACTAGAACAGTGGCAAGCCATCGCTGAGCGCGCAGGTACCGAGCTCAGCCTTTGTAGCAATAGCGCCAACGCACGAGGATTGACGCCCGAGAAGCTGCCCGAACACTGTGCGATAGCCGGGCTGGCCTACTGGCTCGAGCAAGACAGCCGCGCACAACGCAGTCTGCGATTTTCGGGGTAGACCATGTTGCTGCTAGTGAGCCAAAACCACACACTTCAACACGCCTGCGACTTGGCGCTCACTGCCCTCGTGTTTGGCCAAGACGTTCAGTTTGTGTTGTGGCCTGATGTTTTCGCTTCGCTCTGCGCAAATCCGCCGCTTTGCTCGCAACTCGAGGAATTCGGCCTCACCCGAATCTACACCAAAGGCGCCACGACCACCGCAACTCACGCGACTGGCATTGAGGTAACCGAACTGAGCGATTCGGCGCTGCAAACCCTTATTGCCAGTGAAGAAAAGGCACTCAGCTTTTGACCACGCTACACCTATTACAGGCTAACGACAGCCTGGAACGCGCCCTACCGTGCATTGCCTGCGGTGATGTCGTGGTTTACCTGAATACTCTCGCGGCGCAACACGCGCAATCTAGCGGGCTTGAACGCGCGCAAGAACATTATCAACTCGGCGACCAAGGCCACCCAGAGGCGGTAAGCATCAACTATTCACAACTCGTTACACTGTGCACCCGGTACAGACACTGCCTCAGCTGGTAAAATTCCCCCTCTGTGCAACCATCATCTGGGCGGCTCCCACACCATGAGCGCACGCCCTGGAAACAAAGGCCTGTTATGACTGAACACCCCTTCGCACAATATGTGCGAATTCTTGGGAAGGGTAAATCCGGCTCCCGCTCGTTGACGCTGGAAGAAGCGCGTAGCGCCATGACCATGCTTCTGAATGGTGAGGTGGAAGACGTCCAGCTCGGCGCGTTTTTGATGCTGCTGCGAGTGAAAGAAGAAAGCCCAGAGGAACTCGCAGGTTTCGTCCACGCGGTGCGCGACAGTCTATCTTTGCCGGGACTTTCCGTGGACCTGGACTGGGCAAGTTATGCCGGCAAACGGCGCCAGCAAGCCTGGTATCTGTTGGCGGCGCTGGCGCTGGCCGATAGCGGCGTTCGCACGGTGATGCACGGTGCAGCTGGCCACACAGCAGGCCGCGCCTACAGCGAACAACTTTTGCGGGAACTTGGCGAGCCTGTGGTAGAAGACCTCTCAGAATGTGCGACGGCACTTGAACAAGGTAATTTCTGCTACCTGCCGTTGCGTTTATTCTGCCCGGGCCTGCAACGGATGATGGAGATGCGCCAGTTGTTTGGACTGCGCTCCCCGGTTCATAGCCTCGCCAGGCTAATCAACCCCTTCGCCGCGCCCCACTCCCTGCAAAGTATTTTCCACCCCGCCTATAGCGACAGTCACCAACAGGCCGCTGCGCTGCTTCAGCAACCCCATGCTGCAGTATTTAAAGGCGAGGCCGGCGAGGCCGAGCGCAAGCCGGAGGCTATCTGCAAGG
>NZ_DBTD01000010.1:6048-83244 GCF_002306875.1 Spongiibacter sp. UBA1325
AAAGCCGGAGGCTATCTGCAAGGTGAAAACGGTACACAACGGCGTACTGGGCGAACAAGAGTGGCCAAAACTGCTCGACGGCCGCCAAACCTGGCAAACCGAGCTCAGCAGCCTGTGCCTTCGCGAGGCGTGGTGTGACGACAACATCAGTGAATACGGCAAGTACGCCGTATTAGGCAGCATTGCCATTGCCGTGCAACTTCGCACTCCCCAACTTGATATCGATGCAGCCTACGCAAAAGCCACCGAGATCTGGTCTGCGCGCAATCGTAGCCGTTTAGGATAACCACCAATATGACCAGCCAGTTCATTCAGCCCGAGCAATACCAACACTTATTAGACGAAAAAGTAAGTGCTTGTCGCAGCCTGTTTGGCGATCTCGGCCTGCCCTCCCCTCAGGTTTTTCCGTCTTCCCCCAAGCACTATCGTATGCGTGCTGAATTTCGTGTGTGGCATGACAATGATGACCTGTTCTATGCCATGTTCGACCCTAACGACCCCAAAGTACCGCTGCGTGTCGACGACTTCCCCGTAGCCAGCGAGGCGATCTGCAAGCTGATGCCCGTGCTGCGCTCCGAGCTCATTAGTACCCCCGTGCTGCGCCACCGCCTGTTTCAGATCGAATTTCTAAGCACCCTCAGCGGCGGCATGCTAGTCAGCCTAATTTACCACCGGCGGCTTGACGACGCGTGGCAGACGGCAGCCACGGCCTTAACGGAGCAGCTTGGCATCAGTATCATCGGCCGCAGCCGAAAACAGAAGTGTGTTATCGGCCAAGACTATGTGGAAGAGACCCTCCCAATCGGCAACAGCCAATACCACTATCGCCAATACGAGGGCGGCTTTACGCAACCCAATGCTCAGGTGAACTGCAAAATGATCGAGTGGGCCATCGCACATGCCGGAGGCGACGAAAAGCGCGATCTGCTGGAGCTTTACTGCGGCAACGGTAACTTCACTGCCCCGCTTTCACGCAGCTTTCGCAAAGTTTTGGCCACAGAAATATCCAAAACCTCAGTAAAAGCCGCCAGGGAAAACTTCGCTCACAACGGCCTGGATAATATCGATATTCTGCGTATGTCGAGTGAAGAATTTACCAGCGCACTCAATGGTGAACGGCAGTTTCGGCGAATGGAAGGAAAAGACCTCGCTGACTACGATATTGGCTGCGTGCTTGTCGACCCTCCCAGAGCAGGGCTCGACGCCGGTACGCGCGAGCTCATTGCCCGCTTTGAGCGCATCATCTACATTTCATGCAATCCGCAGACATTGCGCAGAGACCTAGAGCAATTACGCGGCACACATCACACAATCGCCTTCGCGCTGTTTGACCAGTTCCCCTACACTGACCACATGGAATGCGGCGTGATTCTGCAAAGACAGTAAAGCTGCCAATAATAGCAACAAGGATTCTGACAATTATGACCGTCAAACTGACAGATAAAGAAATCGCCGATGCATTGAAACAGCTGCCTCACTGGCAATTAGAAGGCGATAAACTCACTCGCCAGCTGGAGTTCAATCATTTTGTCGACGCCTTCGCCTTTATGACGCGCGTCGCCCTGCGAGCAGAAAAAATTGATCATCACCCCGACTGGAGCAATAGCTACAACCGCGTCGATATTGCCCTGACCAGTCACGACGCTGGCGGCCTTACGGCCCGCGACCTTGCCTTAGCGGCCGCTATCGATAAGGAAGTCTAGGTTTACAGCACATGAACGCCGGCCTCGATAAGACGGCGGCTTAAATATTCATCCAGCGCATCGAGGTCTTCTGGGTGAATATCGATGACGGTCATGCCGCGTTGCGCGCAAATCTCGGCACGCGCCATTCTGGCAGACAGCACATCGGGGTGCTCAGTCCCCCCCCACACCTCTAGGCAAAGCTGGTATTCCGGTAGAAAAAAGTCGACATCGCCTGCCGTTGGCGCGGCCAGGGGCTGCTCACTGGCGTAGCGCAAACCGGCAAAGTACAGCCAGTTGGCAACCTGGCGGTGAGCATCGCTACTGCACTGACGGCCATCAGCACTGCGACACTCACTCAGCAAATCATCACCGCGCTGACTGCGCCGGTGGAGCTCACGTAACGGTGGATGCGCCAGCATGTCCTCAGGCCACATCACATAGCTTTGGCCGCTTTGCGGGCTATCACAGGTTTGTCCACCTAATGCCTGACCACTGCCACTTGCCTCCCAGCCACGGCGACCTGAGACGATATAACCGAGCGCACACAACAGCCGGTTTGTCTGCCTGGCGGAAATACCCAGCGGTTTGCCGAGTTCTGCCGCCGACAGCAAACGCTGACTCTCCATCGCTTGAAACAGGCGGTGTTCGATAATTGCCGGCGGCCAAACAATATAACGCCCATAGCGCTTACTGTTTACGTAACGCCCACCTTCAAATTCACCCTTTGCGGTCAGCGCCCAACCATCGTCAATTTTCCGTATCCAGCCATAGTCCTTTAACGTGGCAAACAGCTGCTGCACGGGCAGCTCCAGCTGACGCGCCAGGGCCGAAGTCGACAAGCCGTCCTGACTCACGATCTACGCCCCCGGGTAACGCGATGCCAGCGCCGCATAGACCTGGTCGGCAAAATCCGCCGCGTCGCTATCTAACTCAGTCAGCACTTCCACGAGGTGGACATTATCTTCCTTGCCCGCCCAGGTTTTTATGTAGCTACCGTCTTTGTAGCCGTGGTCTTGGCGGAAGAAATTCAAGACATTCTTGCCAACATATTGGCGATAGAGGGTGACAAAATCCAAACCGACGGCCAGCAGTAGATCCCTGAATAGCGCCACCGAAAATGAACGACTAACCAAGCTGTGACTGGCCAGCGCCTCTGTTGCGGTTAACACATCAGTCGACTTTTGCTCGCTATTCTCAAGCTCTGCAAGCATCTCTGCGGCAATAGCCTCGTGCGATTTTCCAGCGGCGAATAAGGCGCTCATACCGAAGTGCCAAATATCGACAACTTCCAGCTGAACCTGCTCGAGATCCGTGTCCTGTTTTTTCCACCACTTATATCCTTGGTGATCCATCAACTCACCGCACTCGATCCAAACAGCGCGGTACCACTCGTACTGCTGGTCGATCCACTGCGGATGCACGCGCTGGTTCATCCGGTCTTGCATCGCAAGCATGGTACAAAAAGCCTGTTGTTGAGCGTGAGTAGACACCAGCATTTCCCCGTAATTAAAAAACGGGATCATCATAAACAATTGATGGGCAAAGAGCACTTACGAAGCGGCTATGCAACGCTCTCGAAATGTCTCTGAGGCATTAAGCAGGCGCCGCATCGTCGCACTGTCGAGGCTGGCGCGCTCGTCGCTCTCTACCAGAGGAAGGATGACAGCAGGGATCTGTGCGGCAAAATTTGCGGCATACACCAAGCGCCGCGGCTCTGACCAGATCATCACCGACGAACTGGGGCCATGCATAGTGTAGCGCTTACTGCGCACACGGTTAGGCTTCCACATGAGGCCTCCTAGGCACAGTCGCGCTTGTGTTGTGCGGGCTTGGACGAATCGAGCACAACGCGCACATTGCGCCCGCAGGCAAAATCAACCACCGGCAGGGGAATGTCGTGAAGCAGCACTGCCACGGCCGCTTCTGGGAGATCCGGCAGGCAGAGCATGTCCTTGGGCTCTTCGCCCTGAGGGAAGAAGATCAGCAGGTCGTAAATGCTCACCCGCCCATCCTCAATGATTTTGTGCAACTCAAAGCAGGCACCATCAATTACGCGAGGAAAAACATGATCCACACCCAGGTGGTTCACGTTTCCTTTGTCGTCGTAACCGAGGAGATAACTGGCAATGAGCATTTGACCTCCTGACAAGGCCTGTGGCGATGACAAGATTGTCGCTATTAGCGGCTAAAACCACTATCCGGTCATTTACTTACCGGCCTAAGATTACTGCCTAAACGCCCGCGGATTAAGCGGCTCAGCCGGCTCACTACTACCCCGCCAAGGGTTGATATCCAGACCACCACGCCGCAAATAGCGTGCGAAGACCGTTAGTGTTTCTGTGTGGCATGCTCGCTGAATGTCGCAAAAAATCTGCTCGACACACTGCTCGTGAAAATCGTTCTGCTGGCGAAAGGAAACTAAATACCGCAGCAAACTTGCTTCATCGATTTTGGGGCCTCGGCAGCGAATGCTCACGGAGGCCCAATCCGGCTGTCCCGTCACCGGGCAGCGCGATCGCAACAGGTGGCTGTAGTATTGCTGATCGACGACCTCACCGTCGTTACAACGCAGCAATTGTGCGCTTGGCTGATAATCGCTGATGTCGATATCCAGCGAATCCAGGCACTGCCCTTCCATCGACTCGGGACATAAGGTTTTATCCCAGTGCTCCGGTCGGTGCAAAATGACCTTTACCTCGGCGCCACAGGCCTGACTGAGATCCTCCGTCAATGCCGACAACACCGCTTTCTCTGAATCAAAGGCGGTTTGGTTGAAGGAGTTCAAGTACAGCTTGAACGACTTTGACTCGACAATAAACGGTGACGCCGCCGGAAAATGAAACTCTCCCACCGCAACATGGGGCTTTCCACGGTGGTCTAGCCACGACAGCTCGAAGGCGTTCCAAACGTCTACACCGTAGAAATGAGTCGCGCCGTCAATGCCGAGGCGCTGGCGCCCCTCGCTGCGCGCAATGGGATGCAGCACAGAGGGATCATAGTGCTCCGGGTAGTCTACCTGCGCGCCCAGCGGCCCGTGAATGCCCATAATGCCTCCCCTACTGGCGCAAGCGCTTACCGGTGTTAAGCAGATACATGCAGTAGCCATAGGCCAACAGCGTAAATACCCCCACCATCAAGAAAGCGGTGCCCACATTCACATCCGAAACCCCTAACACCCCATAGCGAAAGGCATTCACGATGTAGAGCATGGGATTTAAACGCGACACATCCGCCCAAAATTCTGGCAGCAAATCTATCGAGTAAAAAACACCGCCCAAGTAGGTCAGCGGCGTTAACACAAACACCGGCACAATCGACACATCATCAAAGTTATTGGCGTACACCGCATTGATAAAGCCAGCCAACGAAAACATGATGGACGTCATCAGCACAATGCCAACCGTAACGCCAATATGCTGTATATGCAGGCGAGTAAAAAACAGTGACAGCAAGGTGACGATCAGGCCAACCAACAAGCCCCGGGCCACGCCGCCCAACACATAGCCCCATAACACCGTGTTGTTGGACATCGGGGATACCAGAATTTCCTCAACAAAGCGCTGAAACTTCGCCCCGAAGAACGACGACACCACATTGGAGTAGGCATTGGTGATTACCGACATCATAATCAGGCCAGGCACCACAAATTCCATGTAAGTAAAGCCGCCCATCTCGCCAATGCGGGAGCCGATCAAGGCACCAAAAATTATAAAATACAGCGACATCGTAATGGCTGGCGGCAACAGCGTTTGCATCCATATTCTCAAAAACCGCCGGATCTCCTTGCGCACAATTGTGATAAAGGCGATCCACTGTTCACGCGTTGTCATGTTTTATAACCTCGTAGTGAGCCGCGCTAGCTCTTCGCTAGCAACGACACAAATAATTCTTCAAGACGATTCGCCTTGTTACGCATACTGGTAACTTCAACGCCCTGCTCGCTCAGGGCCGCAAACACCGCATTGAGGGAACCGCCCTTCTCCAGCGCGACTTCCAGCATTTGCTCATCCGTTTTGTGGGTTTCAAAGCCCGCAATTGAAATGGTATCGGGCAGCGGCTCTTTGGTATCGAGCACGAAGGTCTCTCTGTGAAGCTGCTTAAGCAGTGTCTTCATCGCCGTGTTTTCAGCAATTTCGCCGCTGTCGATAATGGCAATGTTCCGGCACAGGCTTTCCGCTTCTTCGAGGTAGTGCGTCGTTAAAATGATGGTCGTGCCGCGCTGGTTGATTTCCTTCAGAAAGGCCCACATCGAACGGCGCAGCTCAATGTCCACCCCAGCGGTGGGCTCGTCGAGGATCAATAGGCGCGGCTCATGTACCAGCGCGCGAGCAATCATCAAGCGGCGCTTCATACCACCCGACAGCATGCGTGAGGCAGTGTTGCGCTTTTCCCACAAATCCAGCTGCCGAAGGTAGGTCTCGGCGCGCTGCTCGGCCAACTCTCTGGTCAAGCCGTAGTAACCCGCCTGATTAACGACAATATCCCAAACGCTTTCAAAATTCGAAAAATTGAATTCCTGAGGGACAATGCCAATCTCTTTCTTGGCGAGCGCTAATTCGCTATCGATCGAGTGGCCAAACACACTCACCGAGCCCGCCGTCTTCTTTACCAACGAGCAAATAATGCCAATGGTCGTCGACTTTCCTGCGCCATTGGGGCCAAGCAGAGCAAAGAAGTCGCCCTCCTCAACACATAAATCGATCCCTTTCAGTGCTTCAAAGCCATTGTCGTAGACCTTGCGTAACCCTCGTATTTCTAGGGCTTTGCTCATAGTGATTTCCCATCG
This sequence comes from Spongiibacter sp. UBA1325, assembly GCF_002306875.1. Classification (NCBI taxonomy): domain Bacteria; kingdom Pseudomonadati; phylum Pseudomonadota; class Gammaproteobacteria; order Cellvibrionales; family Spongiibacteraceae; genus Spongiibacter; species Spongiibacter sp. UBA1325. Next base: position 12,520 of record NZ_DBTD01000010.1, read on the forward strand.
TTTAGATAGTGAGAAGGGCCGGTATTTTGCCACGGTGCAGAGATCGAATACACTGGCGCGCCGAATTCATTGCTACGGAGCCACTGTGAATAGTCGATCGCTGTATTTCCACCAACTCTTCGACCAACTCTTTCAAACCTGCAAAAACGGCCTGGAGGGCCACGGTGCCTACACACAAGACGCTGTCGACGACTTACTAAATGGCTTTGAGTCACTGCAAAAGCAACTCAGCGGCGACGATGCCCTGGCGCGAGGCCAGGCCCTGCTGTGCCAAATCATTGCGCACTTCCCCGACATCACCCCGATGATGCACCGCGACCTGCTGTGGTATTTCGGTGGTGATTGCCTGCACTACCTCAGCGACGCTGAACTTGAGCAATATCAGCAGCTCGAGGAACGCTACCACGCCGCTACGGCGTATGAGGATGGCGCAGACAGCGGTCAATACCGGGACTTGCGTGCCAAGGTATTCGGCATGCATTAACCCTTTAGTCCCTCACTGCCCACCGCGCGTGGGCAAAAAGTACAGACGAAAAAAAAGCGAAACATGTGTTTCGCTTTTTATTTTTTGGAGCGGGAAACCGGGTTCGAACCGGCGACCTCAACCTTGGCAAGGTTGCGCTCTACCAACTGAGCTATTCCCGCAAATCTGTTTTGCGCTTACTGCGCAGCGGAGAAATAATATTTCTCCCTTTTTCTTTTGTCAACAGCGACTTAGAGCAATCTCTTTAAGTCATTTTGCCGACACCGCACCGGTATTTCACAACCGATGAAGCAGAATAAATGGCGTCCCCTAGGGGACTCGAACCCCTGTTACTGCCGTGAAAGGGCAGTGTCCTAGGCCACTAGACGAAGGGGACGCCGCAAACCTCTCACTAGAGCTGCTACCCTGAGCAAGAGCGGCGGCAATTTTAAGAGTTGCCCTTGAGCGCGTCAAGGTGGCAAGTCTCTGTCATTACCGCATTCTGGCGAAAGAAAAAACGGCCGGTCTTTTCTTCCCTGCTCTGCAGTGCAAGCACTACAGGGCGAAATAAATGGCGTCCCCTAGGGGACTCGAACCCCTGTTACTGCCGTGAAAGGGCAGTGTCCTAGGCCACTAGACGAAGGGGACGCCGCAAACCTTCCAGGCTGCGAGTCACTGTTGCCTGAAAGTGGCGCGAATTTTAGGGAGCCTGCTCGCTGCCGTCAAGCCTGAATTTACCGCAAACGCAAAATAATGCGTTTTTTCAGTAATTCTGTCGATTTTTTATTCAAGCTGCGCAGAAATCGGTCAAGCTTCTGATTTATCTAGAGTTAGCGACACCGAGTTGATGCAATACCGCAGCCCTGTGGGCGCCGGCCCGTCACTAAACACATGCCCCAGGTGAGCATCGCAGCGAGCGCAAACGACCTCTTCGCGGATCATGCCATGACTGGTATCGCGATTGATTCCGAGAGCGCCTTCGTCGGCTGGCTGGTAGAAGCTCGGCCAACCTGAGCCGGAGTCGTATTTCGTTGTTGACGAGAACAGCGCCTCACCACAGCAACGGCATCGGTATACGCCTTCGGCAGACTCTTTATAGTATTTACCGGTGAACGCGCGCTCCGTGCCCTTCTCGCGACATACATGGTATTCCTCCGGGCTGAGAAGTTCCCGCCACTGCGCCGCGGATTTTACGACTTTTTCCATCAATATCACTCCACTTGCAAGCCTTTGAAGACGTATACTGTTGCTAACTGTTGATCGCGAGGCAATCCCGCCAACACCAATCACTTACGATTAGAAGATCGCCATGAGCCATTATTACAAATCCAGCAAACTTCAGAACGTCTGTTATGACATTCGCGGCCCGGTTTTGCACCGCGCCAATGAATTGGAAGAGGAAGGCTATCGCATCCTCAAGCTCAATATAGGCAACCCGGCCGCATTTGGATTCAACGCGCCAGAAGAGATCATTCAAGACGTGATTCGGCTGCTGCCGGAGAGTGAGGGCTACAGCGACTCCAAAGGCTTGTACTCAGCCCGGAAAGCCATCATGCAGGAATGCCAAAAAATCGGTATTCCCGGTGTTGAAGTTAATGACATCTACCTGGGCAACGGCTGTAGTGAGCTAATTACCATGGCAACGCAGGCGCTGTTAAATATCGGCGACGAGGTGCTTATCCCCTCCCCCGATTATCCGCTGTGGACAGCGGTGGTATCTCTGAGTGGTGCCAAGCCGGTTCACTACCTCTGCGACGAAGAGAATGACTGGCAGCCGTCACTTGACGATATTCGCGCAAAAATCACCGACAAGACCCGCGCCATCGTTATCATCAACCCGAACAACCCCACCGGTGCGGTGTATAGCCGGGAGATGCTCGAAGCGCTGGTCGATATTGCAGAAGAACACAATCTGGTGGTTTTTGCCGACGAGATCTACAGCAAAATTCTCTACGATGATGCCGTGCACATTCCTCTGGGTAGCATTAGCCGCGACGTGCTATGCCTGACCTTCAATGGCTTGTCCAAAGCCTATCGACTGGCGGGTTTCCGCAGTGGCTGGATGGTGGTGTCCGGTGCTAAAGACCGCGCCGCCGATTACATCGAAGGTTTAGATATGCTGTCGTCAATGCGGCTGTGTGCCAACGTACCGGCTCAGCACGCCATACAAACGGCATTGGGCGGTTATCAGAGTATTAACGAGTTGATCCTTCCCGGTGGGCGCCTGCTTGAACAGCGCGACCTCGCATGGCAGATGCTCAACGATATTCCCGGCGTCAGTTGCACCAAGCCCGCCGGCACTATCTACATGTTCCCCAAGCTGGACCCCGAGGTTTACCCCGTGGCCAATGACGAGCAACTGGTGCTCGACCTGCTAAATCAGGAAAAAATACTGCTGGTGCAGGGTACCGGTTTCAACTGGCACACCACGGACCACCTGCGTATCGTTTTTTTGCCCAATAAGCTTGATCTGGCAGACGCTATTGAGCGCTTTGGCCGCTTCTTGCAGGGTTACCGCAAAAAACTACGCGCCGTTAGCTAGGCGCGCGATAGTGAAGCACCTTGAGGGCGGCATCCGTGTCGCGCTCAGGGAAATCTGCTCGCCCTGCCAAACGCTCACAAAACTGTGCCTCCGGCCAATATTCTGCAACGCGGTCGCGAAGAAAAGCCTCATCCAGCAGCGGCGAATTCAAACAGATCAGCACATCGGCCCCCGGCGCGCAGAGGCTACTCATCCTCGACAGCAGACGCCCGTAATCTCGCGCCGCATCAAAACTGCCGGCCTGCCGCGATGGCGGATCACAGATCACCACATCATAGGGGCCGAGTTTTTTTAGCTTTCCCCAGCTCTTAAAAATATCGTGACCGAGAAACACCGGCGCGCCGCTGTCGGCGTCGTTCAGGCGATGGTTCTCCCGCCCGGTGCGCAACGACGATTTACTCATATCGATATTGACGATCTGGCTCGCTCCGGCCTTGCTGGCCGCGACCGAAAAAGCACAGGTGTAGGAAAATAAGTTCAGTACCCGACGGCCATCTGCCCGCGCCGTCAGCCAGCGCCGCGCCGGCTGCATATCCATAAAGTAACCAATGTTCTGCCGTCCGCCCAATTGCAGCGCGAATCGTAAACCATCCTCCACGGCATACATTGGGCTCGGCACGTCGCCCCAGAGAGTTTGCAGATCAGCATCGCGCTGATAGCGATGTTGCACTATCGCCGCGGTAAAATGTGGCGCCAGCGTCTCCGCAAGAGCCGTGCAGAAACCAGCCCAAAAATTCCCCGGTGGCTCGCGATACAGCACGATCCACAGCAGTGGAGAGAAGTAATCCACCGTCAACCACTCGTAGCCGGGATAGCATTGCCCGCGGCCGTGAAACAAACGCCGGCTTTCACCGTCTGCGCAGCGCTGCGGCCATTGCTCAAGCTTTGCCAGGCTCAATAAGCCCTCAACATTTGCCTCTACCCGCTCGGCCATCACGCTACACCTCACCGGCACTGACGCGGTACATCACCTGATCGCGATAGCCCGTGGTTACCGCAATAAAGCCCTGCCACTGCGCATCTAGCGCCGCGTCGTTGCTGTCGACCAGCAGCGGACGCCCCGCCAACCCGCTCAGCTTGCCCTTGCTCGCCAGCACCTGAAAATTGTCTCGACCAATACGGCGAATAAGCGCAGGAGTGAGCTGCTGATTGCCCCGCCCTAAGATATGCCCTTGGCCACCTATCGCGGTAATCAGCACGGTTATCGGCCCCTGGTGATGATCCATCACCTCACTAATTTGCTGGGCATTGGCATCGGCCTGCAGCAATTCACCGCCGCGTACCAAGTCAAAACCGAGCAAGGTATAGGGCAGACCCAGTGCCTCCATAAACCCGGTTGTGGTACTGCCCGGGCCGACGATGTAAAGGCAGTCCTCGTCATAGTTTTCCATTAATTCATCAGCGATATCGGCAATTACCAATTCTTCAACTTCCCGGCCGCCCTGTTTCACTTGCTGCAGAAAACCGCCCAAGCGCGGCACCATCAGTTCGCCGTAGTGACGTGAACGTACTCGCCCCTGGGCGAAGGCGGCCTCGTCGATATCCCTGACCTCCTGCAGCCCGATATCCACCAAATCACCATCGATCAGCGCCCGCAATATCGCCGCCGCTGCCTGAGGGTTAACGGCATAGACCGCCGAATGCATTTTCACTCCTGCTGGCAGCCCCAATACCGGCAGGCTTTGGCCCACGGCACTGTAAATATCTCTGGCGGTGCCATCGCCGCCAACAAACAGCACAATATCGACCTGTTCGCTTAGTAAACACTGGGCGGCGCGGCGCGTGTCTTCCGCTGAGCTCAGCGCCTCAGCGCGGCCAACCGACGTAAATGTAAGCCCCGCTTCGCGGCACGCCTGCTCAGCCATAGCACCATCAAAGCCATACACTGCAAGCTGCTCCGCCACGGGTGCTAGCGCAGCCAAGCAGCGCACAGCTCTTGGCAGAGAACGGCTATTCGCCATTTCTTCAGCCACCGACTGGCGGAGCCCGTCGGGCAGTGTATCGCTGCCTTTTAAGCCCTCAGGACCTCCCAATCCAGCGTAGGGGTTAACGATCAAGCCCAGCTTAAACATCTATTACCTCAACTTCTGCCGCGATCTGCGGCCAATACTTAGAGACAGCCAATACGGCAGCGCCATAGCATAGCGGTCATAATTTGCATTTACCCTCGGTAGAACTAACCTTGGAGTAAACTTTTAGGATTTTCGCTATGTCCAGACACAACCCACCAGCAAGCTCGCCAAGCCACGCCGCTCAGGAGCGCTTTGAAAAACGCTACGGCGCGTGGTTGATCGATGATAACGGCCGGGAAATCCCCATCGACGCTCACAAAGTTGAATCCTGCCTCGATGCACTCAGCGGCAGCGACGACGAATTTATTTGCTACCTTGCAAAGCAGCGAGCAAGTTAAGCTGCGCTGCGCTCAGCGCTTTACCCACTCCCCGGTAATCGCAATACGCAAACTCCCGGCGCTCCGGGTAGTGTTTGCGTAACGCATCAAATTGCTTGGCGGGGTTCTCCGCCAGTAGACTCTCTCGAAATCGTTTGTCGTCGGCGCAAACGTCGTACACCGCCGCAACTGCTTCGCGCAGCAGCGCGTTGTCACCCTCGGCCTTCAAATCAATACTCGGGCGCGGTAGCGCTAACTCAGGCAGAGCAAGTTCCCCACTGCCACTATCTGCCACATAGTCTGCTAAGCGCTCGACAATCATGCGCGTACCAGCCACTTTACCGTCGAGACTGTAACCCGCGATATGCGGCGTTGCGATCAAGCATAAATCCGCCAAGCGCTTATCGACGCTGGGCTCGCCCTCCCAGACATCCATTGCCAAATGAATATCCGGGCGCTGCTGTTTAAGGGCCAACAAGTCGTTAGTTGCAATCACTCCGCCGCGACCAGCGCTGATCAATAACGCCCCGTCCGGCAAACCGCTTAGCTGCTTCGCCGTAAGCATATGATAACTCGGGTAGTTACCGCCGGTAGTCAGTGGCGCGTGCACGCTCATCACCTCACATCGCAATACCTCGTCGAGTGTACTCAGGCGTGGATCGCTGTCTTGGGCCAGCAGGGGGTCGTAAGCCACGCTATCGATGCTCAGGCGAGCCAAACGCTCAGCAACCGTTCGCCCCACATTCCCAAACCCAACAAGACCGACTCGCCCGCCGTGTCGCAATACCTCCAGGCGATCACCGCAGGCACAAATAACGCTGATGACATAGTCCGCCACTGAATTGGCATTGCAACCGGGGGCGGTATAAGCGGCAATGCCGCTACGCGCCAAATAGTCCATATCCAGGTGATCTGCGCCAATGGTGCAGGAGCCAACAAACTTAATTTGACTGCCGGCAAGCAAAGCGCGGTCAACCCTGGTGACTGAGCGCACAATCAACGCTTGGGCGTCTCCGAGCTCGGCCGCAGAGAGCGTGCGCCCTGCAAAACGGCGAATCTCGCCAAAGGGCGCGAACATGGCGTCAGCGTAAGGCACATTCTCGTCGACCAATATCTTGAGTGGCAGCACAACTATCCCCAAATTAAAGCGCGTGAATACCGCGCCAGTAAACGTTCGATAAGCGCCTCGGGCAAACCGCCGCTGGCCGCGCCAATTGCAGATACCTCTGCCGGGTTACGCAGCCCCTGTAGACAGCGCTCGTCCAGTGGCACATCGCGGCGCAGCCGCGTGAGCTGACGGTAGAGAAACAGCGCGTCCCGATGTTGCGAAAATCGCTTAGCAAGGCCTTTGGCACCGCGCACAGGCAAACTGGCCAGCGCATCAAGGTTGTTAAAAATCGCCTCGAGTGAGCTGAAATGCTGGAATATCACCTTCGCGGTTGCCTCCCCCACTCCTGGCAAACCGGGAATACCATCGACACGATCGCCCGCCACCGCCAGATAATCAGCTAAGGCCTCGCAATTCACGCCTTTTTCCGCTTGCCACCCCAGGCGAGTCTGCGCATCGCCGCCGATATCCTGCAGGCGATCAGCATCGCTGCGAAGAATTTGCGCCAGGTCCTTATCGCGACTTAACACTGTTACCGCGTCGCCCCGCTGCTGCGCGGCACTCGCCGCAGTCGCTAGCAGGTCATCCGCCTCGAATTGCTCATCAGCACAGCAGGCAAGACCCAGCGCCTCCGAAACGGCGCGACAACAGCGCAGTTGAAACGCCAGCTCGTCGTCCGGCAGTGCCCGCTGCGACTTATAACCACTATACAAGGCCTCACGAAAGCCCTGCCCCAGGCTTTCATCAAAGGCCACCAGCACCCGACTCGGCTGCTCGGCATGCAAAAACCGCAGCAAACACGTCAAATAGCCCTGCACCGCATGCAACGAGTAACCCTGCTCGCTATAAAATTGCGCTGGTTGAGAGAAATAGGCGCGAAAGATATAGATCGATGCATCCAGGCAGTAGAGACGCGCCGTCATCGCCACAGTGCCGCCAAGGGTAAATCGCGCTCAGACGGCGCCGCGATCCCGCCAAACTCAATGGCTAGCGCCTGCTGAAAGCTTGCCGCTCGACCGGGCAAACCCTCGCGCGAATACCTGCGCGCTTGCTGCCACACGGCCAGGGCGAAGGAAAAATTATCACCCGGCGCGGCATCTAAATTATCAATACTCAACGCAAAAGGCAGGCCAGAGGCCAAGCAAAAGAACCACTCTAACGCTTGGGGTTTGCGCTCTACTAACTCAAACTGCTGTTGCTGCTCAGCGCTGCGGCCATCGGGCTCATACCAATAACCATAGTCCAGCAGTTTTCGGCGCTGCTCGCCGGCAATGCACCAGTGCGCAACTTCATGAAGGGCGCTGCGAGCAAAGTCGTCGCGGTAAAAAATCGTATTGGCCTGCTCCCCGCTTGCCGGCTGGTATAGGGGCTCATCCGCGCCGCCGCACAGCAGGCAGTTTTCGCCGCGAGCAAAGCACCTGGCAAACACCTCGGCGATACGCTGATCTGCTGCGGGTGCAACTGCGGGTGCAACGGCAGCCGCGTGTATGGCCCGCTCAGTCATTATATTGCAAGCCGCGCTGCGGGCAGCCGTCCTCTACTTGATGGCAAGGCTGGTGCTGTAGCCACTCCAGGTAGCCTTCGCTCAAAAACTCAGCGCCGGCAAGCAGGTGTTGAATATAGCGGCTCTGCGGCAGCAAGCCGCGAGTGATGTAAGCCGGATTCGCCATATACACCCATGCGTTTTGCGTTGTCTCGATGGTCTGCACGCGCAGCACCTCGCGGCTATACCGCACAGGCGTCCCCTCGTAGTGATCCATCAGGGCAATATCGTCCTGGCCCCGTAAACGGTAAAGCACCCCTTCAACGTGTTGGTCGTGGGCAGGCACCACATTGGCGTAGGCAACACCGGGGTTATTGTGCGCTTCCTTGTTAAAACACAGCACAAAATTCGTCAGGCGCGCCGCCTCAGCGGTAAGGAAATCAAGGCCCCTGGCACGCATTCGAGCCGGGTTCATATTTGAGCCATAGGCGAAGTAGTAACAACTGCTCACTGCAAGACTATCCAGAAAAACTTGGCAAAAGGGGAAACTACAGGTAATTTTATCAGAAAGGGATAGCACCGCGCTTGGCGCGTCAGCCGCTAAGTGATCGCCCCCGCTACGTGAGGATGCATCATGGCTACACGTAACCTAGGCAATACCCCCTCGGCGCAGATCTTGCCCTTCCCTACCAACGCCGCCCGCACCGAGCCGAGCATCGTCGCGGTATCACCGGAATTTCAAGGCTATTGCCTGTTATACGCTCATCACGCACTGTCCACAGACAAACTCTATGCCCTGCGCATCTTATGCTGGGCGCGGCTCGATAACGGCGACGACGTGGCCTTGGTGCCCTGGCTCGACGGCGTTGCTCGCTGCAGCGAGCTCAACGATGCCCAAACGGGTTTATCTCAGGGTTACTTTGACCCTATTGCAGAGCAGCGCTTTGATGTGATGCCCGCCCACCACAGCGCCATACTGGACAGCCTGTGTCCCAAACAGGCGTCTAGCGATAATAGCGTGATTCAAGAAATTCCCGACCTGATAGGCAGCCACGCCGCTCTGCTGAACGACGGCCACGAATTCCAATTAGAGCCGGTAGTGAGTTGGCAGTTGCTCGCTGGCGGTCGCCTGCAGGCGATGATCGCTGACCCTGAAAAAATCACCCAACACCCGGTGCTGCCCGGCGACCCCTGCCTGTACCCGGCAACCGAAGCCGAAGGCCTGCGCTACTACTTCCAATACCATATCGCCAACCAAATAAAACGCGGCGGCGAAATGACGGCGCGCGCGTTACACAGCCTGATCAAGCACTAGGAGGAGCTTTGCGCACCCAATAGCGGTAGTGCTCGCCTTCCTGTTGCTGGTCGATAAGCTCGTGGCCTAGAAAGGCGCAGAATTTTGGAATATCGCGGGTCGTGGCAGGATCTGTTGCCAGAATTTCCAGCACCTCACCAGCCGCAATATCACGAATTTTATTGTGCAGCATCATTACCGGCTCGGGGCAGGTTAAACCACTGGTATCCAGATTGTGATCGACCTTCGTCATGACTTACTCAACTCTGTATGCGGGCAAACGGGCGAGGTATTGTGGCGGCGTGGCCCCAAAAATCAACACGCGGCTTAAGGGCGGCGCGGCAAAATAGACCAGCTCTCGGTCTCGGCGCAGAAGGCGATAAACGCCTGGCCACTTTTTAATGCCGCCCGCAGTTGGGCGATTTTTTCTTCCTGGCTCAGCTCGCGCTCGCCATAGTCAGTGCCGTCGCGGCTAACCAGCTCCTCCAGCATGCCCTGAAAGGCATCCTCGCTCAGTTTCTGCCAGGGAATTTCCAAATAATCTGCCATTCCAACCTCGTTAAGTCTGCTCAGCACTCACTGCCCTGAAAGCCGGCAACACTATCAATTTTATCTTGTAGGCTCTGTTCTCTGTCTACCCGCGTGCCAATTTTTAACTGGCTATGGATACGCGGCGCCCCCATCTCGTGAATGCGCATATGGCACAGCTTCACCGCCGCCATGACTGCCTCCCACTCACCTTCGACATTGGTGCCAAAGGCATGCAGTTGGTAAGTCAGGCCGCTGTCATCAAAAATTCGCTGACACTCGGCAATATACGGTGACAGCGACTCGCCGACATTGAGCGGTATTACACAGAGTTCCACATGTACATGCATTTCTTAACCCACCGGCCTACTCAGCAGCCATCGCTGATGATATGTTCAAGCAGATATCGTATCGTTACTGCTATAACGTGTCTCTATACTTACAGGATTTACCATTGAATACGTCTGTTGTTTTTACCTTTATCAGCAAGGACCGACCCGGGTTGGTTGAATTGGTTTCCAGCGCCATTGCCAGTGTCGGTGGAAGTTGGCAGGAAAGCCGAATGACACAATTGGCGGGCCAGTTTGCCGGCATCGGCCGCGTAAATGTGGCAGGCGATCAGCGCGATGCCCTGATCAGCGCCCTGCGCGCGCTCAGCACCGATGGCATTCAAGTCACCATTGATAGCGCCAATACCAGCGACGGCAGCGCCGAACAACACGGCTGCCAACTGCATATTTTGGGCAACGACCGGCCGGGAATCGTGCGGGAAGTGAGCCGCGCCTTGAAAGATCGCCAGATCAATGTGACCGAACTCAGCTCGAATATCACCAGCGCGCCGATGAGTGGCGAGGCACTGTTCGACGCTCATGTGAAAGCGGACTTACCCGCCGGTTGCGACCTGGACGAATTGAACGACGCCCTGGAAGAGATTGCCGAACAGCTGAGCGTCGATATCGATATTGAGCGCGCCTAGAAACGGCCGCTCAACGCAATTTTTTCATCACAAACACCGTCGCGGTCGCCGCCGCGACGATCACCACAACACCGAGCACGCACATCAGCAAATAGCCGAGCACTTCCCGCCACGGTACATCAAAGCTCCAAACCGCCGAGCACACCAGCATCACTGTTGCCAGCACCGCCAGCACCGGCGTACGGTAGCGTTTAAACAGTACAAACCACTCAGCCACCTTCGGCAAACCCTCTTCGCTTAAGCAAAACTGTCCTCTCGCAGCCACTCACAACGCAAGCGACCGGAGTCATCTCCGGGGGCATGGTAATCCCCTTCGGCTTGCCATACAAAGGTATGTGTACCGTTATAGGCCGTTTGCAGGTGCACCGTTGCCGATACCCAATACATTTTGCTAAGCATCTTCTCAAATAAACGCAGCCATGCATCCCACTCGTGCTCTATCGCCTTGTAGGAACTGCCAAAGTGAATGACATCGGTTTGGCAGTCGCCAAACTCCACGGCGCGGCGTGGCACCGAAAACATTTCCCGGCACAGCAACGGCCAGTCCTCGGCCGAGGGCAAGGTATCGGTAATTTGCTGATTCACCTCGCGGCGTTCCTGCAAATCGACACCATCTCGCACAAACAACATATCCGTAATGCAGCCGTAAACGACGGATTCTTGAGCCATAGTTGATCTTCCGACTTTTTCTTTCAGTCTACCGCTGCAATGACGCCGACGCGACGACACACTTAACGAGGCGTGTCCGGGGTCTCAAAATAGCGCCAGGCAATTATCGCCGCCAGTGCTGCGGCGCCGCTGGCCACCCAGAAACACTGGGCCGGGCTGATGTCCCAGGCGTAACCACTCAGCACCGCGCCCAACGCACCACCGGCGCCAAAGCTCAAGCCACTGTACAGCGCCATACCCTGGCCGTGGTGAGCGGTAAAAAACCGCCGTATCGTTTCGACGGCGGCAGCGTGAGCACTGCCAAAACTGGCCGCGTGCAAACACTGGGCAAACACCAAAATGACCACTGACTCGACAAATTCAGCAATTAACCACCAGCGCAACGCCGTTAGCGCCAGGCTGGCGATCAAAATCTGGCGCAGGCTAAAGCGCTCCAGCAGCCGGTGCATACCCATAAACAGCAACACTTCAGCGAACACCCCTAGCGACCACAACATCCCCGTTGCCGACTTGCTATAGCCCTGCGCTTCCAAATGAATACTGAAAAAGGTGTAGTACGGCCCGTGGGAGAATTGCAGCAGAAAACTGGTGGCAAAGAAGGCAATCACCGCTGGCTGCTTTAATATTCGCATCAGCGAACCGGGGCTGCGATCCCCCCGCGTTAAGCCCTCGGGGTTTTCTGCCACCAACAAGCTCCCCAGCCAGATAGCCGACAACAATGCGGTAATGATGTACAGCAGATGCACGATCGGGTGGTGGTCCAACCAGGCACCCACCGCCAATACCGCGGCGATAAAACCAATCGAGCCCCACAAACGGATCAATGAATAGCGGCCATGCTGACCGCTCAAATGACTGAGCGTTAGCACGTCGAACTGCGAGAGCACCGCATTCCAAAAGAAGCTGTAGCCCACCACCACGGCGGCGAGCCAGTAGAAGTCCTGCCGGAAGTACACTCCACCAAAGGCGATAACCGCCAGCAGCGCCCCCAGGCGAATAATTCGCGTGCGGCAGTCATAGCGGTCAGCGAGGTAGCCCCATAAGTTGGGCGCCAGTACCTTGGTGACCATCACCAGCGCCGAGAGAATCCCGATCTCGCCAGAGGAATACCCCAGCGACTTCAGGTACAGCGACCAATACGGCAGCCACGTGCCCAGCAGGGCAAAGTAGAAGAAATAAAAGGCGGAAAGCCGCCAATACGGCACTGCCTGCGCCATAGCCGCCTAGCCTAGCGGCGCGCCGGAATCACCGGTGTTTGGCACTGAACATCGGCATTCTGGCCACGGTTACGCAACAGGTGGTCCATCAGCACAATCGCCAGCATCGCCTCGGCGATAGGTACCGCGCGAATGCCCACACAGGGGTCGTGGCGGCCGGTGGTTATCACGTCCACAGCCTCGCCCTGCTGGTTAATGGTTTGGCCGGGAATCAAAATGCTCGATGTCGGCTTCAGCGCCATATGGGCGACAATATCCTGCCCACTGGAAACTCCGCCCAGCACGCCACCGGCATTATTTGAGGTAAAGCCTTCAGGAGTGAGCTCGTCTCGGTGTTCGCTGCCGCGGGCATCTACGCAGTCAAAGCCTGCGCCAATCTCAACCCCCTTCACCGCGTTAATCCCCATCAGGGCATGGGCGATATCGGCATCCAAGCGATCGAAAACTGGCTCGCCCAGGCCTACTGGCACTCCGCTGGCCACCACCGAAATTTTGGCCCCTACAGAATCGCCGGATTTACGCAGCGCCTGCATATAGGTTTCCATTTCGGGAATTTTATCAGCGTCCGGGCAAAAGAAAGGATTCTCTTCAACAATGTCCCAATCGAGCTTATCTGCCTTAATCGGCCCCAGCTGCGACAAATATCCCCTCACCTGCACGCCGTGATGCTCCGCCAGGTACTTTTTGGCGATTGCCCCGGCAGCGACTCGCATCGCGGTTTCGCGCGCCGACGAACGGCCACCGCCGCGATAGTCGCGCTGACCGTATTTTTGCTCGTAGCTGTAGTCGGCATGCATGGGGCGGAAACGGTCTTTGATCTTGCTGTAGTCCTTCGAGCGCTGATCCTGGTTCTCAATCAACAGTCCAATAGAGGTACCGGTGGTCTCCCCCTCGAAAACTCCAGACAGAATTTTCACTTCATCGTTTTCACGGCGCTGGGTGGTATAGCGCGAGGTGCCGGGCTTGCGGCGGTCTAAGTCGCGCTGCAAATCACTTTCGGAAATTGCCAGCCCCGGCGGGCAGCCATCGATAATTGCGCCCAAGGCAAGGCCGTGGCTTTCGCCAAAGGTGGTGACGGTGAACAACTTACCGATGGTGTTACCTGACATGAAACAATCCTGCGTTGGGACAATAGGGCCGGCAAAACTGCCTGGCCGTAAATCATTACTCTACAAAGCGCGACAAACCGTGCCGAACGAACAGCGCCTGAATTATACGTGAAAGCGGCGTCTGAGTCAGAGGCTATCCGCGGCCTCTACCAACTGCTCTCGGGTCAGCGCAAACACGCCGTGACCGCCGCGCTCGAACTCGAGCCAGGTAAATGGCAATGTCGGGTAAGCCTGCTCAAGTGCCACCCAGCTATTGCCTACCTCGACCACCAGTAAACCGCCCTCTTCCAAATGGTCGGCCGCGTCGCGCAGGATTCGGCGGGTCAGATCCAGGCCATCCTCGCCCGACGCCAACCCCAGCGCGGGCTCGCGATGATATTCCGCGGGCATTTCCGCGAGGTCTCTGGCGTCTACGTAGGGCGGGTTGCTAACGATCAGGGAATAGCGCTGCCCCTGCAAGCCGCTAAACACATCGGAGTGAATAGCCTTCACCCTGTGGCCGAGTTCGTGGCGGGCAATATTGATGCCGGCGACATCCAGCGCATCGCCGGAAATATCCGCAACATCCACCTCGGCATCGTCAAAGGCGTAGGCGCAGGCAATACCAATACAAGCGCTGCCGGTGCACAGGTCCAATATGCGCTGGGGCTCGCTCGCTAACCACGGTTCAAAACCGTTTTCGATCAGTTCTGCAATGGGCGAGCGCGGTACCAATACTCGCTCATCCACATAAAATGACAGCCCGGCAAACCACGCCTCATGAGTCAAATAAGCGGCGGGTAAACGCTCTTCCACTCTGCGCTGTAGCAGCTGCACAATATGCTCGCGCTCACTGGGCAGCAAGGTGGCATCCAGAAACGCGTCCGAGCTATCGAAGGGTAACTCCAGGGCGTGAAGCACCAGCAGCCGGGCCTCGTCCAGGGCATTATCGGTGCCGTGACCGAAAAACAGTCCAGCGCGGCTGAATTCACTCAGGCCCCAGCGGATGTAGTCCCGAACCGTGGTCAGGTGTTGGCAAATCTCATTGTTGTGTGCCACCGCAGCGCCCTTCTATAAACCCGTTTTTAGCAAGCAATAATAACCAGCGCGAAGTTTACACTGCCCCCAAAGCGCTGCCCAGCATGCTTGGGAAAGCGTAAGGGCTCTGATACCATTGCGGCTCGTTTATAGGACATAAAAGAGAAGCTGGTGGAAAAAGCATTCGAAGAGATCATCAAACAAATTGGTGAAGACCTGGAGCGTGACGGCCTACTCGACACGCCAAAACGCGCGGCAAAAGCCTTTGAGTTCCTTACCGAGGGTTACCGTCGCAGTGTTGACGAAGTCGTGAACGACGCACTGTTTGAATCCGACGCCAACGAAATGGTCGTGGTCTCCGACATCGAACTCTACTCGCTCTGCGAGCACCACCTGCTACCCTTCATCGGCAAATGCCACGTTGCCTACATTCCCAACGGCAAAGTTTTGGGCCTGTCTAAAGTGGCTCGCATTGTCGACCTCTATGCTCGCCGCCTGCAAATTCAAGAAGGCCTGACCACGCAGATCGCCGACACCGTGCAACAAGTGACTGGCGCCGAAGGCGTGGCCGTGATCATTGAAGCCCGCCATATGTGCATGATGATGCGCGGCGTGCAAAAGCAAAACTCCGTTATGCGCACCAGCGCCATGTTGGGCGTGTTTAAAGACAACGCCGCCACGCGGGCAGAGTTTATGTCGCTGATCAAATAAAGCGTTGCTTTGGCCCGCTGGGCAACAAGGAAAATAAAAGGGCCGAATTGGCCCTTTTTTATTGCCACATCATTGACCAAATTACGGTATGCGTCGCCGCGACGGAGCCAAACAGCTATCCTCTGTCTTGTATACCACCCCAGAACGAGACATAAATGGCGTGACCACGACAAGGCCCATGTTCGACAGCTACCCGCAACTGAGCGGCGCCCTACCCTGGCTCCCCCTCGCTGACCTACCCACGCCAGTTGAACCAGTATCCGGAATTGGCAGCAATGCCTGGATTAAACGCGACGACCTTTCCCACGCGGTGTATGGCGGCAACAAACTCCGCAAGCTGGAATTTATCTTGGCCGATGTTCTGGCGCGTGGCAAAACGCATGTAATCACCTTCGGCGCCACGGGCACCAACCACGGCGTTGCCACCGCCATGCTGTGCCAACAATTGGGCCTGCGCTGCACGGTGCTGTTATTTGAACAACCGCCCTCTACCACCGTGCGCGACAACCTCGCGCGAATGCGACACTTTGGCGCCGCGCTACAATTTTGTGGCTCACTCGCCAATACCGTGCGGCATTACTACCTTCACCCCAAGCGCCTGTCACACAGGCACTACTTTCTGTTTGCTGGCGGCTCCAACGTTGCCGGAACCATGGGTTTTATCAACGCAGCATTTGAGTTAAGGCAGCAAATCGACACCAGCCAGTGCCCATTGCCCAGCCAGATATTCGTGCCCGTTGGCTCCTCTGCCACCCTTGCCGGCTTAACCGTTGGCGCTGCGCTAGCAGGCATAGAAAGCGATATTATTGGCATAAGAGTCGCCCCTTCCCACTTGGGCATCATTCCCACCTGCACCCCTGCCACGGTGAATCAACTCATCAGGCAAACATGCGCTGCGCTGACAAAAGCAGGCCTCTCACTGCCAACAATACCCACCGCCAAACTGATCGACAGTTACTATGGCGATGGCTACGGCGTGGCCACCAAAGCGGGAAGCAGCGCCACGGAAAAATTCGCCGAGTGCGGTATTACCCTGGATCAAACCTATACCGCCAAAGCGGCGGCCGCGTTTTTAGACGCCGCAAGCCAAAGTACTGAGGTGAAGCTTTACTGGCACACGTTTAATTCGCGGCCGGTTGACGGGGCTTAGATAAGTATCGGGGTAAAGGCTGTCATTAACTTGAATTCAAACCTACAATTCTGGCTAGTTGATTTATTATTTATTCTTATGCTCCACGATCTTAAATGATTTAAATGCAGCTCTGGCGTAAATTATTGGAACGTCGGAGTCTTCTTTAGATAGGTGACCGAAAACATCTCCTCGCACTAACTTTGATTGACACCCAATTATGACTTTCCTCAGCTTCATTTCGTGTGAAAATGGCTCAAAGTAAAGCCCATCCTCATACTTAAATTTTTTTAACTGGCCTATCTTTCTGTATTCTTCTTCGTATTGCCAATGTTTGAACTTCGACAACAATAGTTTTTTAGGAAAATTTACATCTCCCATAAGGGCATCATCAAATCTTTCATTCACGTACTCCACCCTTCGCGCAGCATCAATGCCTTTCACCTCAAGCTCAATACACATCCCTCGGTGGTTATTCGCATAGTGTGCCCACTGAACAGGGTTCGACCATATTTTGCTAAAACAAAGTATTCCAAATTCTTTAGATACAGCATTTTTCATTCTCTGCAGCCGCGCCCTGACACCCCTGTCCTTTGTGTTTATACCTAATAATTCAAAAGGATCGTTCAGATTGTCAAAAGTAGAAACTTTAATTCTTCTGTTTGACAGATTCTTTAGTCCGTAGTGCTCATCCATATAGTGATAAAGCTTCATTAAACCTCCTGCTAGTGGCATATGCACTTGAGGCCGGCATAGCCTCTCCTCAGTTAGGAGCTAAGGTTGAGCCACACCGAGATACAAACTAACAGCCCCGGTCAGACCTAACCGAGCGACAGCCAGTTCTTCGCTAGCGAGCAACTAGACCTACACCAGAAAATGCCCCTTAACCGCTTCAGCCACCTCCTTAACGCAGCTATCCATATGGCTGTGATGGTCGCCATCAACATCCAGTGTGCTAAAGGCCTTCGGTCTGGCGTCGCTTAGTGCGAGTATTTCCTGGCCAAAGCCCTGTTTGGCGGCAATAAACAGCAGCGGCGCGTGAATGCCTTCCAGCACGGCCCGCCATTGCTCTGCGGTCAGTTTATGCGGGGAGGCGAGTGCAAGGCGGCGATCGCTGCGCCAATAAAATTTGCCGTCGTCACCCTGATAGGTACCGCGCTCGGCAATGGCGCGAGCCGAACGCTTGCTCATGGGCATTACTTTAATACGCGCGGCGGCAGCGTCTTCCGGGGTATCAAACGCGCGTGGCGGTCGGCCCTGGTTGGAAAACCCGTTTAGATAGCGCTGCAGCTGTTTGGGGAATTCTTCACCCGCTTGCGGGTCGGCCAGCAAGCCGTCGATGCAGACGACCGCGCGAATATTGTCTGGCATAGCCGACGCCAGCAGCGCCGCGATCATCGCGCCGCGTGAGTGGGCCAACAGGCTGTACTGGGACCAGTCGAGTTGTTCGGCCACACCGCAGATAATTCGCAGATCGTCCCAAATGGCGTAGTTACCCGACGGCGGTTTGTGATCGCTATTCCCGTGGCCGGGCAGATCGAGCGCAACAATGCGCAGCGGGTTGCCCTGCTGCTGGAGATACTCGGCAATGGCGGCAAAACTGGCGGCATTGTCCAGCCAACCATGCAGGGCAAGCACTGGAATACCATCGGCCTGGCCCCAGGCTTGCGCGGCTATGTGCAGACCTTCCACCTCAAAGCTGAGCGATTCTGCAGAGACAGTCGTCATAGTACTAGCGGCCATTGTGAGCGTAGTTCGGAAAGTGACGCAGCCATTGCAAGTTGCCACAGCCCGGGGCGAACACCTCGGCGTCAACACGGGCCATACTGGCAGTTTGCAGCCCCCAATAGGATTGTGACTCGCCCTGCCAGTGAGCCAACGCATTACTGAGTAGTGGGTTGTGCCCCACTAGCAGCAGGCGCTGACCGCGAAACGTCGACAGCATGGTATCGAGGTCTTCGAGTCGGTTATCCGGGGTCAGACAGGCTTTATTGCGCTGGGGTAGCTGCCAATCGGCATTGATAATGGCGGCGCTTTGCTGGGCGCGGCGGTAAGGGCTTACCCAGATTTCCTCGGGGCGCCAATCTTGCTGGCCAAGCCACTGCGCCGCGGCTTCAACTTCGGCAATACCGCGCTCGGTGAGTTCGCGCTCCATATCGGTAGCAGCATCCCACGATGCCGCGCCGTGGCGAATTAAGACTATTTCCATCAGCTTTTCTGCACTGCAAATTCAACGTCGCGGTTTTGCTCCGCCCACATCATATCGCCAATCACTTCTTGCACGGTTTTGCCCTCGTAAATGATGGCGTACAAACCATTGACCAACGGCATGTATATATCCAGCTGCTGAGATTGCTGTTTGAGCAGCCTGAGGGTATTCACCCCTTCCGCCACCTGCCCAAGCTCAGCGACGACTTCGTTTAGATCCCGCCCCTGCCCCAGCGCATAACCCACACGGTAGTTGCGGCTCAGTGGTGAGGTACAGGTTACGAACAAATCGCCCACACCGGCCAGGCCCAAAAAGGTTAAGGGGTCAGCGCCCTTTTGCACGGCGTAGCGGCTCATTTCCGCCAGGCTGCGGGTAACCAGCATGCTGATCGTGTTGTGCCCCACGCCCAGTGCCGCCGCCAAACCCGCGACGATGGCGTAGACGTTTTTCAGGGCACCGGCCAGCTCCACCCCGTAGATATCGCTACCGGCGTATACACGAAAATACGAGCACTGCAGCAGGTCTTGAATACACTGAGTAAGCTGCTCATCAGCACTGGCGATAACCGTGCCGGTAATTTCCCGAGCTGCCAACTCTTTGGCAAGGTTTGGCCCACTCATCACGCCGATGCTGACGTTGCCCAGCTCTTCTCGCAAAACTTCGCTCATCAGTTCATTGCTGTCGACCTCGATACCCTTGGTCGTGCTGACCACCATAGTGCCGTCGGCTAATAACGGCGCCAGTTGGCGAGCCACATCGCGGCAAGACTTGCTGGGCACGGCAACGAAGACCACGTCGCAGCCCTTTACGGTTTCGGCCAGATCGGTGCTGGCGCGCAGGGCGGGGTTCAGGGAAATATCGGGCAGGTAGGCGCTGTTACTGTGCTGCTCGTTCACCTCGGCGACGCGCTCGGCGTTACGCATCCACAGGCACACATCATGGCCGTTATCGGCAACAATATTGGCGATTGCCGTACCGAAACTGCCCCCACCCACTATGGCTACTTTATGCTTGTCCGTCATTGCGGCTCCGCTTGTTGTTTTTCATGCAGTTTATCATTGCGCTGCGGCGATGAAGAACGGCGTCGAAAAAAAAGCGGCGCCGAAGCGCCGCTCTATTCACTGTGGTTCTTGCGCTTACGCTAGGCGCTGAGTTCCAGCAGCAGCTTATTCAGCTTGTTAACGTAGTCCGCAGGGTCTTCCAGCTGCGCGCCCTCGGCCAAATGTGCCTGATTAAAGAGAATGTCGACAAGGTCGGCAAAACGGTCTTCATCGGGCTCTTTGTCCAGTTTTTGCACCAGCGGGTGCTCTGGGTTCAGCTCGAAAATCGGCTTGGACTCGGGCAGCGCCTGGCCAGCGGCTTCAAGAATACGCCGCATCTGCGCGCCCATATCGTGGTCACCCACTACCAGACACGCCGGCGAACTGGTCAGTCGGCTCGTCGCGCGCACCTCTTCAACCTTTTCACCCAGCGCCTTGGCAACGCGCTCAATCAGGTCTTTGTGCTCTTGAGCCAGCTCTTCCTGCGCTTTTTTCTCCTCTTCGTTTTCCAGCTCACCAAGGTCCAGCTGGCCGCGACCAACATCCTGGAAGGCTTTGCCATCGAACTCAGCGAGGTGATTCATCAGCCAGTCGTCGACGCGATCAGAAAGCAGTAAGACTTCAATACCTTTCTTGCGGAACACTTCCAGGTGAGGGCTGCTGGACGCAGTGCGATGGTTTTCAGCCACCACGTAGTAGATTTTCTCCTGCCCCTCTTTCATACGTGCTACGTAATCTTCCAGCGAGTGCAGCTGTTCGGCCTTGTCATCGTGGGTGGTGGCAAAGCGCAGCAGCTTGGCAATCTTTTCGCGGTTGCTGAAGTCCTCAGCCGGGCCTTCTTTCAATACCTGACCAAAGGCCTTCCAGAACGTTTGGTATTTCTCAGTATCGTTCTTCGCCAGCTTGCCCAACATGTCCAGCACGCGCTTGGTCAGCGCCGTTTTCATTGCATCCACAGCGGGGTCTTGCTGAAGAATTTCGCGCGATACATTGAGCGACAGGTCGTTAGAGTCCACCACACCTTTTACAAAGCGCAGGTACAGCGGCAGGAATTGCTCAGCGTCGTCCATAATGAAAGTGCGCTGCACATAGAGCTTAACGCCCCGCGCCGCGTCGCGGTTCCACATATCCATCGGTGGCTGCGATGGCAGGTATAGCAGGCTGGTGTATTCCAGCTTGCCTTCAACCTTGTTGTGACTCCAGGTGAGCGGCTCAGCAAAGTCGTGGCTCACGTGCTTATAGAAGGCTTGGTATTCGTCGTCCTTCACTTCGTTGCGCGGGCGCGTCCAGAGCGCTGTGGCGGAGTTGATGCTTTCAAACTCTGGCTCGGGGGCTTCTTCACCCTCTTCCGCGGTAACCGTTTTTAGCATTTCTACGGGAATGCTGATGTGGTCAGAGTATTTCTTGATGATGGAACGCAGTCGCCAATCATCGGCAAATTCTTTGTCTTCTTCGCGCAGGTGCAGTACCACCTTGGTACCACGCTCGGCGCGCTCGCAGCTTTCAATGGAGAAATCGGCTTCGCCAGTCGACTCCCAGTGCACACCTTCCGAGGCATCGGCACCTGCGCGACGGGTGAATACTTCTACGCGCTCAGCAACGATAAAGGCCGAGTAAAAACCCACACCAAACTGGCCGATGAGCTGCGAGTCTTTCTTGTTGTCGCCGCTGAGATTTTTCAAAAATTCTGCGGTGCCTGAACGGGCGATAGTGCCGAGGTTGGCCACCACTTCCTCGCGGCTCATACCAATGCCGTTATCGCTAATGCTAACCGTGCCGGCCTCTTTGTCGGCCTCTACACGCACACGAAGATTGGGGTCGTTTTCAAACAGGCTGTCATTGGAAAGCGCTTCAAAGCGCAGCTTGTCAGCCGCATCGGAAGCATTAGAAACCAGCTCGCGAAGGAAAATTTCCTTGTTGCTGTACATGGAGTGGATCATCAGCTGAAGCATTTGCTTCGCTTCGGTTTGAAATCCCAGAGTTTCTTTTTCTGCTGTGGACATGCCTATCACCTGTAAAGCTAATTTATCGTTCGCCCAGCGGGACGTGTAAGCTTTATGGGGACAGGCTGTCCAATTTCAAGACCTTTACAGACGTTCAGGTAAAATACGGCGAACAATATGTGCCACATCCACGCCTTTGGGCAGGCAACCATACACGCCGTGGGGCTGCTGCAAACGCGAGGCGATAAAGGCCTCGGCCACCACAGGGTCGCCATTTTTTAGCAATAGCGCCGCTTGCAGACACAGCGCCATTTGCTCAACCAAGCGACGGGCGGCGTATTCAACGCCATCGCGATCGGCCAGCGATTGCCGCAGCGCATCGATACTCTGGTCCAGCACTGCCGATTGACCGCGAACCTGTTCCAATTCAGTAAACCAACGCTGCTGAACCTCGGGCGATTTGTTAAAGGCGCGCAGCACATCCAGCGCCTGAATATTCCCCGAGCCTTCCCATATCGCATTAATCGGCGCCTCGCGGTACAAACGCGGCATAATACAATTCTCAATGACGCCGTTGCCGCCGAGGCACTCCATGGCCTCGTAGGCATGGCCGGGTGTGCGTTTGCAGATCCAAAATTTGCCTACCGCGCAACCCAAGCGGAGCAGCAGCTTTTCGTCGTCGGTCTTGGCGTCCAGCGCGGCGGCCATGCGCAGGGTCATGGCCAACGATCCCTCCACCTCCAACTGCAGGTCTGCCAGCACGTTTTGCATGAGGGGCTGCTCGATTAAGCGCTTGCCAAAGGCTTCACGCTGGCTGGCGTGGTGCGCGGCCTGGGCAACGGCTTGGCGCTGGCCCGCGGTAGAGCCCACCATGCAGTCGAAGCGGGTCAAGGCGACCATTTCTATGATGGCGGGAACGCCCCGGCCTTCCTCCCCGACCATCCAACCTTGAGCAGCGCGCATTTCGACCTCTGAGGAGGCGTTTGAAACGTTGCCCATCTTGTTTTTTAGGCGCTGTACAAACAACGAGTTCTTCTCGCCATCCGGTCGCCAGCGCGGCACCAGAAAACAGCTCAAGCCGCCCGCCGACTGCGCCAGCATTAAAAAGGCGTCGCACATCGGTGCGGATAAAAACCACTTGTGGCCGGTAATTTCGTAGAGTTCACCCGGGCCCTGAGCGCCAACAGCGCGGGCGACCGAGGTGTTGGCACGCACATCACTGCCACCCTGTTTCTCGGTCATACCCATGCCAATGGTGACGGCCTGCTTTTCAAAATAGGGCTTGTTCTCGGGCTCATAGCCCTGCGCCAGCACTTTGGGCAACCATTGCTTGGCGATACTCGGCGTGAGATTCAAGGTGGGCACCGAGGCAAAGGTCATGGTCAACGGGCAGCCGTGTCCGGCTTCAACCTGACTTTGCATATAACTATACGCAGCGCGCTGTGTGTGGGCCTGAGCAATGTCGCCCTGCCAGGGCATCGCGTGAATGCCCTGCTCCAAGGCCATTTTCATCAGCTTGTGATACGAGGGGTGAAAGCGCACCTCATCCACGCGATGACCAAAGCGGTCGTGGCTGTCGAACTGGGGCTTTTGCTCATTGGCGTCAAAGCCCCAGGCAATCACCTCAGCGCTGCCACAGCGCTGACCATAGTCGCGTAGCGCATCGAGAGCAGCGCCCGGCGCATAGCTGGTCAACGCCTGCTGCAGGGCGATGTCGTCGTCGAAGAGATTGGTGTTTTCCAGCGCTTGAGATTGGTTGAACACCGAATGGGTATTCACTGTGTTATTGGCGTCATCGCTACTGGGGTTTTGATTCTTCAACGGCTCCATAAGCCCTCCTAGTCTTTCGCCCCCACCGCTCGCAAGCAGAACAGGCAAAGTTCATCAATCATGTCGCTACTGCGCTCGGACTCTGCCAACGGCCCGAGCAAACTTTCTGCCAGTGCACCAACCAGTGCGGGTGCTACCAGCGCCGCTGGTTGTTGGCAAAACTCTCCGCTCTCAACCCCGCGTTTGACTACTTTCGCGAACAGCGCGGTGTAGTCGCGGCGAAAATTAATACGCGCCTCATCCACGGCTGGGTCGACCGGCTCGGCGATCAACGCCCAGGCAAACTGGGGCGCCATAAATGCGCGCTCGGCAAAACAACGCGTGCCAGCGACGATCTGCCCCCTTGCATCGCCAACGCCCTCCAGGGCGTCGGCAACGGCCCGCACTTCGCGGCGGCTGGCATGGGAGAAGACTTCCGTCGCCAGTTGGTCCTTGTTTTTGAAATACCGGTAGACCGACCCCACACTCACCTGCGCATCGGCGGCGAGGGCTTGAATGGTCAGCGCTTTAAAGCCCCCTTCCCTTACCAATGATTCAGCGCTTTTCAGCAGCCGCTCACGCAATTCGGCCTTACGTTTGGCGATGGGTGGCGTTTCTCTGTAAGCCATAACACTATCTCACCACAAGGAGTGAATCATAGTTCACTTTTTAACACAAGCACGACTTGAAGACGATGCGTCGGATTCAAGCCACAAAATAAGCAGACACAAAAAAGGCGGCCGAAGCCGCCCTCTTAGCGTTACAGCCGAACTTACCAGCCAGTAACTTCTTTCAGTGCATCACCGATTTGCGCCAGTGAGCGCACGGTTTTAACGCCTGCATCTTCAAGTGCAGCAAACTTCTCATCGGCAGTACCTTTACCGCCCGAGATGATGGCGCCAGCGTGGCCCATACGTTTGCCTGGAGGTGCAGTCACACCGGCAATGTAAGAAACCACTGGCTTGCTTACGTTTGCTTTGATGTAGGCTGCCGCCTCTTCTTCTGCAGTGCCGCCGATTTCACCGATCATAACGATCGCTTCAGTGCCGGGGTCTTTCTCGAACATTTCCAGAATGTCGATAAAGTTAGAGCCCGGGATCGGGTCACCACCGATACCTACGCAAGTAGATTGGCCGAAACCGTAATCAGTGGTTTGCTTAACCGCTTCATAGGTCAGTGTACCGGAGCGCGATACGATGCCCACTTTACCCGGCAAGTGAATGTGGCCTGGCATGATGCCGATTTTGCACTCGCCCGGAGTGATAACACCTGGGCAGTTAGGGCCGACCAGGCGAACGCCCAGCTCGTCACACTTCACTTTACACTCGAGCATGTCCAGTACGGGGATGTGCTCGGTGATACATACGATCAGCTTGATACCTGCGTTTGCCGCTTCCAGGATGGAGTCTTTGCAGAATGGCGCAGGTACGTAGATAACAGACGCTTCTGCGCCAGTCGCTTCTACGGCTTCTTTAACGGTATTGAACACGGGCAGGCCCAGGTGCTCAGTGCCGCCTTTGCCTGGCGTAACACCGCCAACCATTTTCGTGCCGTAGGCAATCGCTTGCTCAGAGTGGAAGGTACCCTGACCACCGGTGAAACCCTGGCAGATAACCTTGGTGTCTTTATTGATCAGAATAGCCATTATTTACCCTCCGCTGCTTTAACAGCCTGCTGAGCCGCGTCGGTCAGGCTGGTTGCCGCGATGATGTCCAAGCCAGACTCTGACAACAACTTAGAGCCTAGGTCGGCATTGTTACCTTCGAGACGCACAACTACAGGTACGCTCACACCCACTTCTTTCACTGCGCCGATAATACCTTCGGCGATCAGGTCACAGCGTACGATACCGCCAAAGATGTTAACCAATACGGCTTTAACGTTGCTGTCTTCGAGGATGATTTTGAAGGCTTCGGTAACGCGCTCTTTGGTCGCGCCGCCACCTACGTCGAGGAAGTTAGCGGGAAAACCGCCGTGCAGAGATACGATGTCCATAGTGCCCATTGCCAGGCCAGCACCGTTTACCATGCAACCGATGTTACCGGTCAGGGCAACATAGTTCAGATCCCACTCTGCTGCGCGCGCTTCACGCTCGTCTTCCTGTGAAGGATCGTGCATGGCTTGCAGGTCTTTGTGGCGGTATACCGCGTTGCCGTCGATAACCACTTTGGCGTCCAGGCAGTGCAGGTTGCCTTCAGTGGTGATAACCAGCGGGTTAATTTCCAGCAGCGCCAGATCTTTTTCCTGGAACAGCTTAGCCAGGCCCAGGAAGATGTTTACAAACTGCTTAACCTGAGTGGGGTTCAGACCCAGTTGGAAAGCCAGTTCACGGCCCTGGTAAGGCTGAGCGCCAGTCAGGGGATCGATGATTGCTTTGAGAATCTTCTCTGGAGTCTCTTCGGCAACTTTCTCGATTTCAACACCGCCTTCGGTAGAGGCCATGAAGACGATACGGCGAGTACCGCGGTCAAGCACGGCGCCCAGGTACAATTCCTGGTCGATATCGGTGCAAGACTCAACCAGGATTTTAGAAACTGGCTGACCATTTTCGTCTGTTTGGTAGGTAACCAGGTTCTTGCCCAGCCACTGCTCTGCAAACGCCTTGATTTCGTCGGTGCTGCTGACCAGCTTTACGCCACCAGCTTTACCACGGCCACCAGCGTGGACTTGAGCTTTTACAACCCACTTGTCTCCGCCGATTTTTTCAGCCGCAGCAGCGGCCTCTTCCGGGGTATCACAGGCGTAGCCTTTAGACACAGGCAGCCCGTATTCAGCAAACAGTTGTTTGCCTTGGTACTCGTGAAGGTTCATGTTGGATTTACCATCTCGGTCTGTGGAAGTGTTAAGCGGGCAATACGCTGTCAGTGAATGGCCCGCTCCCTCTGCACATTGCGGCACGCCGCAAAATTCGGGTCAGTATTTTCCCGAATTTTGCGAACTACCGCAAATCTATTTGCGCTTCTTGCGATTCGGCATGTGTATGGCGCGGCCGTCGACGGCCAATGCCGCCTCGTGAACCGCTTCCGACAAGGTCGGGTGGCCAAACACTGTCAGGGCGATATCTTCGGCTGAGGAACCGAATTCCATCGCAATAACGATTTGTTGAACAAGGTCGGCGGCGCTCGGGCCAATGATGTGACAGCCCAAAATGCGGTCCGTCTCTTCGTGGGCGAGAATCTTCACCATCCCTGTGGTGTCGTTGGCTGCCAGAGCGCGGCCACTGGCAACGAAGGGGAAACTGCCTGATTTGTAGGGTACACCGTCAGCTTTCAACTGCTCTTCGGTGGCGCCGACCATAGCAATTTCCGGGTGCGTGTAAATGATGGAAGGAATGCAGTCGTAGTTCATGCTGACTTTGTGGCCAGCGATGCGCTCGGCGACCATCACGCCCTCTTCCGAACCTTTGTGAGCGAGCATCGGGCCGCGCACAATATCGCCCACCGCGTAGATGCCAGGTGCATCGGTTTCGCAGTGGTCGTTGACGAAGATGAAGCCGCGCTCGTCGAGGTTCACGCCGCTGTCGGCGGCCAACAGACCATTGCTCAGCGGACGGCGACCCACGCACACGATCAGCTTGTCGAAGGTTTCATCCTTCTCTTCGTCGTTCAGTGTGTAAGACACTTTAACTTTTTTACGGCTGATCTCGGTGTCGGTAACCCGTGCACCCAAACGAATATCCAGCCCCTGCTTTTTGAAGACTTTGGCAGCTTCTTTGGCAATTTGCTGGTCCATGGCCGGCAAGAAGCTATCCAGCGCTTCCAACACCACAACCTCGCTGCCCAAGCGGGCCCATACACTGCCCAATTCCAGGCCGATAACACCCGCGCCGATAACGCCAAGGCGTTTGGGCACAGATTGGAATTCCAGCGCGCCCGTTGAGTCGACAATCACCTCTTGGTCGATGGGCGCTGGTGGAATTTCAACCGGCACTGAACCAGCCGCGATAATGATGTTTTCTGCTTCCAGCGTTGACGTCGAACCATCTTCCGCGGTGACTTCCACCTTCTTACCCGCCAGCACTTTGCCGTAACCTTCGATGGTGGTTACGCCGTTGGCCTTAAACAGGCCGCCGACACCGCCGGTTAGCTGATCGACGATCGCGTCTTTGCGCTTGATCATCTCGGGCACATCGATGCTCACTTTGCCGGTAGAAATACCGTGTACATCAAAGGCGTCTTTCGCTTCGTGATATTTGTAGCTGCTATCGAGCAGCGCTTTAGAAGGGATACAGCCAACGTTCAGGCAGGTGCCACCCAGGGCAACCTTGTCCGCCTTGTTGCGGTTTTTCTCAACGCAGGCCGTTTTCAAACCCAGCTGCGCAGCGCGAATAGCGGCTACGTAGCCTGCCGGTCCTGACCCGATTACGACAACATCGTACTTAGACATATTTGTTTCCTGTAATACCTAAACCATGGATTCCATTGACGCTAGCAGCGGTCTTAAACCTCAAGCAGAATGCGCGCAGGATCTTCGATAAGGTCCTTAATGGTGACCAGGAACTGCACGGCGTCTTTGCCGTCGATCAAGCGGTGATCGTAAGACAGCGCCAAGTACATCATGGGAAGCACTTCAACCTGACCATTCACAGCCATCGGGCGCTCCTGGATTTTGTGCATACCCAAAATGGCCGTTTGCGGCGGATTCAGAATGGGCGTCGACAACAGCGAACCAAACACACCACCGTTGGTAATGGTGAAGGTTCCACCGGTCATGTCTTCGATACCCAGCTTGCCATCGCGAGCGCGCAAGCCGAAGTCGCGTACTTTGTCTTCGATCTTGGCCAGGCTCATGTGGTCGGCATCACGCAATACCGGCACTACCAGACCTTTATCGGTCGAAACCGCCACACCAACATCCTGGTAACCGTGGTAAACGATATCGTCGCCGTCGATCGAGGCATTCACTGCGGGGAAGCGTTTCAGCGCTTCGCAAGCTGCCTTAACGAAGAAACCCATAAAGCCCAGGCGCGTACCATTGTGGCTCTTTTCAAACAGGTCTTTGTACTGTTTGCGCAGCTCCATCACTGGCTTCATATTGACCTCGTTAAAGGTCGTGAGCATCGCTGTGGTCTGGCTGGCTTCAAGCAGGCGCTCGGCAATGCGCTTACGCAGGCGGGTCATCGCCACACGTTTTTCAACGCGCTCACCGGCAGGCACATCTACCTCGGCTGCGGGTGCAGGTGCTGCAGCGGCCGGTTTGGCAGCTGGCGCCTGGTAATTCATCACATCTTCTTTCGTGATCAGGCCACCTTTGCCGGTGCCTTTTACGGCGCTGGCATCAATGCCCTTTTCTTCCAGCGCTTTGCGCGCCGCCGGGCTGATCTTCAGATCTTCACTGGCAGCAGGTACTTGCGCTGCTTCGGGTGCGCTTTCCGCTTTGGGGGCTTCCCCTGCGGCGCCCTCTTCAAACACGGCCACGACTTCGTCGCTCAATACCGTGTCGCCTTCATTTTTGATAATTTCCTTCAACACACCGTCGGCTGGTGCAACAACCTCGAGCACGACTTTGTCGGTTTCGATGTCTACCAGCGGCTCGTCGCGGCTTACCGCCTCTCCGACTTGTTTATGCCATGTTGCAATAGAGCCATCAGCAACAGATTCTGGAAACGTTGGCGCTTTGATTTCAGTACTCATTTTTCATCCTGTCGTTAGTTCGCTGCACGCGTCTATGGTTATGCGCTGGTCCGGCCTAGAGTTTCAAAGCCTGACTGATGAATTTTTCTTGCTGTTCAATGTGCAAGGCCATGTAGCCCGCAGCCGGCGACGCTGACGGTTCGCGACCGACGTAGCCCAACAGCAAATTCTTCTCGGGTTTAAAGCTGCGAATTACCCTCGCCATACGGTGGCGACTGTTGTACCACGCCCCTTGGTTGCGCGGCTCTTCCTGACACCAAACCACTTTCTTCAGGTTTGGATACTGCGCAATAACTTCACGCAGATCGTCGTAGGGGAAGGGATAAAGCTGCTCTAAACGAACAATAGCGATAGAGTCTTTGCCATGCTCACGGCGAGCGTCGCGCAGGTCGTAATAGACCTTGCCGCTACACAACACCATGCGCGTCACTTTTGACTTATCGATATCGTCGGTTTCATCAATCACATTCTGGAACTGGCCATCCGTCAGCTCTTCCAGCGTTGATACCGCTTCCTTGTGGCGCAGCAGACTCTTCGGTGACATAACCACCAGTGGGCGGCGCAGCGGGCGGATAACCTGGCGGCGTAACATATGGAACACCTGCGCCGGCGTCGAGGGCACACATACTTGAATGTTGTGCTCGGCACACAATTGCAGGAAGCGTTCTAAGCGAGCAGATGAATGCTCAGGCCCCTGGCCTTCATAGCCGTGGGGTAACAACATGGTGAGACCGCATAAACGGCCCCATTTCAGCTCACCACTGCTGATGAACTGGTCGATTACCACCTGTGCGCCGTTGGCGAAGTCACCAAACTGCGCTTCCCAGATCACCAATGCATTGGGCTGGGTGGTCGCGTAACCGTATTCAAACGCCAGTACCGCCTCTTCGGACAACAGCGAGTCGTAAATATCAAACGACGGCTGATCATCACTCACGTGTTGCAGTGGCACATAACGGCTGGCGTCTGTTTGGTTGTGCAATACCGCGTGGCGGTGCGAGAAGGTTCCGCGGCCCACATCTTGCCCGGTAAGGCGAACCTGGTGGCCAGCATTGAGCAGGGAACCATAGGCCAGCGTTTCGGCAAAGCCCCAGTTGATTGGCATGGCACCGACAGCCATTTTGCGGCGATCTTCATAGATCTTCGCCACTTGGCGCTGCACGCTAAAGGCCTCTGGCACGGCGTTAACCGCCTCTGCCACTTCTTTGAGTTCTTTGGCGTCGATGCGGGTATCACCCGAGACATCCCACGCATGTCCAAGATACGGCGTCCAATCGACAAACAGCTCGGTATTCGGCTCTTTCACCAAGCTCTTGGCAACGTGCTGACCGTCGTCCAGGGCCTGACGGTATTCAGAGGCCATTTTGTCGGCAAGCGCTTTGTCGATAGTGCCATCGTCAAGCAGTTTGTTGACGTAGAGCTCACGCGTGCTCTTTTGCTTGCTGATTTGCTTGTACATCAGCGGCTGGGTGCCTGACGGCTCGTCCGCTTCGTTGTGACCGCGACGACGGTAGCAGATCAAATCGACCACCACGTCTTTCTTGAATTCCTGACGGAAGTCGGCGGCCAACTGCGACACGAACAATACCGCTTCGGGGTCGTCACCGTTAACGTGGAAAATCGGCGCCTGTACCATTTTTGCAACGTCAGTACAGTATTCCGTGGAGCGCGCGTCTTCCTGCAAGCTGGTGGTGAAACCCACTTGGTTGTTGATGACGACGTGGATCGTGCCACCGGTTTTGTAAGCGCGGGTCTGGGACATCTGGAATGTCTCCATGACCACACCCTGACCGGCAAAGGCCGCATCGCCGTGGAGTACTATCGGCACGACCTTTTCACCGACGGGATCAAAACGACGATCCTGCCGTGCGCGCACAGAGCCCTCGACCACTGGCGATACAATTTCCAAGTGAGACGGGTTGAAGGCCAGTGCCAAATGCACTTCCCCGCCCGGGGTCATCACGTTGGAAGAAAAACCCTGATGGTATTTAACGTCGGCCGAGCCCTGGTATTGAACCTTGCCCTCGAACTCGTCGAAAAGTTCAGCGGGGTTCTTGCCCAGAATATTGACCAATACATTGAGTCGACCGCGGTGGGCCATACCAATGACAATTTCTTTGGCGCCGTATTCGCCGCCGCGCTGGATCATGGCGTCGATCATTGGGATCAGGCTCTCGCCGCCTTCCAAGCCAAAGCGCTTGGTACCGGGGTATTTTGAACCCAGCGATTTCTCCAGCCCCTCTGCGGCAGTCAAGCGCTCCAGCAGATGGCTGCGCGCCTCAAAACCGTATTCCGGCTTTGAACGTACACTCTCCATACGCTGCTGAATCCATGCACGCTCGCGGGTATCCACAATGTGCATGAACTCTGCGCCGACTGAGCGACAGTAGGTTTCACGCAGCGAGTCGTAGATCTCGCGAAGGGTCGCTTGGTCTTTACCGATGTACAGACTACCCGTCTGGAATACGGTATCGAAGTCCGCTTCGCTGAGCTGGTGATATTGCAGCTCCAAATCGGGTACGCCCGGGCGCTGCCACAGGTTCAGCGGATCGAGCTGCGCTTCCTGATGGCCCCGCTGACGATACGCGCTGACCAGCTGGATAACCCGTACCTGCTTGCGCTCATGCTCGCTGACCTCGCTACTGGCCGAGGCAGCGGCGCGAACCGGCTGTTTGGCTAACTGAGCGAAGTGATCTCGGATCGGAGAATGAGGGATATCGCGAATAGCGGATTCGCTGACGCGAGGGAGCTGTTGAAAATAGTTTCGCCATTCCTCGGGAACAGCATTGGGATCAGTGAGGTAGGTTTCGTACAGGTCTTCGACGTAACCCGCATTTCCACCAGATATGTGGGAGCTCTTCCAAAGAAGCTCCATTGACGCTTTCTGCATTCCTGTCCACCTAATAACGAGAGGCGTGGCTGCCGGATGCTGCATCGCCCGATAAGGCGTTTTGCATCGTCTTACGCCCGCAGCGCTCAGTGTACGCCGCGAGGCCGGCTTAAACCACAGGCCTTAGCCAATCCCTCTCAATACGTTTTTTATCTCGCTAGTGCCGGTAAGCACCGAGTTGTATTTTGTTCCGGTGTCACGTTGTGACACCAAAGGACACAATACGCGCAGATTTTAGCCCTATCTTCGCAGGGTCTAATAAGTGGGGCTCTCTCGAGCCCCTCAGCGATTAGCTCGCCCGATTCAGCAACATGTTGCGAATATGGCCGATAGCCCGGGTTGGGTTCAAGCCTTTAGGGCAAACATTGACACAGTTTTGAATGCCGTGGCAACGGAAGACGCTAAAAGGATCGTCCAGTTCGCTCAAACGCTGTTCAGTTGCCGTGTCGCGGCTATCCGCAAGGAAGCGGTAAGCTTGCAATAGGCCGCTGGGGCCGATGAAGCGGTCTGGGTTCCACCAGAAAGACGGACAAGCCGTTGAACAACATGCACAAAGAATACACTCGTACAGGCCGTCGAGCTTGGCGCGCTCTTCAGGTGATTGCAGACGCTCGATCGCGGGCGCTGGCGTGTTGTTAATCAGGTAAGGCTTGATCTTCTCATATTGCTTGTAGAACAAGCTCAT
Source organism: Spongiibacter sp. UBA1325 (assembly GCF_002306875.1). Lineage (NCBI taxonomy): Bacteria > Pseudomonadati > Pseudomonadota > Gammaproteobacteria > Cellvibrionales > Spongiibacteraceae > Spongiibacter > Spongiibacter sp. UBA1325. The sequence goes on from NZ_DBTD01000010.1 coordinate 45,364, forward strand.
ATCAATGATCAAGTCACGGATTACGGGCAAGCCGGGCAGCGGGCGCAGCACCAAGGTGTTACCACCCTTGCCGTTTTTCAAGGCTTCCGAAATTGGCGTAATACACGCCAAACCGTTTTTACCATTGATGTTCATACCATCGGAACCGCAGACACCTTCGCGGCAAGAGCGGCGGTAGGTCAGCGAAGGGTCCTTCGCTTTCAGCAGTTCCAATACGTCGAGTACCATCAGGTCTTTGCCGCCGGTGTCGAGCTCGACATCCTGCATGTACGGCTCCTGATCGACTTCAGGATTGTAGCGATAGAGACTGACTTTCAACATTTTCTCTTCTCCCCTGATCAGTAGGTGCGTACTTTAGGCGCGAAAGCTTCGCGGGTTTTCGGCGCGAAGTTAACCGCACGCTTACCAACACGCTTCTCGCCAGGGAAGTACATGGAATGACACAGCCAATTCTCATCGTCGCGGTCTTGGAAATCTTCGCGAGCATGAGCACCGCGGCTTTCCTTGCGCTCCTCAGCGGCGATAGCCGTTGCTTCGGCCACCTCAAAGAGGTTTTGCAGTTCAAGCGCTTCGATACGCGCTGTGTTATACGCGTTGCTCTTGTCTTCCAGATGCGCGTTTTCAATGCGACCACGAAGATCTGCCAATTTCTTCACGCCCTCTTGCATGAAGTCACCGCGGCGGAATACACCGAAGTGGTTCTGCATGACGTTTTGCAGCTCGGTACGCAGATCGGCAACTTTCTCGCCGCCTTTGCTGTTGTTAACGCGGTTCAAACGCTCGTTGGCCTGCTCGAGATCGCTCTCTGAGGCGTCGCGCATATCGATGCCTTCGCGCAGCGCTTTCTCAATGAACAGACCTGAAGCGCGACCAAATACCACCAGATCAAGCAGCGAGTTACCACCCAAGCGGTTCGCGCCGTGTACCGATACACAGGCCACTTCACCACAGGCGTACAAGCCGGGAATCACTTGGTCGTTGCCGCTGGCGTCAACCGTCAATGCCTGGCCGTGAATATTGGTGGGAATACCGCCCATCATGTAGTGACAGGTTGGTACCACAGGCACTGGCTCTTTAACTGGGTCAGCGTGGGCGAAGGTGCGGCTCAGCTCACAAATACCCGGCAGGCGGCTTTCCAGCACTTCCTCGCCAAGGTGGTCGAGCTTGAGGAATACGTGGTCGCCATTGGGGCCACAGCCACGGCCTTCGAGAATTTCCAGTGTCATTGAGCGAGCAACGACGTCGCGGCCGGCCAAGTCTTTGGCATTCGGCGCGTAACGCTCCATAAAGCGCTCGCCATCTTTATTGATCAGATAGCCACCTTCACCACGGCAGCCTTCTGTTACCAGAACCCCTGCGCCGGCAATACCGGTGGGGTGGAACTGCCACATCTCAATGTCTTGTACAGGGAAGCCAGCACGCAGGGCCATGCCCACGCCGTCGCCCGTATTGATGTGAGCGTTAGTGGTAGATGCGTAGATACGCCCTGCACCACCAGTCGCGAATACGGTTGCTTTCGCCTTCACGTAGACAACTTCACCGGTTTCGATGCAGATCGCCATCACACCGACAACCGCGCCGTCTTGGTTCTTTACAATGTCAGTGGCGAACCACTCATTAAAGAACACGGTGTTGTTCTTCAGGTTGCCCTGATAAAGGGTATGCAGCAGGGCGTGACCGGTACGGTCAGCTGCTGCGCATGTCCGCGCCGCCTGGCCGCCTTCACCGAAATTTTTAGATTGGCCGCCGAAGGGACGCTGATAGATACGACCTTCTTCTGTACGCGAGAACGGCAAACCCATGTGATCCAGCTCGAAAACCGCTTCTGGGCCAACGCTGGTCATGTATTCGATAGCGTCTTGGTCACCGATGTAGTCAGACCCTTTAACGGTATCGTACATGTGCCACTGCCACTGATCCTGAGGGTCGGCACTCGCGATCGCGCAAGTGATACCACCCTGGGCTGATACTGTGTGAGAGCGCGTAGGGAATACTTTAGAAATTACCGCAGTTTTGTAGCCTGACTGGGCCAACTGCAGTGCAGCGCGCATACCTGCGCCACCACCGCCGACGATAACGCCGTCAAAGGTAATAGTACGAACATTAGCCATTACTTAACTCCACAGAATCTGGATGCCCCAAACGAGGTAGGTGAACAGAACAACTGCTGATGCAGCCTGAAACGCCAGGCGCAAGACAAGGCCCTTGCCACCCATCATACGCTCGGTCAGGTAGTCAGTAGAGACCGCCCACAAACCTATCCATGCGTGAGCAATTACCGACAGCACCGCTGCAGTACTAAAGACACGCATAAATGTCGAGGCAAAGAACGCGCTCCACTGGGCGTAATCCATCGTGCTGCCTTCGCAAACCAAGTAGCCACCTACGACTAAGAAGTAAGCCAGCAGAACAACACCGGATACTCGCTGAACCAGCCAGTCTGAAAGACCGCTGCGACCAAAACTTGTTACTGATTTAACTACCATACCCATAACCCCGTCAGTACAACCAGAACCGCTGTAGTCAGCAGCACCAGTTTGGACCCTCTCTCGCCACCTTCCATAGACTCACCGATACCGGCGTCCATGACCAAATGCTTCACTCCCGCAGCAGCGTGGTAACTAATACCCACTAATACTGCCCAGACGATCAGCTTGCCCCAGAACGATGACAAACACTCTTTGGCTTGAGCGAAACCTTCTGGACCACTGAGGCTAGTGCCCAGCAACCAGAATAAGACGGCCATACCGGCCACTAGGAAAACACCACTGACGCGGTGCATGATTGAGGTATATGCGGTAATCGGCAGTGCGATTGTCCCGATATCCAGGTTCACAGGTCGTTTATCGTTCACGGTTTTCCACACTTTATTTCAGGCCCTTTTACTACGGGCGGTTCAACGGAAGTGGATCTATCAAGTTTGCCGGGCTCTCCTTCCCGGGCTTCTTCCTAAGAGGTGCAAGCACTGGGGCTCGAGAAGAAACGCCGCGCATTATAGGGCTATACATACGCAATTACAAACACGCCTTTAGTCGAAATTGCCCTCCAAAAAAGCGCTATATCAAGGGTTTGCGGGACTATTTCGCGCCATTATGGCGCCATAAGATTTGCGGCGCACCAAAACCGCGCACGCATCGACGGGGGCAGCATAAAGTACAGAAAACATCAAACATTCCCACGGCCGCAATCACAGGGTAAAATGTGGTCAGCGTTGACAAAACGTTTTAGCTCTCTATATTTGTGACTCCCTAATTTTGCAGGGAGCCTTTCTGCCTGTTGCGCTCAGCATCACCACGCCGATTGTCAGACAGCAGAAACCACCGCCACAAGCTATGAAAAGAAAGTAACAGGAGCCCGTCAAATGAGCGATAAGAAAGCCACTCTGAGTATCGATGGCAAAACGCTGGAGTTGAATGTCCATTCCGGCACCATTGGCCCGGACGTGATTGAAGTTAGCCCCCTGACGGGTAACGGATATTTCACCTACGACCCCGGTTTTGTTTCCACCGCAGCCTGCGAATCAAAAATCACCTATATCGATGGTAATGCAGGTGTTCTGCTTCACGGCGGTTACCCCATCGAACAACTGGCAGAACAGTCAGATTACCTGGAAACCTGTTACCTCCTGCTCTACGGCAAGCTCCCCAACCAAACTGAAAAAGAAACCTTCGTCAACAAAGTGCGCATGCACACCATGGTCAACGACCAGATGAGCACGTTCTTCAAAGGCTTCCGCCGCGACGCTCACCCAATGGCAATTATGTGTGGCGTAGTTGGCGCCCTGTCAGCGTTCTACCACGACTCTCTGGACATTGCTGACGAACACCATCGCGAAATTTCTGCAATTCGACTCATTGCAAAAATGCCAACACTGGCTGCCATGACCTACAAGTACACCATCGGCCAGCCCTTCATGTACCCGCAGAATCACCTGAGTTACTCAGAAAACTTCCTGCACATGATGTTCGGCAACCCCTGCGAGCCCAGCAATGTTAATCCTGTACTGGCTAAGGCCATGGACAAGATTTTCCTACTGCACGCTGACCACGAGCAGAATGCTTCTACCTCTACTGTGCGTTTGGCTGGCTCGACTGGCGCCAACCCCTTCGCCTGTATTTCTGCTGGCATCGCTGCCCTGTGGGGACCTTCTCACGGCGGCGCGAACGAAGCTGTTCTGGATATGCTGGAAGAAATCGGCGATGCCTCACGCATCGACGAGTTTGTTGCCCGCGCTAAAGACAAGAACGATCCATTCCGCCTGATGGGCTTTGGTCACCGTGTTTACAAAAACTTTGACCCACGCGCCAAGGTAATGAAGCAAGCAGCTGATGAAGTACTGGCTGAGCTTGGTTTGGAAAATGATCCTCTGCTGAAGATTGCCAAGCGCCTTGAGCAAATCGCCCTGGAAGATGAATACTTCGTTGAGAAGAAGCTCTACCCCAACGTAGACTTCTATTCAGGCATCATCCTCAAAGCGATCGGCATCCCAACCAGCATGTTCACCGTTATCTTTGCACTGGGTCGTACCCCAGGCTGGATCGCGCACTGGAACGAGATGATCAGCGGCGCCTACCGCATCGGTCGCCCACGTCAGTTGTATACTGGCCCGGAAAAACGCGATTTCGTCCCACTGGACAAGCGCTAAAAACAAAAAACCCTGCCTCGGCAGGGTTTTTTTTGCTCAACGTTTCTGACTTTGCCAGCGTGCCTACGGCGTTTTGTACTCAAAGCCCATTTCCACACCATCGACCTTTTCATCGTAAGCGTTGAAACTTTTATCCAGCGTTGCATCTTCTTTAAGGTAGATTTTACTTTTCAGCTTTAATTTTGATTCCGGCTTATCGCCCTCTTCAAACCAACGCTCAACACCATAGCGACTCGTTTGAGGCTCAAATGGCGTCGCGTCCTCTGTGTAGTCAGCCGGCAAACGCAAATCCAGTGGCGGCGCCGAATCCAGTGGTGGCGCAGTTGGCACACCGTCTGCTGTTTTTGTTGCCTGTTTTTGCGATGGCGGATTAGCAGTCACCCCGGGGGAGGATTTGCCCTCTGTCATGGGCAGCGGTTCAAGGGGCGCAACGCAACACGCTTGTTGTTGGTAATAAAACCACATTAGACCTGCCGCCAGCAGCAACAGCGCGATGCCGATTGTACTTTTCATCTACCCTCCCTTAACTGCGGCGCACCGATATTGAATAACACCTACGCCCTACTCCTATTGGACAATTGACCGCACAGTTTGTCACCGATTAAATGCGCAGAGAATTTAACAAAATAACAGGAGAAATCGATGGCTAGGCTCGCGGGAAAAGTCGCAATTATCACCGGTGCTGCGCGCGGAATGGGCGCCCTCACCGCCAAACGTTTTGTAGAAGAAGGCGCCAAAGTGGTAATCGCCGACCTACTGGATGAGCCCGGGCAGGCACTGGCCCAACAGCTAGGCGAGAATGCTCGCTACGTGCATGCCGATGTATCGCGCGAACAGGATTGGCAAACACTGATTGCCGAAGCCGAGGCCTTTGGGCCGCTCAATATATTGGTAAATAATGCGGCGATACTCCACGCAGCCGCCATTGCCGATTCGGACGGCGATGACTACATGCGCGTTATCAAGGTTAATCAGCTCGGCCCCTACCTCGGCATACGCGCTGCCATCGAGCCAATGAAGCGCAGCGGCGGCGGTTCAATTATTAATATTTCGTCTATCGACGGCCTGCAAGCAAAAAACGGCTTGAGCGCCTATGTATCGTCGAAGTGGGCGGTTCGCGGCCTAAGCAAGTCGGCCGCCATTGAATTAGGCCCCTACAATATTCGCGTGAACACGGTTCACCCAGGCGGCATTTACACCGACATGCACGGCGCGGGAGAAGGTGCCCAGCCCAGCGACGAGGACAATGCCTTCTACGTCAATCACCCCCTACCGCGGGTCGGCCTTCCCGCCGAAGTGGCCAATATGTCGCTGTTTCTGGCCTCCGACGAAAGCAGCTACTCAACAGGCTCTGAGTTTATTGTCGACGGCGGGTGGAATGCTGGGTTGAGGCTGGATTTACTGCCGACCTCCTAATCGTTTAGGCTGACAGCTGACTCACCATGAATAACGGAGGGTAATATGGAAGCAGAATTTCACAGCATGTCAGCACTGTTTCAGCAACTCGGCCTGCCAGCAACGCCCAGCGACATTGAAGCATTCATTGGGCGTCATCGGCCGCTCCCCAAAGACCTGGCCCTGCACCAGGCTCACTTCTGGTCGCCGAGCCAGGCCGCCTTTTTGAAGCAGGCCCTGGACGACGACGCTGAGTGGGCTGAGCTCGTAGACGAGTTGGACGCGCAATTGCGCCACTGACACGTTCGCGACTCAGAGCGCCCCGGGACCGTAGTGGCTCTGCGGCGTCTCGGGAGGCGCTTCTGATTTCGGCTTTTTACTTTCTTCGATCTGCTGTTGCGCGCGTTGCAATTCGCGCTCAACCGCATCGACCATCACCGACCAACCATCAACCAACGCTTTGTTGGCTTCCTCGAGAAGATTCCCCAGCGAACTGGCAGCGTCCTCTTCCTTGGCACTGTTTAGCTGCAGGCTCAGGGCGTCCACGCTTTGCTGTAAGGCAACGAGTTGCTGCTCCAAACGCTGCGTTTCCGCTTGATTATGGCGGTACTGCCAATATTCAAAGCCAATCAACGCAACAATCGCTACGGCAAATATCGCGTTTAACGATGATTTCATACTATGCTCTCTCCGAGCTTTTTCGACACAGGCATTGTATGCCCGTTTTAGGTGATAATCGCCAGTAAACTTGAAAAACCGGAACGCTATGAAGCTGAATTTACTGTTAACCGGCAATGAACTTATGGCCGGCGATATTATTGATTCAAACTCCGCGATGGTTGCCCAGCAACTGGCGCCACAAGGTTGGAGAATACATAAAAAGGTCACCGTAGGCGACGACAGCGCGCTACTGCAAAAGGAAATTGATCAGCTGTGTGAAGAGGGCGATGTACTGATTATTAATGGCGGTCTCGGCCCCACCGTCGACGACCTAACCGCCGCAGTACTGGCCCAGCTGTGCGACCGGCCACTTACCGAACACCCTGAGGCATTGGCGCACTTATCACATTGGTGCGAGCAACGCGGTTTCAGCATGAACGCCTCTAACCGCAAGCAAGCCATTCTCCCCGGGGGCTGCGATATTATCGCTAATGCCCGAGGCAGCGCCGTGGGAATACGGCTTATGTATCGCAACTGCCTGGTATTGGCCACGCCGGGGGTACCCAGCGAATTGCGTCAGATGCTGACCGACGAACTCCTTCCCCTGCTCCAGCAGCGTTTTGAGTCGGACCATATTCACACCCTTCGTCTTGGCGTTTTTGGCCTAGGTGAGTCCGGCATACAGGAACTGTTTGACCGCGAGTTACCCAATTGGCCCGACAATATCGAACTGGGTTTTCGCGCTTCGATGCCCGTGCTGGAAGTAAAGTTAACCGCGCGCGGTGAACACGCAAACACGGCCTTAGCCGAGTGGCGCACGCCCGTTGAAACCCTGCTCGGCGAACATTTACTCGGCGAACTGCCGCTCAGTTTGCCCTCAGTATTGGTCGACGAGCTCAGCAAGCGAAACCAAACCCTGTGCACGGCAGAGTCCTGCACAGGTGGCCTGATCGCCTCCCAAATCACCAGCATCGCTGGCGCATCGAAAGTCTTTCCCGGTGGCATTGTCAGTTATTCAAATGCGATGAAAAGCAGCCAGTTGGGTGTGAGTGAGGCGCTGCTGCAACAGCACGGCGCGGTAAGCAGAGACGTTGCCCTGGCCATGGCGCAGGGCGCCCTACGCGTTGGCCACGCCGATATGGCCTTGGCCGTCACAGGCATTGCCGGGCCCGATGGTGGCTCTGAAGACAAGCCGGTCGGCACCGTATGGATAGCCTGGGGCAGCGAAGACCACCTAAAAGCGGAATGCTTGGTGCTGCCTTTTGACCGGCAGGCCTTTCAAATGTGGGTGTCGGCGCTGGGTATGGAGCTGGTGCGCCGCCACTTACTGGGCATTGCCACAATGCCCAGCTTGATACAGCGCTACTGTAAAAAAGCGCATTAAGCGCGCGATTTCAGGTGCTCGTCCACCCATTGCAAAAGCATTTCATAGGCACCGCGAATCATCGCGGCCGCCTCTTCGTCTGATGCGCCCTGTGGTGTTGCGCGGCCGTACCAGTCTACATGGCAGCGGCCGTCATCAATGGCCGTCACCTTGGCATTGGCCGAATAATCGGCTACCGGCATGGGAATACCGCGAGGGATCGTATAGCCAAAACTCATGGTACTGGCGTCCATACTTTCGAGCTGCTCATCAATCGGCTCCATGCCCGCCAGGTGCAAACGGCGAATCATGCCAATGCCCTCACCGATTACCTCAATCTTGTCGATACCCGGCGCCCAGTTAATGTCGCCAAAATCTTCCAATAAGGCCCAAACCGTTGCGGCGGGGAAATCTAAATCGCGCTCTACGTGTACTTCAACCATCCGACTCTCCGAAGTTTTTTTATTCAGCGGCGATCTTGCCGCATAATAGGCGGATCAACCTCACCCGAACGGCTTAGTTAACCCTCGGCTTACTCATGAGCAAATGGCGGCGCAAGATGCGACAATAGCGCCATAATCACAACAAGGCATTCCACCCACATGAGCTCAGCGCACTCCCCTCGCCCCGTTTGTTTATTCAGCATGGACTCGGACGGCTTTTGGGCTGTTCCCACCACAACGGGCGGCTTGAAAGCGTACTACCAGCATTACGGCAATAACCCAGCCGGCAACGACATACGCCTGATACATTTTCGCGACAGCCACGCGGCTGACGCCTGGAAAGCCACATGGCCCGAGCTTAGAGAGGAATTCATCGCCTGCATCGCACGTGGCGGTGTACCGGTGGTGGGCTTCAGTATGTACACCTGGAATGCAGCGGAATTTCTCGAGTTGATCGCGCTAATCAAGTCTGACTGCCCGCAAGTCCTTTGCATTGCCGGCGGGCCCCACGTTCAACAAGCTGAGGATTATCTGTACGACGACCCGATTGATGTTATTGCTCTGGGCGAGGCAGAAACCACCTTCGCCCAGTGGCTGGACTGCGAGAGCCGAGAGCAGTGGCAAGACGTGGATGGCCTCGCGTATTTGCGCGATGGTGAACTGGTAAAAACTGCCGAGCGCAAGCGCCGCCAGGATCTCGACGCCCTCCCCTCGGCCCTCGATGTAGTGCCGCTGTGTGATGATGCGGGTAAGCCGCTCTACGACTCAGTTTCCTATGAAAGCAGCCGTGGCTGCCCCTTTAAATGCGCGTTTTGCGAATGGGGCACCGGCGCTATCGGCTCGAAAATGTACCAGTTTTCCATGGAGAGGATTGAGCGGGACTGGCGCAAAATTGTGGCCGCTGGCATCAAGGATATCTGGCTTGCCGATTCCAATTTTGGTGCATTGAGAGAAGACTTAGACAAAGCCAAACTCATTTGCGAACTGAAAAACACCACAGGCCTACCCAGCAGCTTCGCCACCTCGTGGTCAAAGAAACACAGCCCGCGGGTGCAGGAAATTGTCTTGCTGCTTAACCAGCACGGACTACTGCCGCACTATCAACTCGCCCTGCAAACCCTAACGCCAAAGGCCCTTGAGCTTAGCAATCGCAAAAACATGGCCGCCAATAAGTACGAGCCCATTGCCAAAGATATGGCCAGTAAAGGGGTGCCTATTGCCGCCGAGCTCATTTGGGGCCTACCCGGCGATAATCTCCCGGATTTTGAGCGCAACCTCGATGAACTGCTGCAGGTTTTCCCCAACCTCAATATTTTTGCCTACACCCTGCTGCCAGGCACGGAGTTTTACGAAAAACGCCAGGAATATCAGATCGAAACCATTCCGGTGGCCGGCTACGGCAAGGCGAAGGGCGAATACGTGGTCGCCTGTCACAGCTTTAGCCGTGAACAGGGCTTGCAGGGCTACCTATTAATTACCGCGCATATGTTATTTGCTCACGGCCATATTCTGCCCTACAGCATTCGCTACATCGCCCAGCAAGAGGGTATTACGACCGCAACACTGATGCGCGAGCTACTACTGGCGGTGTGCCGGGAATTTCAGGACGCTTTGCCTAGCGTCGATGTTGACGATGCCCTTACGGTTTACGAGTCACGCAACGCCATCTTCACCGAGTGCCTGCGCGATCCACAGCGCCTGTATCAGTGCGTGCAAAGGGTAATGAACCACTATGTGAGTGATTACGCCGGCGCCAGTACCACACTGCCGATCAAGGCGCGCTTGCACAGGCTGCTCGAGCTTGACCAAGCACTTTCACCTCGCTGGGGAGAAGCCAGCGAACGCGACGTTACCTTTAGCTTCGACGCGCTGGGCTGCAAACGGGCGCTGGACGAGATGTCATCGCCTGACGAAAGCTGCTTTCAGTCCGGCCCGAGCTCAGCGCGAATACGCACCCCGGGCGGCGTCGGTAGCATTCTCCACGAACCCGACGGCGGCGCCTGGCTACGCGGCGAAATTCAACACGACACTGAAGAGCAAGTGGTACGCGTGATCCACCCCGGACAGGAAGCGCTCGCGCACTCTTAAGGCACCTCTGATTAATTCGGTGATAACTCAGGCTTTGCCTTATTTCGTTTGGCAGGGCGCGCTCAGGCAGTAAGGCTGGTTGCCTTTCAAATGAGCGCAACGCCGCCAGGCGAAATAAGGCAAAACCCCGAAGGGCGGGTCTCTCGCGCCCCCTGGCCGTCGTTGCAACACTCGTCAAGGAGAACCACCCTTGACCTTCGCGCTGCGCCTCGCCAGTGCACGCGAGAGGCTCCGCTGAGCCATTACCGAATTAATCAGAGGTGCCTTAACCTGCCGCGAGTGCCTCACGTATTTTTTCTGCCTCAGCCGCCAACGACGCAGCGTCGGCCATTTCAGCCCCGGCAAAGTCGATGTCACGCATCTCGTCAATTGGCACGAGATGCAGGTGGGTATGTGGCACCTCCAGCCCGACGATCTGCAAGCTCACGCGACGGCATTGATACACCCGCTTCTGGGCCTTCGCCAGTTTTCTGGACACCGCCAGCAAGTGAGCACTGAGCGCCTCAGGCAAATCGTCCCAGTGATCAATTTCCTCTTTGGGAATGACCAAAATATGGCCCGGCTTAATCGGCTGAATGGTCATAATCGCCACACAGTCATCGTCCTGCCAAACAAAATGTCCGGGCAACTCACCTGCAATAATTTTGCTGAAAATACTCGCCATGATTACTCCTGTTGATCATCGCCAGTGTCAACACCGGCAAAATACTGTTTTATTTGTCGCTCGCAATCCGCTCGCCCTGTTAGGCGGTACGCGGCTGCCAAAGCAAGCCAATCGCGGCATTGGTACAAGCGTTCTACAACCAGCGCGGACGGCGATGGTGTAGCGCCAATGCAGGCGCGCTTTAAATGCACTGCCGCCTGCTCAAAGGGCAGCTCACCCGCTACATAGCGCCGTTGTTGCTGTCTGTCGTATTCAGTCCCCTGCACCGGCAGCGCCGCCAATAGAGCCGCCAGCGCTGGTGTCGGCATGTCCCGGCGCAGTAGCTCTGTACAGCTCAGCAACTCATCGCAAAGCACCTCACGCAGGGCGTCAAGGTGGGGCAAATTATCACCGAGGGGGCGAACCACCATCAGTGAATAGCTGCCGCTACTGGTGTCTCGCCGACTGGCCAGGTGGACAGCAGCAAAACCCTGCCGCAGCCAAAATGCCAACAATTCCGGCTCGCAAGAGAAGCTGCTACTCAGGAACGCGCAGCCGCTCCCGCGAGCATTGTGCAGAAGCTCCCGTAGCAATGCGCTAGCAATCCCCCTTCGTCGCTGCCCTTCGCTCACCGCGATACGATTGATACGCAAGCTCGGCGCTACCAACCACTGTGTCTGCCCGCACCGCTGTGCCAGGGCCTGAGCCAGCAAGTGGCCCTTTATGCGCCGCTGACCGCGGCTAACCCGTTCACATTGTTCATCGGCCAGCTCCCCTTCCGGAAGCGCCTGACAAACCCCAACGATCGCTGTACCGATACGCGCGATCATCAGCTGAGAAGGAAGGTCGAGCAAGTATTGAAGATCCTGCGGCGTCGTTTGGTAATGCGCTTCCATCAGTAACTGAAACACCTGCGCCAACGCCAAGTCATCGTTCACCAGTGTCGCCGCACTGACGCTATTGACGCGCAAGCCTCCTTTAACAGTGTCGGGTGCGGCGTCGGCAGTGCCCAGCAAAAAAATGGCGTTTAACGTGGTCTCAAGGGGGTCGTCGTCAGCCCAGCGCAGCGGCGTCGCTAAGAACTGCCGGCGCCACTGCGGCCGTAACTGGTCAAGACAGCGCCGGAAACGAATATCGAACCCTCTTCCTGTGCCTTCGTATCCTGACACGGTTGTGGAAAATACTAGCCTCGGTAAGCGCCCTAGCAGCGTTTCCAAGACTGGCAGCGGCAAGTGAGCCGCCTCGTCAACCATCACCAGCTCGGCTTGAAAGTCGTCGCAGGCACTGGCAGACAGCAAGTCAGCCGGCGTGAGATATTCCAGCGCCGCGCCCTGCCACACCAGCTTATCACCTTCGCGCACCGCGCCCGGCAACACCTCCATCGCGCGGCGAAAGGCGATCTCAACCATGTCGGCTCTGGCCGCGGATATCACCACTTTTTGGCTTCCGCTGCGCAGCAGTTCTGCAGCGGCTATGCCGAGCGCTGATGTTTTCCCCCGACCACGGTCGGCGCGAATAACAAGGGGGCGCCCCGACCGACCTCGCGCCGCGCGAACAATGGCAGTAACGGTGGATAATTGATCTGCACTGGGTACCTCGGCTTGCCAGGCCTGTGCCTTATCGCCGTTGAGTGACGTCGAGTGACTCACCTGGGCTGACTCGCTGCCTTGCTGGATCAAGCAGACTGCGGGCTGCAGGGGAAGCAACGTCGTGAGCCTGGAAATGAAGGCCGAGTGCTCAACCGCGAAACCCGCCTCCCGCATTGCCAGGGCGTAGGCCTGTGGCCAATCCGCTAAAGGCGGCGTTAGTAACACCAGGGAGCCGCCGCCTCGCAATGTGCCGGCTGCTGCCAACCAGTGATTAACCGAACTGTAGCGATGGCCATCGATAATTACCCAATCACTTTCGATGCCTAAGCTGGCGGCTTTACTGCTCGGCTGAAACCCCGCCAGCGCATCGTGTGCAACAAGTAAGACGCCATCGCCGCCGTTGATCGCTGCGGATAATAATGCCTCTGCCCAACGCTGTTCACCGCTTAATACAATAAGCTGGCGGTGACCGCGGCGGACATTGCTCGCGCGCCGCGACGTGCACCACTGAGAAAAGGCGTCGGCCTGCACTATTGGCTACCGCCACTGGGATAAACCGGGGCCTCGTGCATGTGTAGATGCAACAGCAGTTGCCGGTCGTTTCGGTAAATGTCCTGCAAATTTTCGTCCAGGAATTCTTCAGCGAGATGAAGCAAATAGCCACGCAGTTCCGCCTCGGACACTAGCCCCAATTGAACCGCTGAGGCCATCGCGCCTTCCAAACGGTACAGGGTCGCGGGTGGCACATCCCAGCCCTGTGCCTGTTCAGTGAAGAACGCACGCAAACGCTTGCGCAAGTCGTCGATAAAAGCCTGAGAGTCCACTGGGCTTATCGCCTTAATCTAGATCGCGATGGGTCTGCACCAGCACCCAAGGCGCGACCACCACGGCCCATAATGATGCCTGCTCTTGCGTCCACTTCTGCGCCGACTCGGTGTCGACACGGCCAAGCTGACCGGAGGTGAGCAAAGGGCTAATGGTCTGGGTATCGTCGTTTGCCATGCCTGCGGCCACGGCAACAAGATCGAGCTTGGGTGAAACCTCCAGTACGGCGCCCTGGGCGTAGAAACGTTGCAATTCCTCCCAGGGTATCTTGGCGGTTTCGCGATTCAGCTTAGTCAGCAGCTCGTCACTTTCTTGCGGGTCAGTCATGAACAGGTAGGTCTCAAAGTCGGTGTATTAGGCTCCCCAGGGGAGCTGCCAAGGTGGCGACCATTCTACCAGCGCCGCCTCAACAGCTCTATCGCCAAAGGCCTCACCACTGCTTGGCTCGCAAGTGAATGACATCGGCACGCCTCGGTAGTCAAAACGCAGCCCCCAGGCATGCAGGTAACAGCGATCCGCCGGCGACTTACCATACCGCTCATCGCCGAGAATCGGCACGCCCAGACTGGCCATCACCACGCGCAATTGATGCGTTTTACCGGTGGCAGGTTTCAGTAGATAGCAGCGCTTGCCCGGCGCAATACTGGTGCTGATAAAGCGGGTCCGCGAGGGATTATTGCAACTGCGGCTAAGCCGGTAACTCCCCCCGCGGGCTTTAATGATATCCCCCACCACTGCCCCCTGTTTTTTTCGAGGCTTGCCGAGTGCAATGGCGATATAAAACTTATCGATACGCCGCTCACTAAAGCTGCGCCCCAGCTCGGCTGCGGCCTTAGCATTGCGGGCGATAAGCAGTAAACCCGAGGTCGCATCGTCAAGGCGATGGACAAGGTGCAAGCCGGTTTCCCCTCGCTCAGTGCTGAGGCGGTCTAACAGGCTTTCAGGGTGATGGTTGCGGTGCAAATTAGCACCGGCAGTTTTATTGAGCACAAAAAAATCACTGTGCTCATACACGAGTTCATACACGGGTGGATCGACTACTGCCCTTGCTGCTGAGTGCGGTGTTGCTGCGCGCCATTGAGCTCACGCCGCAGGATATCGATCTCTCTTAGGGATTCTTCCTCTACGCCGGCAAACTCCATCTGTAAGGCCAGTGCCTCAAAGTCCGTGGCCTGCCCCTGACGCGCGTATAGATCGAGCAGTAGCATTTGTAAGGCCAGAGACTCGTCCTCACGCAGGGCCTGTTCAACGATCTGCTGAGCACCGCGGTAGTCCCCCAACTCAATGCACGCCGCCGCGGCCGCCTGCGGCGAGTTATCCTCCTCAACCACACGAGCAGTCACTGCGGCAATATCTGCGCTGCCAGACTGTTCTTGAGGGGCATCACCCAATTCTGCGAAAACGTCTTCAAAATGTGTGGCCGACGCCTTCGGAGCAGCCTTGGCTGCGCCTGCATAATGAAACGCTTGCAAGCGGCGTTTTGCGGCGGCTTTACGGCGCCGATAAAACAATAGCCCGCCCACCGCTGCAACACCCAGCAGCAATAACGCCCAAGGACTGCCGCGCCACTCAGCATTTTCAGGCAGCGCCCCGGTGGTTTCGCCAATGGGCGCCGTGTCAGTCGCCGTAACGCCAGCTTGAATCACCTCAGACGGCGAAGCCGACGCCACATCAGCACCACGTACAAATGTGCTTGATACGGCTTGCTCCTCTGCCTGAGATGCCTCAGCCAAAGGCTCCGCGACACTCACCTCCGGCACCGGCGCGCTTTCACCAGTCTGGATCGCTGCGGTCTGGCCCTTCAGCGCAGTATATTCATCCTGCAAGCTCAGCAGGCGCGTCTGTAGCGTCTGCAAGCGGCTATTCATTGCCTCAATATTGGCGCGTACAGCTGACACTTCCTCGGTCACCGCCGCCAACGAAGCCGTCAACCGCTGCTCTTCGGTCATCGACGGAGCGGCGTTGGAGCTTAAAACGACACGTTCTGTCGTCGCTTCTGGCGCCGTTTCCACTTCATTATTTACCGTGCCATTAGGCGCCCGCGATATTTGTTTGCCCGAACCGCCAGGCCCCCCGCCCGGCAACAACACCTCGGCAAGTGCTGCCGCCTCAACATTTAGCGAGACAGATTCCTTTAGCATGTCCTTTTCGCCGCGCACAAAGGCCTGGGGGTTAAGGCGATAGACCGCCTCCATCAGGGGCAGTTGCTCACCGCCTCGGGCACGCCGAATGCGCGACGCCACTCGCCAAAGGCTGTCCCCGCGCACGGTGGTATACGTCGATGCATCAGCGCTAATAGGCCTCGCCGGTGACGATTTCGCGGGGCGATTACTCTGCGCTGGTTTTCCCGATGCCAGCCGAGTGCTCGCTGCGCCCGCTTGGGCCGCACTTGCCAACGCCGGTGCCTGCGCAGGCAAGTCGAGCAGCAATGTGTATTCGCGCTCAATCGTACCGGTCGGCCAGCGCACCGATAAAACGAAATTCAAAAAGGGTTCAACAATTGGCGTAGTGCTACGTAAATAAATTACGCCACTGCCAGAGGGACTTAATTCGCTGCGTACCGTCAGGGTTCGGGTATCGAGCCCGCCCATCGCACTATCGCTCTGCGCATCCCACACCGGCTTCACATCAATCAGAATTTGTTCGGGATCCAAGCCCTCGGCACCACTGATGACGACACGTGCGGCCAATGGCTTGCCTAACACCGAATCCAGCTCCGCACGACCTAAACCCATGGCTGTCGCATCGGGGCTGACGGCGACCGCTAGTAGCAGTGGAATAAAAGCAGGGGCTCGCAGTTTCTTCATTGCCGCATTCTCATTTATTGTTGTGAGTCACTTCACATTTATCAATACCCTACAGCTTACAACATTTTGAGTAAAAGTCGCGCGGCAAACGCGGGTTAGTGGCCTAAGCGACGCGGAATAACAGACTGCTGGCAAGCAAAATGAAAGCCGGCGACATACCGTGAAAGAAAAGCGTCAGCGTCACAGCACTGTCACGTGACTGCGCTAGGATCACCGCTTATCCACAACAAGTTTTCCCCAGATACAGTGAATAAGCTTGTGGATAAGGCTGTTCAATTCTCCGCTGAGCGGTGTCTCATCAACGCTGCCGTCGCGCGCGTAGTTTTTGATCAACCTTTGGCGATCTGGCGGCGACGTGACACCATTACCACAATGATCAACGCCATCACGGCGGCCGCGCAAAAGTACGGGTAGCTCGGCGCGATTCGGTATAAGAAGCCCCCCACGAGCGGCCCGGCGACAAACCCAAGTCCCGCCACCGAGCCAAGCAGTCCAGCTAAACCGCCCTGCTCATGGGGCTCGACAACCAAGCTGGCACTGGCACCGTAGGCTGGGCCGGTCAAGCCCATACCAAAGCCGAACAAGCCCATCGCCGACAACAACATCGGCAGCGTGTCTGACAATGCTAATAGCAAATACCCGGCGCAACTGAACGGCAGCCCCATAAACAACAGGTTCATTGGCGACCCGTTGTAGCGCTGCACCACCACAAATTGCGCGAACAGCATGGCACCTGATGACACGATCATCGCAGCGGAAAACCACTGTGCCGCCGCCACACCGTCGAGTGACAGTAAATCCTGAAAATAAAACCCCAGCGTCTGCTGAACCATGCCCAGCAGGCTGTAAAGCGCAAAACCGATGAAGATAAACAGGCGGTACCTGGGGTCGAAATACGCCATTCGCTTCGGCCGCTTGCCGCCGCTGCTATGCGCTGGAATGGCGGGTAAATAACGCCAGACCAAAATCGCAACCAATGCAGCCAGCGCCGCTTGTAAATATAGCGGCGTTAAATAACTGAAGGCGACAAACCACGCCAGCGCGGGCCCCAGCATTACCCCCAGTTGATTGAAGGCCTGCAATTTCGCCATCCCCTGCGCGCGCCGGGAAATATCGGTGACATCGACCATATAGGCAGCCGATGCCGGGTGGGTCGCCGACATCAAAGCGGCGTGAATGCCGCGGCTGACCATCAGCAGCACGTAAAGGAGGCCGCCACCGAGTATGCTAACAAGTCCCATCCACGCGACCGCGTTGAACAGCATGGTACCAATGGTGTAGCCGAACAGGCCGATAATAATGATCGGCTTTCGCCCCCATACATCGCTCTTTCTTCCCCAATAGGGAGAGGTCATGAAAAAAACGAGCGCGGTAAGCGCCGACAACGAGGTGATTGCCATTTCCTTAGGCGCAATCGTTAGTTCGGTAAAGGGGAGTTGCCAGAGCATTTCATGCAGGGCCAGCTCACGCCCCAACATTGGCAGCACCGCAAACACCACGCTCTGGCCCATCCCCACCGCCATCATGGCGGCGTAAAGCGAAATCATCGCCCGCCAGTCAGACCTCGGTGCACTGCCTGTTTCCGTCACTCAGCTATCCTCTTGCCATCGGTTTTTATCTGCCACGCCATCTGGCACACTTTGATACAGCCTGATAGCGGCTGGCTATCGTCCGTTCGCGGAGCATGCATTTTACACAGCCACTCCTTTTGCCAACACAAACCAAGCGGGAAACATGTTAAAGGTTCAGCAAGACGTACCATTGAGCCAGCGTTGGCTGGACCGAATTGAACGCACCGGCAATCGCCTGCCACACCCGGTCGTGCTGTTCATTTACTTCTGCGCAATAGTCGTTTTGCTGTCGGCATGGCTCACGGCAACAGGCGCTAATGTTCAGAACCCCAGCAGTGGCGAATGGCTTTACACGCGCTCGTTGCTGTCCCGCGACGGACTGCTGTGGATGCTACACAATGCGGTGGGTAACTTTGTGAGCTTCGCACCTGTCGGCTCTGTGATCGTCGCGATTATGGGTATTGCCGTCGCGGAACACTCCGGCTTGCTCGGCCATGTGTTGACACAATTCGCACGACGGGCGCCACCAAAGGCATTGAGTGCGGTGATTGTATTCACCGGTGTATTATCCAGTATTGGTTTTGACTCAGGCTATGTTGTTTTAATCCCATTGGCGGCGATCGTTTTTCGCGCCGCCGGACGCTCGCCGCTAGCGGGCATTGCCGCCGCCTTCGCCGGGGTATCTGGCGGGTTTAGCGCAAACATTCTCCTCGGCCCGGTCGATGCAATTTTGGCGGGGATCTCCACCGAGTCACTACAGCTGATTGACCCGCAGGCCTCGGTGAGCGTCAGCGCAAATTATTATTTCATCACCTTTTCTACCCTGCTTATTACCCTCGTCGGCGCATGGGTGACGGAAACCTTGGTAGAGCCTCGACTGCAGCGCCCTGGGCAGACAGAGAGCACAAGCACGCCCCCGGAAGCCTCGGCCAGCGAGACAAAAGCGCTGCGCCGCGTGCTGCTTTTTAGCGTACTTTATGTCGCGGCGCTCATCGCGGCGGTCGTCCACCCACAGGGGCCATTGCGCAACCCTGACCCCAGCGGTATGGCGGCCCTGCCTCTGCTGCAGGGAA
Source organism: Spongiibacter sp. UBA1325 (assembly GCF_002306875.1). Lineage (NCBI taxonomy): Bacteria > Pseudomonadati > Pseudomonadota > Gammaproteobacteria > Cellvibrionales > Spongiibacteraceae > Spongiibacter > Spongiibacter sp. UBA1325. Next base: position 64,466 of record NZ_DBTD01000010.1, read on the forward strand.
TTGTGGTGTTTATTGCTGCATATGGCGCACTCGCCGGGATTATTTTCGGCTACAGCAGTGGCCGCTTTACGCGCAGCAAAGACTGGGTAGACGCCATGGAATCAGGCATGAGCACCCTGGCCGGCTATCTGGTGCTAATGTTCTTTGCCGCCCAGTTTGTCAATTATTTTTCCTGGACGGGCATTGGCGCATTAACAGCAATTAAAGGCGCACGATGGCTTGCCGGGCTCGAGCTTTCCACTACCAGCCTGCTGATTAGCTTTGTGCTGTGCAGCGCGGCCATCAACTTATTGATCGGCAGCGCGTCGGCAAAATGGGCATTGATGGCGCCGATATTCGTCCCCATGTTGGCGATGCTCGATGTGGCGCCCGAGGCCGTGCAAATGGCTTACCGAATTGGCGACTCCAGCACCAACATCATCACGCCGTTAATGCCATATTTTGGCGTTGTGGTGGCCTTTATGCAGCGCCACGATAGCAAAGCCGGTATGGGCACGCTGTTGGCATTGATGCTGCCCTACTCCCTGTGCTTTATCGTGAGCTGGTCCGTATTACTGGCGGCCTGGGTCGGATTGGGGATTCCACTAGGGCCGAAATAAAAAGGACCGAAATAAAAAAGGGCCACAAAAAAGCCGCCCTCAGCCAAGCTGGGGCGGCTTTGAATTCCCGACTTTAAGACTTAATTCTTGTCTTGGACAGCCGCGCTCATCTCATCGATATTTACGTGGCGAACATCCGCGCCCTTGGCCAAATAAATAACGTGCTCGGCAATGTTGCGCGCGTGGTCGCCAATGCGCTCCAGGGAACGCAGTGCCCACAGTACTTGCAGCACCGAAGAAATGGTGCGCGGATCTTCCATCATATAGGTCACCAAGCTGCGCATAGCGGTGCCGTATTCCATATCGACGGAGTGATCTTCTTCCGCCACATCCAGGGCCATATCACTGTCTACACGGGCAAACGCGTCCAGCGCGTTGCGCACCATGCTCAAGACATGGTCACCAATGTGGCGAATCTCTAACACGCTGCGCGGCAGGCCACCCAGTTCACCGAGCTTAATTGCGGCTTCGGCAACTTTTGTGGCCTCATCGCCCATACGTTCCAGATCACTGATGATTCGGCTGATCGACAACACCAGGCGGAGGTCGGTCGCCGCGGGCTGGCGGCGCGCCAGGATAATGGTGCACTCCTCGTCGATGGATACCTCCAGCGCATTGACGATACGGTCGCCACGCTTCACTTCATCAGCCAGACCACTGTCCTGACTCATAAACGCGGTGGTCGCATCGGCAACCTGTTTCTCAACGACCCCACCCATTTCCAGCATACGGGTTTTAATATCGTCCAGCTCAGAGTTGAACTGCTGAGAGATATGGTGAGCGTGTAAGTCTTTATCTTTCATTCCCGCATCCTATTGGCGCCGGGCTAATGGCCTAGCCTTAGCCGTAACGACCTGTTATGTAATCTTCAGTTTGTTTATTGGTCGGATTGGTAAACAAGGTATCCGTATTATCAAACTCGATCAGTTTGCCCATATACATAAATGCAGTGTAGTCAGAGACTCGCGCTGCCTGCTGCATATTATGCGTAACAATGACAATCGTGTACTTGTCTTTCAGCTCATTGATCAGTTCTTCGATCTTGAGCGTTGATATGGGATCCAACGCCGATGCTGGCTCATCCAGCAGCAGGACTTCCGGCTCAACCGCAATAGTGCGCGCAATGACCAAACGCTGCTGCTGGCCGCCAGACATGCCTAGCGCGTTATCGTGCAGACGGTCTTTCACTTCGTCCCATAGGGCGGCACCGCGCAACGAGCGCTCGACCACTTCATCCAGCACCCGCTTTTTATTCACACCCTGAATACGCAGCCCGTAAGCGACATTCTCATAGATCGACTTGGGAAAGGGATTCGGCTTTTGAAATACCATTCCCACGCGGCGACGCAGCGTTGCCACATCGACACTGCGGTCGTAGATATCATTGCCGTCCAGGCGAATGGCACCCTCAACCCGGCAAGTATCGACCAGGTCGTTCATGCGATTGAAGCAGCGCAGAAGGGTCGACTTACCGCAACCGCTGGGGCCGATAAACGCCGTGACCTTTTGACGAGGAATCTCCATATTGACGTCAAACAACGCTTGTTTGTCGCCGTAGTACAGATCCAAACCGTCGACATTCAGAGTAATGTCCTCGTCGGTAATAGAGGCTTCATTGCGTACCCGGCCGAGCGATTCCATATCGATTGCGTGACCAGCTGTAGCAGTTTTGTTGGTATCCATAAATTTTACCGTCATGGCTGTGCCAATTACATTTCCAGAGATTTGTATTTTTCGCGCAGATGATTCCGCAGTGCCACGGCACTGAGGTTCAGCAGCGCAATGATAATCACCAACAGCAATGCCGTAGCGTACACCAGTGGCCGCGCTGCTTCGACATTCGGGCTTTGAAAACCAACATCATAGATGTGGAAGCCCAAGTGCATAAACTTCTGATCGAGGTGGAAGTATGGGAAGTTGCCATCCACCGGTAGCGACGGTGCCAACTTGACCACCCCGACGAGCATCAACGGCGCAACCTCCCCGGCGGCACGAGCAACAGCCAGAATCAGGCCAGTCATCATCGCCGGGCTGGTCATGGGCAACACCACCCGCCACAGGGTCTCTGCCTTCGTAGCACCCAGGGCCAGACTGCCCTCTCGCAGATTGCGGGGAATACGCGCCAAGCCCTCTTCGGTTGCCACAATAACCACCGGCAGCGTCAGCAGCGCCAGCGTCACAGACGCCCACAGAAGCCCCGGCGTACCAAAAGTTGGCGACGGCAGTGCTTCGGGGAATAAGGCCTGGTCGATTTCTGCCCCAACAAAATAGATAAAGAAGCCGAGCCCGAACACCCCGTATACAATCGAGGGCACACCCGCCAGGTTATTCACCGCGATGCGCACGATTCGCGTCATCAGCCCCTGCTTGGCGTATTCGCGCAGATACACCGCCGCGATCACACCGAAGGGCGTTACCAGTACTGACATAATCAGCACCATGATCACTGTGCCGAAGATCGCGGGGAAGATGCCACCCTCGGTATTCGCTTCGCGGGGCTCATCGGTGAGAAACTCCGCAAACTTGCCGAAGTAAAAACCGACCTTGTTGGCAAAGTTCATGGTATTGGGCTTGTAGGCGTGGACCACCGTCGACACGCGTTGCTCGCGCTGCTGGCCCTGCGCGGTCTCGACAATAAAACTGTCTCGGTTCCACTCGGCATACAGTGCATTCAGCTCTTTTTGCAATACCGCATAGGCGGCATCCAGCTCAGCGCGTTCGCTGTCTATTTCCAGCTGCTTTTGGGCGCGCTCAGCGGCGGGCAAGGCTTCATCGAGTTCCAAGCCGCGCTGGCGCAGACGCAGTTTTTCCAAGCGGTAGTTGATCGCGCCAATCTCTTTCTTTTCAACGCGCTCGATATCATGGTGAATGGTTTCAGCACGTTCGATACTCTGCTGAAACGCCTGCCACAGTGCTTCGTCATCGGCGGCGGCGATCGCCTGGCCATCGCGCTTCAAACCGCGCAAAAAGCCGTAAAAGTTGCCCCACTCACGGCGTTCGAGAACAATCGCTTGTTCTGGGTAATACGTGTTCTGCAGGTAGCGACTTAACACCCATTTAAAATCCGCACCGCTGACATCGCGGTTGCCGACTTTCACCAGCTCTCGCTGGATAAACGGCTCGTCGGTATCGAGTGTAAAGCCAGCGCTGAGCAGCTGCTCGATCGCCACATCCTCACTTTCAACCCGCTCAGCCATCACCACCGCTGGGGTTGCATCCGGCAACTGATACTCTGCGACAAAAACATCGGCGGGCCAAAAGTGGCTGAAACCACGCACTGCCAACAGTATTAACAAACCGATAACGGCCAGTGTGCTGACGGTCACCGCAGCGGCGTTCATCCAAATCAAGGGTTCGCCGCCCTTGAACCAGGCCGTCAGCCCCTGCTTTTCTTTATCCTGTAAATACATGATGTATCCCGAATCAATCAGAGGTTGCCGTAGCGCTGACGCAGACGCTGTCTGACCGTCTCCGCAACAGTGTTAACAACAAACGTAAACATAAATAGTACAAAGGCCGCCAAGAACAACACCCGGTAGTGACTGCTGTCGACTTCCGTTTCACCAATTTCTACCGCGATATTTGCCGCCAGCGTCCGCATACCCTCGAAGATATTGGCGTCCATAATTGGGGTATTACCAGTGGCCATCAGAACGATCATTGTCTCGCCGACCGCGCGACCCATGCCGATCATCAGGGCTGAGAAGATACCCGGGCTGGCGGTGGGCATAACCACACCAACCAGGCTTTGCCAAGGCGTTGCACCGAGCGCCAGTGATCCGTAACTAAGGTGCTTGGGCACCGAGAAAATGGCATCTTCAGCGATGGAAAAGATCGTGGGGATAACGGCAAAACCCATTGCCACACCCACCACCAGAGCATTGCGCTGGTCGAAGGATATGCCCAGATCATTGGTCAACCAGGCGCGCATATCGCCCGCAAAGAATGCCCTCTCCATTGGTGCGCTCAGCTCAACGCATACGATTACCAGACCAATTACAACGGGAACCAACAGCAAGGGATGCCAGCCTTCGGGAACGCGGCGACTCACGCTCACGGGTAGTCGCGACCACAGCCAAGCGAAAATGAGAATACCCACTGGCAGCGCAATAAAGATACTGAATACCGCGGGCAAATTGCGCTCGATAAAGGGTGCCAGCCACAGGCCGGCCAAGAAACCGAGAATAACGGTAGGCAAGGCCTCCATTAACTCGATGAGTGGTTTAACCTTGCGGCGCAGCGAGGGCGCCATGAAATACGCGGTGTAAATCGCACCACAAATCGCCAATGGCGCCGCAATTAACATGGCATAAAAAGCGGCTTTCAGGGTGCCGAAAGCCAACGGTGCAAAGCTGTACTTCGGCTCAAAATCATTGTCTGCCGCCGAGGACTGCCAAACATAATCGGGCTCAGGGTAGCTTTCGTACCACACCTTGCTCCACAGCACAGACCAAGAGACCTCGGGGTGCTCATTTTCCACGGCGAAGCTACGGATCTCCCCTCCCTGCAACTCGACAAGGAGGCGATCCGCCCGCGGCGAAATTGCCATGCCAAGCACATTTTTTAATTCCAGCTCTTCACTCAGCAAACGGCGTTGCGACGTGCTGTAGAAGATATCGAGGTGGCCGTCATCGGTAATGCTGACAAAGCCTTTGCGGCGGTGTTCGGTCAGCAGCATCGCGGAGGGGCCACCTGCCGTAAACTGGCGCACAAACTGCAAACCGTATTGCCCGCCCTGCTGAGCATTGCGAACCACGAACCACTGGGACACGCTGCCATCCTCGTCGGCGGTGAGCAAAGAAATACCGCCTAACAAAAAGCGTACATCACTCAGTGCCGCGCCATCGGTCACTTCGCCGCGATCAACGATCTCCAGGCTGCGCAGGCTAATCAACCGGTAGCCACCTTGCTGGCTCAACACGTACAGCCACTGCTGGCGAGGCCCGATCAATAGATAGTCGGCGGAGATATCCAGCGTTGGCAATGCCAGGTTTTCTTCGACCAGGGTGATTTCTTCACTGAGGAAGTCTTCTTCTTTAGTCCAGCGGCGTCCGACCAAATGGCCGTCACTCACGGCGACCACCACCAGGGCTTCCTCACTGTCGCGCACGGCCAGTCGACTCAGGGCCGCGTCGCTAATTTCCATGCCAGCTTCGCCATAGGGAAAGCGCAGAGACGGCGTAATCAGGCGTTGATCCTCAGGGTAGCTCACGCGATAGTCATGTTTGGCCAGCAGAGCTCGACCGTCTTCCATACCCACCGCGAATACGCGGGTTTCTTCTGACTCCAGTGCGAAGCTGCTAATCGCTGCAGTCGTTGGCAGCGACCGCTTGAGAACCTGTTGACCATTCTCGGTATTAAAAAATACGGCATCCCCGTTTTCGGCAAGGCGAAAACCCACCTCGGCCTGTTCTTCCATTGCCAGATACAATGGCGCGGCGGCCACTGGCAATTGGAACTGTTCCTCTGACTCGATGCCAGCCGAATTAAACAGCGGCAGAATTTCATACAGCAGATAGAAAAAGATCAGCAGAATGGACAGCAATACCCCAACACCACCGCCGGTGATAGTTGCTGTGGTCATGCCATCTTTGACTTGGCGCCATCTGCGTTGGGCCGATGCAGTTGCGCGCACCTCTGATTGCTTCATAAGTCTCGGGCTCTTTGAGGAACTGGCGGGGATTTTATGACGATAATGTTTCAGTTTTGTTACAGATAAAAAATGTGCCACAAACTCACGTTTGCAGCACATTTTACAGCGACATCATGTCGGCATTTTTACAGCTCTAGCTTTTTGCGAATTTTCTCTACAACGCTTGCTGGCAGCGGGATGTAGCCATCTTTGGCAACGATTTCCTGCCCCTGCTTTGACAGCACCAGCTTAACGAATTCGCGCTCTAGCGGCGTAAACGGCTTATTGGGTGCTTTATTCATGTAAACGTAGAGGAAGCGTGACAGCGGGTAACTACCATTGATCGCATTTTCCGGCGTGGCGTCAACAAAACTGCCCTTCTCATTCTTGGACAGTGGAATAGCGCGAACGCTTGAGGTCTGGTAGCCGATGCCAGAATAACCGATGCCGTTAATAGAGGTAGACACAGACTGAACCACTGATGCCGAGCCTGGCTGCTCATTTACACCATTTTTAAAGTCGCCTTTACACAGTGCCTTGCCTTTAAAGTAGCCGTAGGTGCCCGATACCGAGTTGCGACCGAACATTTGAATATCGCGCGCTGACCACGATCCATCCATGCCGAGCTGACCCCAGCGCTGGATATTTTCCGGGTGGCCACACTTGCGAGTGCTTGAGAAAACCGCATCGACTTCGGCGATGGTCATCCCTTCAATGGGGTTGTCCTTGTGGACAAACACCGCCAGGGCGTCAATAGCCACCGGAACCGCAACGGGTTTGTAGCCATATTTCGCTTCGAAGGCCTCGATCTCTTTGTCCTTCATCTTGCGGCTCATTGGCCCCATGTTTGAAGTGCCTTCTGTCAACGCCGGGGGCGCCGTAGAGGAACCGGCTGCTTGAATCTGGACGTTAACGTTTGGGTAAGCGCGTTTGAAGTCTTCGCTCCAAAGCGTCATCAGGTTTGCCAGGGTATCTGAGCCAACGCTGGAAAAAGTGCCCGATACACCCGCCGCCTTTTCGTACACAGGCAGCGCCGGATCAACTTCAGTGGCTGCCGCCACCCACATAGAGGAAAGGCCAAATGCGGCCGCCATCAGACATTGCTTCAGTTTCACAGGTATCTCCCGATCAATAAAATTGGTAACACGGCTGTCATTTTAGCGGCGCTAGATGACGGATTTATTACAATGAGAAATCAGTTTACCCGAGTGATTAATGAACGTGGAAATAAACAACTGAACGTACTGCCATGCCCCGGCTGGCTGGAGATTTTCATCTCGGCCCGGTGGCGCAACAAAACATGTTTCACGATCGCCAAACCCAAGCCTGTACCGCCGGTATCGAGGGAGCGACTTTGATCAACCCGGTAGAAGCGCTCGGTTAGACGGGGAATGTATTGCGGCTCGATACCAATCCCGCTGTCCTGCACTTCCAACACACCGTGGCTGTCATCCTGGTACCAACGCAGCACAATTCGGTCATCCTCGGCGGTGTAGCGCGCGGCGTTTACCGCCAAGTTAGACAGCGCGCTGCGTATTTCCGTCGCCTGCCCTTTGAGCGCAATGGCATCGTCACATTCGATGTCGATCTGGCGATTGCCCTTGGCGGCCGCGAGGGCTTCTTCGCGCACCATTTCCATCAGCGGGCGGATACGTATCACTTCATGCTCGCTGGCTTGAGGGACGGATTCCAGTCGCGATAAGAGCATTAAATCTTGAATGAGGTGGTGCATGCGGCGAGACTGCCGCAGCATTTGATCGATGGCGCGATCCCAGCGCGGGTTGTCGCCACCGTGCTCAGAAAACGTCTCCAGATAACCATTGATCACCGTCAGTGGCGTGCGCAATTCGTGTGACACATTCGCGACAAAATCTTTGCGCATTTTTTCGAGACGGTGGGTTCGCGTGACATCGCGGGCAAACAGTAAACGATTACCCTCCGCGAAAAAGCTGATGCTTAAACTGAGCTGTATCTCGCTGTTTACCGGCGACGCCATTTCAAAGGGCATGGCGTATTTTTCAGCTTCGTAGTAGGCAACAAAATTCGGGTTGCGCACTAAATTCAGCAACTGCAAGCCGACATCTTCATCCCGGCGCAGCCCAAGTAGATCCATCGCCGCATCGTTGCACCATTCGATGTTGCCGTGACGATCCAGCATCACCACGGCATCTGACATCGATGCAAACGATGAATGTAAGTAATCAATAATTGCTTGTAACTGATCACGATCTCCCGACGCATGCTTCTGCATATCGTAAATCGTGTCGAAAATTTGACCCCACATGCCAATTGCCTCTGGCGGCTCGGTACCCAAGCCTCTATATAACCAGTCGCTCAGTCGTTGAAGTTGCCATAGCAGCCAGGTGCATATCACCGCTGCAACGATAAAAACGGGCCACACTCCAAGGTCGAACGCTGTTGCAAACACTGCCGCCGCTGCCAATGGCAGCACTACGCGAACAAGCTCCGTCTTCCAGCCGTAATACCGCATAGAGCAGCGCTAGGCGCTCACCCCCGTTGCGGAAAAACGGTAGCCAGTACCGCGAACGGTTTGAATCAGCTGCCCGAAGTCTCGCTCGTCGGTCAGCAGCGCTTTGCGAAGCCGGCGAATATGAACATCTACCGTGCGCTCTTCAACATAGACATTGGTGCCCCATACCTGGTCAAGCAGTTGACCACGGCTATAGGCACGCTCTTGGTGGGTCATGAAAAATTTCAGTAATTTAAACTCGGTGGGCCCCATATCCAAAGGCTCACCATTGGCAAACACGCGGTGACTGGCGGGGTCGAGTTTGAGGCCATCCACCTCAATGGTCTCTTCCTGCTCCGGCGAGCTGCCGCGGCGCAACACCGCCTTAATGCGCGCCATTAGCTCTCGGGAAGAAAACGGCTTGGTAATGTAGTCGTCAGCACCGACATCCAGGCCCTGAACACGGTTGTCTTCATCGTCTTTAGCGGTGAGCATGATGACCAGCATATCCCGGGTTAAATCTTCCCGGCGCAAGCGGCGCAGCAGCTCAATACCGCTGGTGACTGGCATCATCCAGTCCAGCAGTACCAGATCCGGGCGCTGATCAACAATAATTCCGTGCGCTTCCTGCGCATTGCTCGCTTCGATGCAGTCGTAACCGGCAAGCTCTAGCCCTACGCGGATCATCTCGCGAATGGCGGCTTCGTCATCGACGATGAGGATGGTCTTTGTGCTCATGCTCTTCCCTTGTAGCCTGTGGATGCTTGAGCCTGCATTAAAACGGCCTTTAATGACAATTATATGACAACGACTCGATCAAGGCGCCAGCTGTTGCCCCCAAGCTTAGTCGAAAACGACAGTTTTATTACCGTGCACTAACACCCTGTCCTCAAGGTGATTGCGAAGCGCGCGGGCCAGTACGCTCTTTTCGACATCCTTACCCAGACGCACCAGGTCATCCTTGCTATGGCGATGCGACACTCGAATGACGTCCTGCTCGATAATCGGGCCCTCATCCAGCTGCTCAGTGACGTAGTGGCTGGTGGCGCCGATCAATTTTACGCCGCGATCATAGGCCTTCTGGTAGGGGTTCGCGCCAATGAAAGAAGGCAAAAAGCTGTGGTGAATATTGATCATTCTGCCGCTGTACGCACGGCAAAATTCCGGAGGAATAATCTGCATATAGCGCGCCAGCACGACACAATCAGCGGCATAGCTCTCCGTTAGCTCTTGAATACGGGCGTGGGCCGGTGCCTTGTTTTGAGGGTCGACCGGCACATACTCAAACGGAATTCCATGCCACTCGACCATGCTGCGCAAGTTCTCGTGATTTGAGATCACACAGGGAATATCACAGTACAGCTCGCCGCTATGCCAGCGGTGCAATAAATCTGCAATACAGTGTGAGGCATGGCTTGCCAGAATCACCACCTTGCGCCGCCGCGCTGAGTCGACCAGCTCCCACTCCATGTCATATTCCTGCGCTAAGGGCGTAAATGCCTCGCGCACTGCCTCAGCACCGATACTCAGTGAGTCGGCTTTAATCTCGTTGCGCATGAAAAACCAATTGCTGTCGGCATCGGCGTGATGATTGGCCTCGGTTAGCCAGCCCCCTTGATCGGCGACAAATTGGCTCACTTTGGCAACGATGCCAACGCGGTCCGGACAACTGGTGATCAAACGGTAGGTATGTTCCATCTCTACAAAAACATCCTTGCAAAAAAAATCTTAGCCCTTGTTCAGTATCGCCCGCACCGCCTGAGGCAGGTCTGCGGGAAGCACAACGGTCTTGGCATTGTCGGACGCCGACAGCTCACGCAGCGAGTCAGCGTATTTCTCACCCAGCAGATACAGCACGGGCAATTCATCACCTTTAACCGCCTCCGAAACCAACTCAATCGCTGCACCGCTGGCCTTAGCCAACACCACTTCCGCCTGGGCGTCGCGACGCGATGCTTCCAGACGCCCCTCAGCTTCGAGGATCGCAGCCTGCTTCTCACCTTCGGCCTTGGTCACCGCCGCGCGACGTTGACGCTCTGCCGCGGCCTGTTCTTCCATGGCACTTTGCATAGTGGGAGATGGATTAATGTCTTGGATCTCCACCGTTTTCAGTGTGATACCCCAGTCGGAAATATCGTCTGAAATCCCCGCCTTGAGCTTGGCCTTGATTTGCTCCCGCGACGACAGGGCCGAGTCCAACGACATCTCGCCTACAATTGAACGCAGTGCGGTCTGTACCAGGTTTTGGATGGCAATGGTGTAATTCTCAACACCGTAAACAGCTTTCTCAGGAGAGACGATATTTATATAGGCCACCGCGTTGGCGATAATCACCGCATTGTCTTCAGTGATAACCTCCTGGGAGGGGATATCCAACACAATGTCCTTGGTTGTTAAGCGGTAGGCCACTTGATCAACATAGGGAATAATAAAGTTCAGACCGGGGTTCAAGGTGCCGTGGTATTTACCAAGGCGTTGCACAATGTGTTTATAGCCTTGGGGAACGGTCTTCACCCCCATCGACAGCGTGACGACGACCAATACAAACAACGCCCCTGTAATTGCTAAACCATCCATATTCTTCCCCTAAAACCTCGTGAAATGAGCCCGCCAGTAACGGTATTATTCGGCAGCTTTGGCGCCGCGTTGGCGGCGTACTATCAATGAATTACCTGAGATATCTTCAACAATGACCCGGTCTCCAACGATCAAGGGCTCGCGACAAATGTAACTCCATTCGTCATTACCCAGCACCGGTATACTGAAGCGCACCTGCCCCTCGCGGTGGTCCCCAACGCGCGTAACCATACCCTCCTGACCCACAACCTGCTCGCGCGACATGCCCGATAAACTTTTATCTTTCATACGCGGATGCACAAATTTAAACCAGAGAAACAAGTCGACCGCCGACAGCCCCGCCCAGATCAACACTTGAACACTAAAGGGCAAATCCACAACGGCGGTGATCAGCCCCACCGCAATGGCGCTGGCACCGAACCAAAGCATGACAAAGCTGGGAACAAAGACCTCGCTGGCAACCAGTAAAAGCCCCAAAACCATCCAGTGCCAGTACTCTATCGAGCTATTCAGCCAATCCATTTGTGCGCTCCTGCTGCCACGCGATAAGTGAGAGGCATTATTTAGCCACGATCTCACTTAATAGCAAGCGCCAAAGCTGCAAATTCACACTTGATTGGGGCTGCACCCCCACAGCAAACAGCTGGGATTTCCGGTACAATGGCCGATCATTCGAGAGTAGCTACGCCATGTCTTTACCACCGGCCATTTTTAGCCACCACCCCTACTGGGCGGAGTGCTTCGGCACCGCACCATACTTGCCAACCAGCCGCGAGGAAATGGACGCCTTGGGTTGGGACAGCTGCGACATCATTATTGTCACCGGCGATGCCTATGTGGATCACCCTAGCTTTGGCATGGCCGTTATCGGGCGCGTATTGGAAGCGCAGGGCTTTCGCGTTGGCATTATTTCCCAGCCGGACTGGCAGTCAGCAGAGCCCTTCACCGCGCTGGGCAAACCTAACCTGTTTTTCGGCGTCGCCGCCGGAAACATGGACTCGATGATTAATCGCTACACAGCAGACCGCCGACTGCGTCACGACGATGCCTACTCACCGGATAACGTCGGTGGCAAGCGCCCCGATCGCGCGGTTATCGTCTATGCCCAGCGCTGCCGCGAAGCCTATAAAGACTGCCCCATTGTTATCGGCTCCATCGAAGCGAGCCTGCGGCGCATCGCGCACTACGATTACTGGAGCGATAAAGTCCGCCGCTCAATTCTTATGGACTCGCGCGCGGATATTCTGCTGTATGGCAATGCCGAACGCGCCATTGTCGACCTCGCACACCGGCTGTCTCGCGGCGAGCCGGTGGAGCAAATCCGCGACCTTCGCGGCACCGCATTTATTCGCGACGCAGTACCCAACGGCTGGACGGTTGTGGACTCCAGCGATATTGACCGACCCGGTAAGGTGGATCCGATCACTAGCCCCTATGTGGACACCAGCGCTGACCCCAGTTGCAAAACCGAACAGGCAAAGGCAGCAAGAGAGCCGGACGCTGCACAGACCATCACTATTATCGACCCCAGGCAGGCCCGTAAAAGCGACGCACCGGCAGAGCGAACAGTTATTCGCCTACCCGCTTATGAAACGGTAAAAAAAGACCCCGTCAGTTACGCCCACGCGGCGAGGGTGCTTCACCTGGAAACCAATCCAGGCAACGCACGCGCGCTGGTTCAGCGCCATGGCGACAAGGAAATTTGGCTCAACCCGCCACCCATTCCACTCACGACAGAAGAGCTCGACTGGGTCTTTGAGTTGCCCTACCAACGCCGCCCTCACCCCAGGTACGGCGCGGCGCGTATTCCCGCGTATGAAATGATTCGCAACTCGGTGAATATCATGCGCGGCTGTTTTGGCGGCTGCAGTTTCTGTTCTATCACCGAACACGAAGGGCGGATTATTCAGAGCCGCTCAAAAGACTCGATTGTCAGAGAAGTGGAAAAAATTCGCGACAAAACGCCGGGCTTCACCGGTGTTGTGTCGGACCTCGGCGGCCCCACCGCCAATATGTGGCAACTGACCTGCAAAAGCGAAGCGATTGAAAAAAGCTGTCGTCGCCTATCCTGCGTCTATCCCGGGATTTGCAAAAACTTAAACACTGACCAAACACCGCTTATCGAGCTGTACCGTGAAGTTCGCAACCTGAAAGGTGTTAAAAAAGTCCTTATCGCCTCCGGCCTGCGCTATGACTTGGCCGTGGAAACACCCGAGTACGTCAAAGAACTGGTCTCCCACCACGTTGGTGGCTATTTAAAAATCGCACCCGAGCACTCAGAAGACTCACCACTGAGCAAAATGATGAAACCGGGCATGGGCAGCTACGACCGCTTCAAAGCCATGTTCGACAAATACTCCAAGCAAGCGGGCAAAGAACAGTACCTCATTCCCTACTTTATTGCGGCGCACCCAGGCACCCGCGATGAAGACATGATGAACCTGGCGCTGTGGCTGAAGAGCAACGGCTTTCGCGCCGACCAGGTGCAGGCCTTCTACCCCTCTCCAATGGCCAATGCGACGGCAATGTATTACTCGGGTAAAAACCCGTTACGCAAGGTAAGCCGTCGCAGTGAAAATGTATTCAGTGCTAAGGGGTTGAAACAGCGACGTTTACATAAAGCCTACCTGCGTTACCACGACCCTGAAGGCTGGCCTGCGCTGCGCGAATCGCTGCTGAAAATGGGACGCAAGGATTTGATTGGCTATGGCAAAAAGCATCTCGTGCCGCCGCGCCAACCGGCAAACTGGAAAAGTAAAAACCCGAAGCGCGGCCGCATGCTAACGCAGCACACGGGACTTCCCCCTAGAAAAACGACATAAAAAATTCATTTTATGGCTGGCAAAAGGCTTTCTATACCTATTCAGACTGTGTATATAATGAGCTTGCTGGCTATAGATGCAGCTTGGTTTTATGTAAAAGCACCACGAAGTCGTTTTTAGTACCTCGTTCTGTTTCATAACTACCCTGCCTATCTCAGCTCAAGCCATACAAGGCAAACTTATAGACAACGAGGTTTTAAGACATGTCCAGAAGCACTGGTAAAGTAAAATGGTTCAACGAGACTAAAGGCTTTGGTTTCATTGAGCAGGATTCCGGCCCAGACGTTTTTGTTCACTTCAGCGCCATCTCTGGCTCTGGCTTCAAAACGCTGGCAGAAGGTCAAGCTGTTGAGTTTGACGTGCAGAGCGGTCAAAAAGGCCCTCAGGCGGCGAACGTAACCGTTATCTAAGCATAGAGCGCGGTGACAAGAAGGCGGCGAAAGCCGCCTTTTTTGTGTCTGCGTTTTCATCACGACCTATTCGCACTGCGTAAAACATCACCGAAATATTTTTCACTTCTACAGGGATATACGCTTTAATCAGCGCAAACAACAAAAAGGACCCCGCATGAAAGCCGCAATAAAAGCTACAGCACTGGCTCTTGGCCTAATGGTCAGCCCCTTCATCCAGGCCGGTGAACACGAATGGCGTTTTGGTGTACTGGCCCACAATAAAGGCCCCATTGCCAGTGAAACGGAAGACGGCCCCGACGTCACGCTGGCGTACTACCACCACTTAAAACAATACAATTGGGGCGGCTTATTTGCTCACGGCGGCGCCGTTATTAACACAGCCGATGGCACCAGCTATCTCTACAGTGGACTCAATCCCAAATGGAACTTCGGTGAATCGCCAGTCTATTTTGAGCTGGGCTTTGGGCTTGCTGTTCACGATGGTGACCTTGAGAAAAAGTCAGCCGAGCGCCGTGAAATGGGCTCTCGAGTGCTGTTTCACACCGAATTTAACCTCGGTTACCAAATTAACCCGCTGTACAGTTTTGGCCTTTACTTAGACCACATTTCCAACGGTGGCATCCTCAACGACGATAACAACCGCGGGTTAGACACCTACGGCATTCGTCTCGGTCGTCGGTTTTAAGTAAGGTCAGGCAGACGCGCCCCGGCGGTGAGTAATATACCAGCAATAATGTATGGGCTTACTGCGCCGCTTAAAATCCTCGTCTAGCGACCAAGCACAGCGGTCCGCAATTTCAAAACGCTCAGCCAGCGCCTCATCCAGTATGAAGTCGCGCTTATTGGTAGAAAAGATCAACAAGCCATCTTTGGCCAAACAGCGCATCGCCTGGCCAATCAATTCGGCGTGATCGCGCTGGGTGTCCAGCACATCGTCCATTCTCTTTGAATTAGAGAAGGTCGGTGGATCGAGAAGAATCAGATCAAACTCCTCCTCACAATCTGCCAACCACTGTCTAGCATCCCCCTGCTCGGTGCGGTGGCGCGCCTCGCTCAAGCCATTGAGTGACAGGTTCTGTCGCGCCCATTTCAGGTACGTGTGCGACATATCAACCGACGTTGTGTGGCGCGCGCCCCCCAGCCCCGCGTGCACTGAGGCAACGGCGGTATAACAGAAGAGATTCAGAAACCGCTTACCACGCGCTCGCTCGGCAATGTCCAAACGCACGGGGCGGTGATCGAGAAACAACCCGGTATCGAGGTAGTCGTATAGATTCACCAGTACCGTGGCCTGGCCTTCGCGCACTTCTAGCACCTTGCCCTGTGGGGCTTGGCGTTCGTACTGAGACTTACCGCGCTGGCGCCGTCGCTCCTTTAGCGCAATATCTGTTACCGGCAGTGAAAACACCTCAGCACAAGCCTGCATTACCTCACCCAGACGGCGACGGGCATCGTCGTCATTGACCGATGACGGTGCGGCATATTCGCTGACATGCACGGCGTCACCGTAGCAATCCACAGCCACGGCATATTCAGGCATATCCGCATCGTAAACACGAAAGCAGCTTATCTCGTTGCGGCGACGCCACTTATCCAGGCGCTTTAGGTTTTTTCGCAAACGATTGGCGAACATTTGTGCTCCGGCACTCAGCGCTGGTGTAACCGCTGCCTGTTGCTGCTCAGGTTTGCGCTCGGTTACGAAATATCGTTGTTCAACCTCAAACAACAGCAGCTTGCTCGGTATGGTGCCGTTGAAAAGTTGATATTGCTTGCAAGCGCGAATGCCCATTCGCTTCCCGAGGTCCGGGTTACCGGTAAACACCCCCGCCTGCCAACCTTGAAAGTCCTCGCGAAGGCTTTGCCCCAAGCGCCTGTACAAGTGCAGCAACTCCGCTTCTTCACCAAGGCGCTCGCCATACGGGGGGTTACAAATCAGCAGTCCAGGCAAGGCGTCGTTACGGGGTGGTGACAGCTCAGACAACTCGCCGCGCGCCACCTTCACGAATTGAGCAAGGCCCGCACGCCGGATATTGTCCTGCGCTTGCGCAATGACTTTACCGTTCGCATCGTAGCCCCAAATTTGCGGCCAGTTTCGGCGGTGAGCCTGTCGCTGCAAGTCCATTGCTTCATCGTGAAGTTGCCGCCACAAGGTCTGCTGATGCCCAGACCAGGCTGCAAACCCCCAGTGCTTGCGCTGCAGCCCAGGCGCAATATTCATTGCCATCATCGCCGCTTCGATCAACAGTGTACCGCTGCCGCACATGGGGTCGATCAAGCCACCACCGCGGCTGGCAACCCCCGGCCAGTCTGCCCGCAGCAACAACGCAGCCGCTAAATTTTCTTTCAATGGCGCCAGCGCGCCACTTTGCCGGTAGCCACGCCGGTGCAGGCTATCACCCGACAAGTCGATAGCAACGAGTATCTTACCCTTGCGCAACCGCACATGAACACGAATATCAGGTTGCGATTTGGCGATATTTGGCCGCTCTTGCCCGGCCTCAATAAAGCGATCAACGATGGCATCCTTGCAACGCAGTGCGCCGAAGTGACTGTTGCGGATCTCGCGGCTGCGCCCGGCAAAGTCTACGAGAAGGCTGCTTCCCTCACGCATATGTGCAGGCCAGTCGATGGCATGCAGGCCATCGTATAATTGCTGGGCGCTGTCACCAGGGAACTCGGCCAGTGGCAAAAGCACTCTATTGGCAAGACGCGACCACAGGCATAGCCGGTAGATCGCATCGGGCCTCGCGTCGACCGTCACCGCCCCGACCGTTTCGCCCCGCTTCTGTGCTCCCAGGCGTTCGGCTTCATCTCCCAGTAAACCTTCGAGCCCCTTCGGGCAACTGAGGATTAGTGACTGCATTTGACTCATAAACACCCACCCGGGACATTGTGATTCAGGTAATTCATATTGCTTCTCAATAGCTTAGCGACTTTATACATGAACTCTATAAAACGCCCTAGCCTTATGCGAAATCGATCTTCGCGAGATTTATGAAAGTTTGGTTACATGGTAATTCGGTTGACGCACACTGCGCCAACTTTGGTTAGCTATGCCCCGCTCTGGGCGTAGTGAGTACACGTTGAACAATGGAGGCTTATGCCCTATGAGAAGACAGAAACGCGACATGACTGAGCGCGCCTACCAACGTGGTTATCAGGCAGGAATCGCCGGAAAAAACAAAGAAAATTGCCCTCACACTCAGCAACAACTCAAGCAGGAATGGATCTCTGGATGGCGCGAAGGCCGCGTCGACCACTGGGACGGTATCGACACCGCCACCGCACTCCAAAAGCAAGCGTTTCACTAATTCCGTGTCACTAGCCCCATAGCAATGGCCAGCGTGCTGGCTGTTGAGTCCTAGATAAAAGCCCGCCTTGAGCGGGCTTTTTTTGCTTGCTAACTAGCGACGGCTGCGCCTTCCCGGCTTGATCTCCGCGGGGCTTTGCTCCGGCGGCGTCAATCCCGCCATCACATACACATCATCGACTTCGCGCTCGGGGAGCTCCGTCCACATACCCACTTTCACTTTTGAGGGGATGAAAACATTGCCATAGCGCACACGCTTCAGGCGATTGACCTGCAACCCCTGCGACTCCCATAAACGCCGCACTTCGCGATTGCGCCCCTCCATGATAACCACGTAGTACCAGTGGTTAATGCCCTCGCCACCACCGTCTACGATATCGGTGAACCGGGCAACGCCGTCATCCAGCTGCACGCCATCTACTAAGGCCTGCAGGTTATGCTCACTGGCATTGCCCATAACGCGGCACAGGTACTCTCGCTCTATGGTTGTCGAGGGGTGCATGAGTTTATTGGCGAGATCACCATCGGTGGTGAACAGCAATAAACCGGTGGTGTTGTAATCAAGCCGCCCTACGCAGATCCAGCGCTCGCCGGATAATCGCGGCAACCGATCAAACACTGAGCGCCGCCCCTCCGGGTCTTTGCGGCTACAAATTTCCCCTTCGGGCTTGTTGTACAGCAGCACACGCGGCCGCTTACTACCCGTATCTGATTTGAGCGGGCGCCCATCGAACACGATGCGGGCGGTTTTATCTACGCGATCGCCCAGTGTCGCGAGCTCGCCATTCACTTGCACCCGACCATCGCTGATCGCGCGCTCCATTTCGCGGCGTGAACCCAAGCCTGCACGAGCAAGCACCTTTTGTAACTTTTCGTCTTCGGCACTCATCAGTGCTTTATCTCTGTCATTGTGTCGTCCTCATCGACGAGTTTGGCTTCGGCTTCGGCTTCGGCTT
>NZ_DBTD01000010.1:83637-125927 GCF_002306875.1 Spongiibacter sp. UBA1325
GCTTCGGCTTCGGCTTCGGCTTCGGCAGTATTTGACTCGGCGCTGGCCTCGGCAAGATTATCTTTGTCGAACTGCAGCTCTGAGTTCAAAGAATCTAAATCGGCAATCTCAGCCAGACTGGGCAGTTCGTCGAGATTACTGAGATTAAAATAGTCCAAAAACTGACGCGTGGTCGCATACATGGCCGGTCGGCCCGGCACATCTTTATGGCCAACAACGCGCACCCACTCTCTCTCCAGCAGTGTTTTAACAATGTGAGAGCTGACCGCAACACCCCGTATTTCTTCGATGTCACCGCGAGTGATCGGTTGGCGGTAGGCAATCAGCGCTAGGGTCTCTAGCAGCGCGCGTGAATAGCGCTGGGGCTTTTCGTCCCACAAGCGACCTACCCAGGGCGCGAACTCTTCTCGCACTTGAAAGCGATAACCACTGGCCACCACTTTGAGCTCGTAACCACGACCCTCACAATCCCGCTCTATTTGCGCCAGAGCATCGCGAATTTCATTGGCCGCAGGCCGTTGTTGTTCGTCAAAGAGTTCAGCCAGCTGAGCGAGTGTTAGCGGCTTTCCCGCTGCCATCAGCGCCCCTTCGAGTATTCTTTGTAACTGCTGCGCGTCAATCATCAGGTGTTCTTAGCTTTAACGTGAATGGGGGCAAAAGGCGCTGACTGAACAATTTCAACCAGAGACTCCTTAATGAGTTCCATAATAGCCAAAAAGGTCACAACAACCCCGAGACGCCCTTCCTCGGGTTTGAACAGTGAGACAAAAGGCACAAAGGTATCGCCGCTCAGCCTCGCTAATACTTCCGACATTCTCTCACGAGTGGACAGCTTTTCCCGCTCGACCTGGTGGCTAATGTACAGATCTGCGCGCTGCAAGACTTCACTGAGCACCAGCATCAATTCTTTCAGATCAACATCGGGCTCTTGCTTAACCTTTTTCATTGGCGGCGGTGCCACCTCGCTAAGGTAAGTTTCGCGGCCTACTCGCGGCAGCTGATCGATATTCTCTGCGGCCTGCTTGAAGCGTTCGTATTCCTGCAGCCGTCTTATTAACTGCGCACGGGGATCTTCGTCGTCTTCCAGCTCTTCGCTGGAGCGCGGCAGTAGCATCCGGGATTTAATTTCCGCCAACATCGCCGCCATCAACAGATACTCAGACGCCAGCTCGAACTGCATGGCGTTCATCATATTGACGTACTGCATGTATTGCTCAGTGATCTGAGCAACGTTGATCTCCAAAATATCGATGTTCTGTCGCTTTATCAGGTAAAGCAGAAGGTCAAGCGGCCCCTCAAAGGCTTCCAGGAAGACTTCCAAGGCTTCAGGGGGGATATACAAATCCTTTGGCAACTCGGTAAGCGGCTTACCCTGGACGATCGCAAACGGCATTTCACCCTGCTGGGGCCGACTGCGCAGCGCCTTAAGGCTAACAATGTCCATGGCACGCTGCATGGGTGCACGGCGGGGCGCACCGGGCAGATTTTCTGCTACCGGCTGTTCGTTATCCTGACCGTTGCCCTGCTGCACGAGCGCCCCCTATTCTCACTAAGCCGGCGATTATACGGCTATCTGCTCGAGCGTCACAGCGCTTGTTCAAATTGACTGACATCGCCAAGGCCGCGGCGAAGCACTACTGGCACGTCATCCACGAGATCGACCACAGACGTTGCCTCCATGCCACAGTAACCGCCGTCTATCACCAAATCGACTTGGTTCGCCAGCGTATCGCGAATGTCATAGGGGTCCGTCATCGGCAAGTCTTCGCCTGGCAAGATCAGGCTCACGCTCATTAGCGGCTCATTCAGCTCTGCTAGTAGGTCCAGGCAAATTTGGTTGTCGGGTACGCGCAGGCCCACGCTCTTGCGCTTGGGGTGGTGAAGGCGCTTAGGGACCTCGGGCGTGGCACGCAAGATGAAAGTGTAAGGCCCGGGAATAAGGTTTTTGAGCAGGCGAAAGCTGCTGTTATCAACCCGGGCATAATTACCCAGCTCAGAAAGATCTCGGCACATCAGCGTGAAATTGTGCTTGTCGTCCAAACGACGAATCGTTCGGATACGCTCCAATGCACTTTTATCCCCGAGGTGGCAGCCCAGCGCATAGGCCGAATCAGTGGGGTAAGCGATCACGCCGCCACTGCGGACGATATCGGCCGCCTGCTTGATTAACCGTGACTGTGGATTTTCGGGGTGGATCTGAAAAAATTGACTCATAATTATCCTTAAATGCGGTCAGCTGGCCCTTAGCCAACGCTGCCATACCGGCTGACAATTTCCCACTACCTCGGCATCACAGCCAAGATCACACCACTGGCTTAAGTGGTGAAAATCACTGCCAGCCGACGCTTCAAATTCAAAGTGCCTGCACAGCTCACGTAGGTAACGTAACTCTTGGTCCGCAGGCCGGCCATTACACACCTCCAGCGCCTCGCCGCCCAGGTCTTTAAACTCTGTGAGCAAGCGACGCAGCTTTGCATTGGTCATTTTGTAGTGCATAGGGTGAGCAATCGCAGCCACACCACCGCCAGCGTGTATCCATGACAGCACAGACGCCAACGATGGCCACATCGCCTTTACATCGCCAATTTTGCCAGCGCCCAAAAAGCGGTCAAAGGCCTCATTCATCGACCCCACATAGCCCTTTTCAACCATATAACGGGCGAAGTCTGGTCTACCCAGCGGCCGGTCAGCCACACTGCTCCGCAATGCCTCAACATCAATATCGATGCCCTTCTTGCTTAAACGGGCGGCAATTGTCTCGCTGCGCTGCTCCCGCGCCACTTTCTGCCCCGCGATGGCATCGCACAGCAGCGGCTCAGATACGTCCAGCCCCAAACCCAATACGTGAATGTTGACGCCATTCCAGTTGCATGAAAACTCCGCACCACACACCAGCTGCAGATCGCCGGGAAGGTCTTCTAGCGCCTGGTAAGCATCGACCGTATCGTGATCAGTAATTGCCAACAGATCAACGCCACGATCGACCGCGCGCGCCACCAACTCCTTGGGGGTCAAACCGCCATCGGAGGCGGTGCTATGGGTGTGTAAATCGATTATCAAGCTTTAATACTCCAGCACCTCTGTGGCGCTCACCCCCTGCGCTAGTGATAACGCGGGAAAATGGTTATAGTGAGCCGCGCATTCGCGCAGACAATCCCGACCACAGGACGAACCATGCCCCCAAACAATCAGGGCAAGCCACGGCACAGTGCCGTGACCAACCTTTTATTCAATATTGTGATACCGACGCTGATACTCACCAAGTTCAGCGGCGAAGAAGACTTGGGGCCTAGCCTGAGCATCATTATCGCACTGGCTTTTCCCGTGAGCTTCGGCGCATGGGATTATATTAAAACCCGCCGCACCAACATTTTTTCCATACTCGGTTTCGTCAGCATCTTACTGACCGGCGGGATCAGCCTGTTGGAGCTGGACCCTCAATATATCGCCATTAAAGAGGCGGCGATCCCCGGCCTGATAGGCCTTGCTACGTTGCTGTCACTATACACGCCCTATCCGCTGATCAAAACGCTGTTGTTCAACGATGAGGTTGTCGACACCGCGCGTATCGAGAAGGCGCTTAGTGAGCACAATGCCCACAACGCCTTCAACGTAGCCCTTCGCCGAGCAACCTACTTACTGGCTTTCTCTTTTTTCCTGTCCTCGACCCTGAATTACCTGCTCGCCAAGTTTATTTTGGTCAGCCCTCCAGGCACCCCGGAGTACAGTGCCCAGCTGGGAAAAATGACCGGACTCAGCTTTCCCGTCATCGCACTGCCCTGCACAATCGTGATGATGGGCGCCCTGTTCTACCTAATGAACAGAGTTAAGAGCCTCACAGCACTGGAGCTCGAACAGATTTTTAGATTACACCAGGATCAAAACTAATCATGTTTTACGCCATTCTCAGTGAAGACGTCAGCAACAGCTTAGAAAAGCGCCTGACCGCGCGCCCTGCCCACCTCGCGCGCCTAGAGGAACTAAAAGCCGATGGCAGGCTCTTAGTTGCCGGCCCTCACCCCGCCATTGACAGCAACGACCCGGGAGACGCGGGTTTCACCGGAAGCCTGGTGATCGCCGAATTTCCCAGCCTGGAAGATGCTCAGCGGTGGGCCGATGCAGACCCTTACATTGCGGCCGGCGTGTACAGCAAAGTTAGTGTAAAACCGTTTAAAAAAGTACTGCCCTAGAACAGGGCGCCAAATTGCAGTCTGCAACCATGTACATTACTCTTATTCATTAATACCTTACCGCAATTTTTTAAAGTGGAATTAACAGTGAAGAAACTCACCCTTCTCGGCCTTGTGACCGTCCTGCTCACCCTGTCTGGCCAACTGTTCGCCGAAACCCGCTATATCAGCGACAAGGTTTATGTACCACTTCGTGTTGGGGATGGCAGCAAATACCGAATCGTTCATCGCGGCCTGCCCAGTGGCACTAAGCTTGAACTCATTACCACCAACGAGAGCACGGGCTACTCTAAAGTCAAAACAACAAGCGGTACCGAAGGCTGGCTGCCCAGCCACTACCTTGTCGAGGCGCCCGTTGCACGCACACGCTTAAAAGAAGCGGAAGCCAAACTCAGCAGACTCAGTGAGGCAAACAAAGCCCTCCGCGAGCAACTCAAAAACACCACGCAAAGCAGTGAGCAAACTGCCTCCATTGTGGAACAACTAGAACGTGAGAACACCGCCCTCAGCGAAGAGCTGGATGCGATCAAACGCATCTCTGCCAACGCCATTAAACTCGACAGCGACAACCGCCGTCTGCTTGAGAGCAACCAGATGCTGAGCAGTGAGGTCGATGTGCTCAAGACCGATAACGCTCGCCTGCGTGAAAACAAAGAAAACGAATTTTTCCTAAACGGCGCTTTCGCGGTGCTTATCGGCGTAATGATCGCTCTAATCGTCCCACGCATGATGCCTAAGCGGCGTTCCGAATGGGGCTAAGACGATGCGTATAACCGCTTTTTTATGCCTTTTACTCTCACTCAGCATCGCGCCTGCCCACGCTGGCGATAAGCCCGTTGTCACCCTGCACACCAGCAAGGGAGATATCCGCATTGAGCTGTTGCCAGACCGCGCGCCCATTACCGTGGAAAATTTCCTCAATTACGCGAAAAGCGGTTTCTACGACGGAACCATTTTTCATCGCGTCATTCGCCGCTTTGTCGTTCAAGGCGGCGGCTTTACAGCGGATATGGTTGAAAAACCCAACGGCGAACCGATTGTTAACGAGTCCAAGGCCAGCCGGCTGAGCAATCAGCGCTGGACGGTTGCCATGGCGAGAACCGACGACCCGAATAGTGCCCGCTCGCAGTTTTTTATTAACCTGCGAATGAATCTGTCGCTCGACGCACGCATGGGCCGCGACGGCTATGCGGTGTTCGGCCATGTCATTGATGGGCAGCATGTCGTAAGAGACATTAGCAATGTGCGCACCCAGCGCGTCGGCGACTTTGAGGACGTGCCCATGGAGCCGATTATTCTGGAGCGAATCAGCATCAGCAAGGCAAGCCCCGCCACTAAATAGCCAGAGGCCGCGATGACCGCACTCAGCATCAACCTGAACAAAATTGCCTTAATTAGAAACTCGCGCGACACCGAGTACCCAAGTGTCATCGAACACGCGAAGCGCTGTATTGCTGCAGGCGCACAAGGTATTACCGTCCACCCTCGCCCCGACCAGCGCCACATACGGGCAGACGACTGCTACGCCTTAGCAGACGTGCTGGACGTGGAGTTTAATATTGAAGGCAACCCGCTGGCCGCCCCCATGAAAAGCGATCGGACTGGCGTCAGTGACTATCCCGGTTTCATGGAGATCATTCGCCGGACTCGCCCCGCTCAGTGCACCCTGGTGCCGGACAACAACAGCCAGCTAACCTCCGACCACGGTTTCGACCTCAAGCGCGACGGAGAAAAAATTGCGCCTATTATCGAAGAGCTTCGTACAATGGGTGTGCGGGTCAGCCTGTTTATGGACCCCGATGCCGAACAAATACGCCTAGCCAAAACCTTCGGCGCCGACCGCATCGAGCTGTATACCGGCCCCTATGCCCAAGCCTATGGGAGCCCTCAGCAGGAGAACTGCCTCGCCCGTTTCGTCAACGCCAGCCGCGTTGCCGCCGAAAGCGGCTTGGGCCTGAATGCAGGCCACGACCTTAACCTGCACAACTTAGCGCTCTTCAAGCGCAGCGTGGATCAACTGCTGGAAGTGTCGATCGGCCACGCCTTCACCGTGGACGCTATTGAACTTGGCCTGGATCGAGCGATTGCCGCCTACCTGGACTGCCTGCGCTAGACTGCTCCGCGAGGCGGCGTTATTAGCAGCGCGCAAACACAGGCCGCTGGAACGCCGCCGGGATGCCCACCCAAACGCAATAAACAAAGCATCAAAACATAATGCACGAAGACACGACGACCGTCGCGATGCTCTACGGCAAATAATTCGAGGAGAAAATTAAGACAATAAGATGGGGTGGCCGACGGGGCTCGAACCCGCGACAACAGGAATCACAATCCTGGACTCTACCAACTGAGCTACGGCCACCATAACGTATGACTTGACCTGTAATGGCACGCCCGACAGGATTCGAACCTGTGACCGACGGCTTAGAAGGCCGTTGCTCTATCCAGCTGAGCTACGGGCGCAAAAAGCGTCAAGAGTTGACGAAATGGTCGGGGTAGAGAGATTCGAACTCCCGACATCCTGCTCCCAAAGCAGGCGCGCTACCAGACTGCGCTATACCCCGAAACATGTGTAACTCATGCCCCCTTACAGGAGCTGCGCATGATACGCAGACACCTCTGAGGCGTCAACAATTTTAGAAAAAAAACTTACGACTTTATTGGCCAGTGCATTTTCGGCGTGCGACAATAACAGCTTATTTTCAATCATCTTTTTCGGAGACAACCGGGATGGCGGCACAAATTCTGGACGGCAAGGCACTGGCGGCAAGCTGGGAACAACAGCTTTCAACTCGAGTGGCAGCACTCAAAGAAAAGTCCGGTGGCAAAACCCCCATTCTGGCGACGATTTTGGTTGGCGACGACCCCGCCTCTGCGACGTACGTAAAGATGAAAGGCAACGCCTGCAGACGCGTGGGCATGGACTCTATGGCCGTTGAGCTGCCCTCCTCCACGACCACCGAGCAGTTGCTGGCAAAGATCGACGAACTGAATAACGACAGCAATGTGCACGGCATCCTCCTTCAACACCCCGTGCCCGCCCAAATTGATGAGCGCGCCTGTTTTGACGCTATCGCCTTGCATAAAGATGTCGACGGCGTCACCTGCCTGGGCTTCGGCCGCATGGCAATGGGCGAAGACGCCTACGGCTGCGCCACCCCCAAAGGCATCATGCGCCTGTTGGAGCACTATAAGATTGATATCGAAGGCAAGCACGCTGTTGTCGTTGGCCGCAGCGCGATTCTTGGCAAGCCCATGGCAATGATGTTGCTGGAAGCCAATGCCACAGTCACCATTTGCCACTCCCGAACGCAAAATTTGCCCGTGCTGATCAAGCAGGCCGATATTCTCGTCGGCGCCGTGGGCAAACCGGAGTTTATTAAAGCTGAGTGGGTGAAAGATGGCGCCGTCGTCGTCGATGCCGGTTACCACCCAGGCGGCGTTGGCGATATTGAACTCGCCCCGCTGCACGAGCGCGCAAGTGCCATTACTCCGGTACCGGGCGGTGTTGGCCCCATGACCATTAACACCCTCATATTCCAAAGCGTCGATTCAGGCGAGAAAGCACTGGCCTAAGGCGACTCCGTGGCAAAACGACAACGCAAGCCCAAGGTTATTGGCCCGGGGCAGAAAGCAGCACGCGGTATTTTAATCGGCTTTATGCACGGTTTATTTTTGCTGACGCGCAGCGTGCGCTTTCGCAATAAACCTAGCATTGAAACGCCGTGCGTAATCGCGGTGTTTCACGACGAGCTACTGCCGCTGTGCAAGTACTTTGCGCACAGCAACGCCAGCACGATCGCATCACAGAATCACTTTGGTTACGCCATCGGTAAAGCCCTAGAGCGCTACGGTTACCAAGTGGCACTTGGCTCACCGAGCCGCGGCGGCCGCGATGCGTTTTTCCAGCTGTTGCGACGAAGTAAAACGGCATCGGTAACGGTATTCACGGTAGACGGCTCTCGCGGCCCACGCCACGAAATGAAAGCCGGCGCGGTAGCACTCGCGAGAAAGACCGGACTCCCGCTCTACTTAATGCGTGTGGATTACAAAGGCTGGCGGATTCAATCAACCTGGGACAAATTCAAGGTTCCACTGCCCTTTACTTCAGTGACATTCCATAACGAGCGCTTCCCGCTTGAAGATTATTCAGCAGACACCGATGTGGATGCGATCACTAAGGTCGCCGAGCGCCGACTGCAAGGACTGCTGGCTGACGACTACCGGCAAGAGAAGGTATAGCCATGTGGCTTAAGCGCTGGCAGCAATGGCTGCTGCTGTCCGTGTACGCCACTGTAATCACCGCCCTATCACTAACGCCCGCCAGCACCTTGCCGGACATCACGCTCTGGGACAAAGCCCAACACTTCATTGCCTACGCAGTGTTTATGGGCTTCGCTTATCCGGTTGCCAACACCCTGCGCGGGCGCCTGCTATTCGCCATCGCGATTATTCTCTACAGCGCCGCCATGGAATACGGGCAATCCTGGATGCCCGGCCGCGCGCCCTCAGGCGGCGACCTGCTTGCCAATAGCCTCGGAGTGGTTATTGCCTTTGCAATAATGAGCGCGGTTGGCGCAATAATTAAACGCCGACGTCGGCGAGCTTAGGCCCGCCGCCAGGTCGTCCCCTCGCGACTGTCTTCTAGCACCACGCCACCTTCAAGCAGTTGAGCACGAATACCGTCGGCGCGAGCAAAATCCCGGTCTTTCTTGGCCTGTACCCGCTCGGCGATCAAGGATTCAATCTCCTCGGCGCTCAATTCACCCGCACTACCTGCCTGCAGGAAGGCCTCTGCCTCGCAACCCAGAATACCCAGAAGCGCACCGAGCGAACGCAGCAGCGCCGCCTGTTCTGTCACTACTGCGTCCTCGCCAGCGGCGCGGGCGTTATTGAGCTCGCGCACCAGGTCAAATAACACAGCCAGCGCTTCCGGCGCTGCAAAGTCATCACTCATGGCCGCATCAAAGCGCTGCACATAGCGATTGTCTGCTGGCAATTTGTTGTATGGCGTTACCGGCTCGACGGGCAGCCCTTTCAGGGCGTGGTAGAAGCGCTCGAGGTTTTGCCTGGCAATTTGCAGATTATCCTCGGAGTAGTTGATGGCACTGCGGTAGTGACTGGAGATCAGAAAATAGCGCACCACCTCCGGGTGATATTTGTCGAGAATTTCCCTAATAGTGAAGAAGTTACCCAGTGACTTGGACATCTTTTCGTTGTCCACACGCACGGCCCCGGCATGCATCCAGGTGTTCGCATAGGGCTTACCGGTAGCCGCCTCAGACTGCGCGATTTCGTTTTCATGGTGAGGGAAAACCAAATCCGGGCCACCGCCATGAATGTCAAAATTATCGCCCAGGCAGCAGGTGGACATCGCCGAGCACTCGATGTGCCAACCAGGACGCCCCTCTCCCCAGGGTGACGGCCAGCTGACTTCGCCACTTTTTGCGGCCTTCCACAGCGCAAAATCGCGCGGGTCTTCTTTGGCCTCGTCAACCGCTATTCGCGCTCCCGATAGCAATTCGTCTGGCTTCTTACCGGATAGCTTGCCGTAGCCCTCGAAGCGACTCACACGATAGTAAACATCGCCGTTGTCTGCCGCGTAGGCAAAGCCGCGCTCGATCAACCGTGCGATCATTGCCAGAATATCTTCTATATGCCCAGTCGCTCGCGGCTCGGCATCCGGAGGCGCTACCCCCAAACGCTCCGCATCTTCATGCATCGCCGTAATGAAGCGCTCGGTCAACGCGGTGTAATCCTCGCCGTTTTCGTCTGCACGGCGCAGGATCTTGTCATCGATGTCGGTGATATTGCGCACATAGTTCAGCTCGTAACCCTTGGCGCGCAAATAGCGGCTGATCACATCAAAAGCCACCAACACCCGCGCGTGCCCCAAGTGGCAGTAGTCGTAGACGGTCATGCCGCAAACGTACATCTTCACTTTGCCAGCTTCGATCGGTGTAAAGGCTTCTTTCTTGCGACTCAGGGTGTTGTATATCTGCATACTGATGCTTTCGCTTATTCCGTCGGCGCGTAGAGAAGCGCCGAGTATCTATTTAAGGGTAGTGACTATTTATGTGTCGTGCCTATGTGGTGGCCTCAGGCCTCCGCCTTACCCCAACTATCGCGCAGCGCAATTGTGCGGTTGAATACGGGCTGCTCCGCCGAGTGCTCGTAACGGTCAGCAACGAAATAGCCGGTGCGCTCAAATTGGAAACGGCTCTCCGGCGCGCAATTGGCCAAGCCCGGCTCTATCCAGCAGTCTTCCACAACACTCAATGAGTCGGGGTTAACATGCTCCAAGAAATCTTCACCGCCGCGATCCGGTGAGGCGTGGTTAAAGAGCCGGTCATAAATGCGAACCGTCGCCCGACGACCTTCACTGGCAGAAACCCAGTGAATCACCCCCTTGGGCTTTACGCCATCGCTGGGGTCTGCACCGAGAGTATCTGGGTCATAGCTGCAGTGAACCTCAACAATATTGCCCTGCTCATCTTTGACCACCTGCTCAGCGAGCAGCACATAGGCATTGCGCAACCGCACTTTTTTACCCAGCACCAGCCGTTTGAACTTCTTGTTCGCCTCTTCACGGAAATCATCACGCTCGATATAAACCTCGCGCGTGAACGGTAGCTGGCGCTCACCCAGGTTATCGCGATTGGGGTGGCCCGGTGCGCCAAGCTGCTCCACCTGGCCCTGCGGGTAATTGTGAATAACCAGCTTTAGCGGATCCATCACGCACATTGCGCGCGGCGCATTTTTATCGAGGTCATCGCGGATCGCGTGCTCAAGCATCGCCATGTCGACAATCCCCTCACTGCGGGCCACACCCACCATCTCGCAAAAATGGCGCAGCGCTGCGGGCGTGAAGCCACGGCGACGCATCCCGGCAATAGTCGGCATGCGCGGGTCATCCCAGCCAGCGACAATATTCTCGTCAACCAGTGCTTTCAACTTGCGCTTGCTGGTAACGGTGTAATTGATATTCAGGCGCGCAAATTCATACTGCTTGGGCTCGGCTGGCACCGGCAGGTTTTCTATAAACCATTCGTACAGCGGGCGATGATCTTCAAACTCCAAGGTGCAGATCGAGTGCGTAATCCCCTCAATGGCATCGGACTGACCGTGAGTGAAGTCATAGGTGGGATAAATACACCACTTATCACCCGTTTGGTGATGGGTCTGCTTGCGTATGCGGTAAATGATCGGGTCGCGCAAATTAATATTCGGCGCTGACATGTCGATTTTGGCGCGCAGCACTTTCGCACCCTCTTCGTATTCACCGTTGCGCATCGCCTCAAACTCAGCGAGGTTCTCTTCAGGACTGCGCTCGCGAAAGGGACTGTTTCGGCCCGGCTCAGTTAACGTGCCGCGATACTCTCGCGCCTGCTCTGCGCTAAGTTCGCACACGTATGCCTTACCGGCGTTGATCAACGCCACCGCGTAGTCATAGAGCGTGTCAAAATAATCAGAGGCATAGCGTACTGGCCCTGCCCACTGATAGCCCAACCACTGAATATCTTCCTGAATAGCATCAATATAGGCCTGCTCTTCCTTGGCGGGGTTGGTGTCGTCGAAACGCAAATGACACTGGCCGCCAAAATGCTCAGCCAGACCAAAATTCAGGCAAATCGACTTGGCGTGACCAATATGTAAAAAGCCATTGGGCTCCGGAGGAAATCGGGTGACCAGTGAACCACTCAGGCGGCCTTCCTCGATATCCTTGCGGATGATGCCGCGCAAAAAGTTATTACCAGTGACGTCTTGTTCACTCATTGAATCGCAAATCTCTTGGTTTATTGCGCCAGTGACAGGCGCACGATGCATAAAGGTTGTCGACGGCAAACGTAGGCCCGGTTTCGCCGCCAATGCAAAAACCGTATTATAGCGGCTTTAATTTCGGCTTATAAGCGAGAATCAACGCAAATGGTTATCTTTAAAACAAATTTTGGTGACATCAAGATCGAACTCGACTTCGAAAACGCGCCCAAGACCGCAGAAAATTTTAAGCAGTACGTTGAGGAAGGCTTTTACGACGGCACCATCTTCCACCGCGTTATCGACGGCTTTATGATTCAAGGCGGCGGTTTCGAGCCCGGCATGAAACAAAAAGCAACCCGCGAGCCCATTGAAAACGAAGCAGATAATGGCCTCAAAAACACTGTTGGCACCTTGGCAATGGCACGCACCATGGACCCACACTCTGCCAGCGCGCAATTCTTTATCAATGTGAAAGACAACGACTTCCTGAACCACAGCGGCAAAAACATGCAGGGCTGGGGCTACGCGGTATTTGGCAAAGTCAGCGAAGGTATGGACGTTGTTGAAAAAATTAAAGCGGTACGCACTACCAGCGCCGCGGGTCATCAAGACGTTCCCGCCGACGATGTGATCATCGAAAAAGCGGAGTGGCAAGGCTAGGCTATGCGCAGTCTGTTTATTTCAGACTTGCACCTTGACGAGCAGCGCCCGGATATCACCCGGGCGTTCTGCCAGTTTCTGCAAGACGACGCCTCCAAGGCGAACGCGCTCTACATTCTTGGCGACTTCTTTGAGAGCTGGCTGGGCGACGATGACAGTAGCCCCCTGATTGAGCAGGTCAAAACCGCCCTCCTCGAACTCAGCAATACCGGCTGCCAAGTGTATTTTATGCACGGCAATCGCGACTTCTTAGTCGGTGATGCATTTTGCCAAGCGGTCTCGGCAACACGCCTCGACGACCCCTGCGTGATCGACTTACTCGGCGAGCCCACGCTGTTGATGCATGGCGATAGCCTATGCACCGGCGACGCCGAATATATGCAGTATCGGGCAATGGCTCGCTCTCCAGAGTGGCAGGCACAGGTGTTAAGCAAAAGTCTTAGCGAGCGCCGCGCCCTCGCCAAACAGCTGCGCGCCGCCAGCAGTGAAGCCAATAGCAACAAGGCCGAAGATATCATGGACGTCACGCCCTCAGAGGTAGAACGCATCATGACCCAGCATCATTGCCAGCGACTGATTCACGGCCACACTCATCGTCCCGCGCGACATGCTTTTACCCTTAACAACAAGCCAGCCGAACGCATCGTACTCGGCGACTGGCACCGCCAAGGCTGGGTGCTCGATTGCAAGGATAGCGAGATCGTACTCCGCGCCTTCGATATCTAAATTGCGCACCACTTTTGGGCGTTTGCGAAAGGCCGCCCCAAACTCGCGCACTTTCTTTTTCACTGGGGCGGTATGGCATGCT
This sequence comes from Spongiibacter sp. UBA1325, assembly GCF_002306875.1. Lineage (NCBI taxonomy): Bacteria > Pseudomonadati > Pseudomonadota > Gammaproteobacteria > Cellvibrionales > Spongiibacteraceae > Spongiibacter > Spongiibacter sp. UBA1325. The sequence goes on from NZ_DBTD01000010.1 coordinate 97,057, forward strand.
CGTCATTAGCGCCCACACTGCACAACGCACCCCGAAAGCCCCCAAGAAGACTGGCATAAGTATTGCTGAGTTACCCCGTATATAACGACCAATACGGTAATATCAGGAACTCTTGGCATGCCCCACCCCACAACGGCAACACCGCCAGAAAAGCCGCGCCTGCGGCTGGGCTTCATCCCTCTCACGGATTGCGCACCCTTGGTCATTGCCTTTGAGAAAGGCTACTTCGCAGCAGAAGGCCTTGACGTTGAGCTTTGCCGGGAAACCTCATGGGCCGCCATTCGCGACAAAGTAGGCTTGGGAATTCTGGATGGGGCGCAGATGCTCGCCTCCATGCCACTGGCCAGCCGACTCGGCATTGGCGGTCCACGTTTCGATTTTGTCAGCGGCATGGTTCTGGATCTCAACGGCAATGCCATTACGCTCAGCAATGAGCTGTTCCAACACCTGGCCGCTATTGACCCCCACTCCGCTCGCTGCCCCAGCGCCGCCGCAGGGGCACTAAAACAGCACCTTCAAGTGCGCGAGGCGTCAGCGGCGCCCTTGCGCTTGGGCATCGTTTACCCCTGCTCAACCCAAAGTTTTGAGCTGCGTTATTGGCTGGCGAGCGCTGGCATCGACCCCGAGCGCGATGTCGAGCTGGTCGTGGTACCACCACCGAAGATGGTTACCGCGTTGAGCGAGGGTAATATCGACGGCTTTTGTGTTGGCGAACCGTGGAATACGCTGGCCGTTCAACAACGACTCGGGCATGTCGTGGCGACCAAATACCAATTGTGGAACAACAGCCCGGAGAAAGTCTTCGCCGTCACTGAGCAATGGAGCCACCATCATCCCAACAGCCACCGAGCAGTGCTTCGTGCACTGCTTCGGGCCTGCCAATGGCTGGATAAAAAAGAGAACCGTCGTCGCGCCGCCAAGATCATTAGTCAAGCTGCCTATATCGCCCTACCCGAGGACACTGTTGCGCTATCACTTCGCGGCTTCTCTCAGCGCCATCACGGGGAAGCCCCGGAAGAGGTGGCCGACTTCCATGTTTTCCACCGCTACTGCGCCAACTTTCCCTGGCTGAGCCACATTGATTGGTACATCTCACAAATGTACCGCTGGCAACTGTTAAAAATGCCCATCAAGCTCGACGACACGGCAAGGGCCATTTTCAAACCCGACTTATATCGCCAGGTCGCCGCCTCCCTGGGAATCGACAGCCCCCAGATCGACCGCAAAACGGAGGGCAATCTGCCTCAGAAAATGCTGTTTTCAGACTCCCAGCAGCTGGGACCCAACCAGTTTATAGATGGAAAAATCATTGGGGTTGGCGGGACCTTAAAGTATCTCGAAGCGCTGCCGCTACCAGAGCCCGAATTGTCGGCACTGCGACTTATGAACCCCCAACAGGCATCGGCACGCGGATGAGAGCACTACTTATCGACCTAGCACCTGAGGACGCCAAGCACTTGGCAACAGCACTCGCTCGCGCCGGCATCGAATGCAGAAGCACGGAAAAGGACAGCGACCTGTACGATGAGCTGGAGCGCTGGCCACCGGAGCTCATTTTCGCCCGCACTGGCTCGCCACGGCGCGATGTGCTCGAACATGTCGCCCACACCCGGCGCGACAGCCCCCAAACCATTATCAGTCTCTTCGGCAGAGCATCTGAGGGGATCGCTCGGCTAGCCGCCGAACTCGATATCAGCCTGTACGCCATCAGCAGCCTTCGCGACAGTTTGCTGCAAGCGTTAATTGATATTGCGATTAGCGAGCTTCACAGCCATCAGCAGTTGCAAACTGAAGTCGCTGCTGCGCAATTTTCATCCAAACAGCGGCTGAAAACCCATGAAGCTATCACCTTCATCGTGGACAACTTCTCACTTGCCCCTCACCAGGCCGAGGCCCTGCTAAAGAAAAATGCACAGCGACAAAACCGCAGTGTTGAAGACTTAGCGGATCAACTGCTCAGCACCGGCTCCATGGGCTAGACCAGCTCAGCCGGCACCTTAGGCTGCGAGCAGCGGCCCGCTATGGAACCGGAACACCTCATCAGGCGTGAGAATCAACTCTTTCTCTCGCTCACAAAACAGCGCGACACGCGGCGCAATGGGCTCGTCTGAATAGCGCTGTGCGAGGCTTAAATAGTCTTTGAAATGCCGGGACTCAGACTTGAGCAGAGAGAGGTAGAATGCACCCAGTTCGTCATCGAGTTCCGGCGCGATCCGCGCAAAACGCTCACAACTGCGGGCCTCTATCAACGCCCCACAGACCAAGATATCCACTAATTTACCGGGATCGCTGCTGCGGCACAGCTCCCGTAAACCATTTGCGTAGCGCGCCGACGAAATATGCCGGTAGGCAACCCCGCGTTTTTTCATTATCGCCAGCACCTGCTCAAAGTGTCGCAACTCTTCGCGAGCAAGCCGGGACATCTTGTTGAGAAGATCCAGCTTATCCACATAGCGAAACATTAAGTTCAGCGCAGTGCCCGCGGCCTTTTTTTCGCAGTTGGCGTGATCAATGAGCAGCTCTTCGGGGTGGGCTAAGGCCGCATCAACCCATTCATTGGGCGTCTCACAAGGGAGAAAATCCAGAATTTCAGAAATGTCGACGGCCATACTCACTGCCCTGAAAAAACGCGGAAGTATATCAGCACGATGGGCCGGCCTCAGCCCTCTTTTTGCATATAGCGGCCGATGTAGCGCTCGTAGTGAGCCTGCGAAAGCAGATAGAACTCGCGGTCAATGGCCTCCCGCAATTCCAGCAGGCTACTGTCGCGCCAGACACTATCGACAACAAAGCCATACTTTCGCGGCTCTGTTATTTGCCCGGCACCGGCGCGCAGCAATTGAAACAACCATATATAAGGGTCTTTCTGCGCGGGATAGCGCACACGTTGCACGCCCAACTGCCAGGCCAGCAGCTCGGCATTAATAATATGAAGTTTGTCCTGCATCACCTGCACCAGGAACTGGTCCAGGCGTTCGTCAATGATGCGCTTCTGCTCCTGGTTGTAGCTATTCCAGTGAATCACCTCGTGACAAAAACGCTTGCAGCCACGGCAAACATCGTCACCGATACCAGTAGAGCAAACACCAATACAAGGTGTCGCCACACGGCGTAGCAAATCAGACAAAACAACTCCCGAGAACGTTTTTAAACGAGGCAAAAGAGTAAGCGAGCGCGTCCCCTGAAACAAGGGTCAGCCCACCGCGAAAAGATAGGTGAATGCCATTGCCCCCGCGCCGACCTTTCCAGGCGGGGCGGCACACTCACCGCTTGCGGCACCAACGCCGCTATCGTCATTAAGGTAGCCAAATCACTGCATTATTCACGCTTATGTTACGTCGGCGGTGGCTTTTTGGAGGAAAACCGCAGCAGTGGTAATAATCCTGTCGATATCCACGCCCTATTCTTAACAAACCTTAACCTGGGTAGGGTTTTTCAGTATACTTGCCACCCCATTTCGCATCGATGACGGGCATCGATAGCCCCGGCCTCCGGCGATCCCGGACTACGGGTACCGAAACTGATAGAGAGAGGAGTTAACAGTGCTAGAAGCATATCGCAAGCATGTCGAGGAGCGCGCGGCGCAGGGCATCGTCCCCAAGCCCCTGAACGCAGAGCAAGTAGCCGGCTTAGTTGAGCTACTCAAGAATCCGCCAGCCGGTGAAGAAGAGACGCTGGTAGATCTGATCTCGAACCGCGTGCCACCGGGCGTGGATGAAGCAGCCTACGTAAAAGCAGGCTTCCTGTCTGCCATCGTTAAAGGCGAGGCTAGCAGCCCTCTCATCACCAAAGAAGAAGCCGTTAAACTGCTGGGCAACATGCACGGCGGCTACAACATCGCAACACTGGTTGAACTCCTCGACGACGCAGCACTGGCTCCTCTGGCTGCCGAAGAGCTCAAGCACACCTTGCTGATGTTTGATGCTTTCCACGATGTGGAAGAAAAAGCCAAAGCCGGTAACGAGCTGGCTAAAGCGGTTATGCAAAGCTGGGCAGATGGCGAATGGTTCACCAGCCGCGATGACGTGCCCGAAAGCATTGTTAAAACTGTCTTCAAGGTGACTGGCGAAACCAACACCGATGACCTGTCACCCGCGCCAGACGCGTGGTCGCGTCCTGATATCCCGCTGCACGCACTGGCCATGTACAAAATGGAGCGCGACGGCATCAAGCCCGACGAGCAAGGCAAAATTGGTCCCTTGGCCCAAATTGCTGAGCTGGAGAAGAAAGGCCACCCAATCGCAATGGTTGGCGACGTTGTTGGCACGGGCTCTTCACGTAAATCTGCCACCAACTCGGTACTGTGGTTCTTCGGTGACGACATCCCCGGCGTGCCCAACAAGCGCGGTGGCGGTGTGTGTATTGGCGGCAAGGTTGCCCCTATCTTCTACAACACCATGGAAGATGCTGGCGCCCTGGTTTTTGAAGCCGACGTTGAAAAACTCAACATGGGCGATGTGATTGAAATTCGCCCCTATGACGGCGTGATCAAGAACGTTGAAACTGGCGAAACTCTCAGCGAATTCAGCCTGAAATCCGACGTCCTGCTGGACGAAGTGCGCGCTGGTGGCCGCATCAACCTTATCATCGGCCGTGGTCTGACCACAAAAGCACGCGAATCATTAGGCCTGGAGCCCTCGACTCTGTTCCGCGTGCCTTCGCAGCCCGCCGACACTGGTAAAGGCTTCACATTGGCCCAGAAAATGGTCGGACGCGCTTGCGGCCTGCCCGAAGGCCAAGGCGTACGCCCCGGCACTTACTGCGAGCCCAAAATGACTACCGTCGGCTCTCAGGACACCACTGGCCCGATGACCCGCGACGAGCTGAAAGATCTGGCCTGCCTCGGTTTCTCTGCCGACCTGACCATGCAGTCTTTCTGCCACACCGCGGCTTACCCCAAGCCCGTTGACATCGACACCCAGCACAGCCTGCCAGACTTCATTATGACGCGCGGCGGTGTCTCTCTGCGCCCCGGCGACGGCATCATCCACAGCTGGCTGAACCGCATGCTGCTTCCTGACACAGTCGGTACTGGCGGCGACTCTCACACCCGCTTCCCAATGGGTATCTCCTTCCCTGCAGGTTCTGGTCTGGTCGCTTTTGCTGCAGCCACTGGCGTTATGCCACTGGATATGCCCGAGTCTGTGCTGGTGCGCTTTAAAGGCGAAATGCAGCCCGGTATTACCCTGCGCGATCTGGTTCACGCGATTCCCTACCAAGCCATCAAAGATGGTCACCTGACGGTTGAGAAAAAAGGCAAGAAGAACATCTTCTCTGGCCGCATTCTTGAGATCGAAGGTTTGGAAGGCCTGACGGTAGAACAAGCCTTTGAATTGTCTGACGCCTCTGCTGAGCGCTCTGCTGCGGGCTGTACCATCAAGCAAGGTATCGAGGAAATTTCAGAATACCTGCGTTCAAACATCACCCTGCTGCGCTGGATGATCAGCGAAGGCTACGGCGATGCACGCACACTTGAGCGTCGCGCTCGCAAAATGGAAGAGTGGCTGGCCAACCCAAGCCTGCTCGAAGGCGATGCAGATGCGGAATACGCAGCAGTTATCGAAATCGATCTGGACCAGCTGACCGAGCCCGTGGTTTGCTGCCCGAACGACCCAGACGATGCCAAGCTGTTGTCTGAAGTTGCCGGCGACAAAGTTGATGAAGTCTTTATCGGTAGCTGCATGACCAATATCGGTCACTTCCGCGCAGCCGGTAAACTGCTGGACGCCCACAAAGGCAGCCTCTCTACCCGTCTGTGGTTGTCGCCACCAACCAAGATGGACCAGCACACGCTGATGGAAGAAGGTTACTACAACATCTTCGGTGCCGCTGGCGCGCGTATGGAAATGCCAGGATGCTCGCTGTGTATGGGTAACCAGGCACGTGTTGCCGATGGTGCCACGGTGCTGTCTACGTCTACACGTAACTTCCCCAACCGCTTGGGTACTGGCGCCAACGTTTACCTGACCTCTGCCGAGCTGGCAGCGGTTGGCGCAATTGTTGGTCGCCTGCCTACGCCTGCAGAGTACCTGGAATACACTCAAAACCTGAAGAGCATGTCAGCGGACATTTACCGCTACATGAACTTCGATCAAATTGAGTCCTTCCAGAAAGGCGCTGAAGAAGGTGCGCGCATTGCCTCAGTAGAGATTACTGAAGTTTCTGCCTAAGCCATTGCGTTAAAATCAAGCCGCCTCCGGGCGGCTTTTTTTATGCCTGCAATACGCGAAAGTCTATTAGCGCTAATCGTCATTGCATGGGTTGCGGCGATAACCTCGCCAATCAACTAGGCGCGGCACGGAGAAAAAAAGAAGTGAGCTACAAGGCATAGCGTAGTGGCGGTTTTGTCACAACTCAAAGGGCTGAAAGCGACACTCGCCCCCAATGGCACGTATTAACCCGCTCTAGAAAGCCTTAGGGGAAAAGCCTGTCACCTCTTCAAGCCCCATCTCGCGCCCCAGTGCGGTAAGCGGGTGCACAACCACCAAGCCTTTTACCGATTTTTTCAATTTACCCATGTCAGCTTGCTCGGCCTTGCTTAGAGCCCGCTTGAACTTCATTGCCTGCAGCATTTCAGCCTTGCTGCTGTTACTGCGTGACTGCTGCCCTTTAATACTGGCACGTCGTTTTTCCAATGCCGCAATTTCACGGTCAAATTGAGCGATCAAGATATCATCACCCCGACTCACCGCCGCTTGACGCTTTCGGCGCTGTAAATCGAGCTTGTTATTAATTTGCTGAATTTCTTTATTGAGGTTCACTACCCGGTCCTTTTACCCACGGCTACGGCGCGCAGTGTAACAAAAGCGACGCCTTATTCCCCCTTGAAACAATAACTGTATACATATACAGTTATAAAAAATCACTACAGCAAGAGGTGAACCATGGCGGTTGTAGCCAAGTGGATGTGCGACAGGGACAACACGATGTTTGACAGCAAAAAAGACGCGGACGCTTACGACAAAATGCTCGAGCTCGCCGAGCAATTTACCGCGCTACTACAGCGTGAAATTCCCGGTGTAGACGATGCCAAAGCGGAAAATTTCGGTATTTTACTCGCCAAAAATAAGGATGCACTCGTTCAGGCCTGCAAGGGCAAAGTCGAAGCCTTAGAGACCTTGTCGCAAGAACAGGACAACAACGTTCACGCATTGGCCCAAGGTCAGTGAAAAAAGCATAGCGGCTGCCATCGATACAGCCGCTACCCCCCTCCTTCGCACACACTAAAGCGGTGCTGACAGCTGTTCTTTAGGCTCGGCTTTCAATTCATCCTCAGCCAAGCCGGGGAAGTATTTCATCAAGTAAGGACGGCGCAGTACCAGAAAGCTGGTGGGTACGAAGACCAGCGAAAGAATAGTGGTCAACACCGTGCCGCCAGCAAGTACCACCGCAAAGGGTGGCCAAAATGTTCCCTCAGCGATCAACAGCGGGACGAGCCCGGCGACCGTGGTAATTGTCGTCGAGGAAATGTGACGCGTACACTCAGAAACGGTTTCAACAATCTCTGCGCGATTGCCCGCCATCGCCAACGGCGATGCCTTTAGCTCCGTGAGAATAACAATCGCCGCGTTAACCGCCAGCCCCATCAGCCCCATCAGACCGATGATCGCGGTAAAGCCGAAGGGATAACCCGCCAACCACAGACTAAAAATACCCAGTCCCGCCGACTGAAAGGCCACTGCAAACACCAGCGCCGACAGACGGAAAGAATTGAAAGCCATTACCACGGTCACGATCAGCAACACCAATATGATGCCAACGCTGCTCATCAGCTTACCAACGGCCCGGTTGCGACCCTCGGCCTCTCCGCCGATCTCCAGCTCGTAGCCCACTGGAACGATAAAGTCGTGCTCATCCAGGGACTGGCGCACCGCCGCTAACACCACCGCTGGCAGTACACCGTCGCGAACATAGATTTCAACCTTGTTCATTCGCCGACCATCGCGCCGGGTGATCTGGGCTTGCGCGGGACGCAGTTCTGCGCTGGAAATCGCCGACAATGGCCGCGACCCCGTCGGTAAAATAAGGGGGAAGGACAGGAAGCGGTCAACACTGGTTTCTTTCACGCCCGCCCCAGACACCCTAACCGGCAGCTGCTCGCTGCCATCGAGTAAACTGCTGCTAATAACACCATCGACACTTGCCGCGAGCAGTTGTGAAACATCGCGCAGCCCAACCTGACTGCGCTGGGCCTCGCTCTCTTCCACGTCCAGCCACAATTTCGGCACCACTTCGCCGAGAGAGTCTCGCACGTGCACAACATCATCGAGGTCTAGCGCAATACGCCTCACCTCATCGCCAAGGCGTTTTAGCTGTGCAATATCGCTGCCGTATATACGCAGCTCAACCGGGGCAATGGTTGGCGGCCCCTGGCCCAAACGCCGAACAATTGTCTGATACTCGGGAAAGGCCTGGTCCAGCTCATCTTGCAGCACTGAAACAAGACGGTTTGCATTGGTGGGGTCACTAACCGTTGTCATCGCCTGCGCGTAATTTGGCGTGCCGTCGCGATTATCCAGCAGGTTGTAGTAAAACGAAGGAGCACTGCGCCCAACAAACCAATGCAGGGCCTCAATCTCACTGTGGCTATTGATCCACTCGGACATACGCTCAGTGGCGCGCTGGGTTTCGCGTATGCCAGTACCTGCCGGCAAATACACCTCGATATCAATCATGTCTCGATCCGAGGGCGGGAAGAATTGCTCGGGCAGGGTTTTCAACACCATAAAGCCAATAAGCGGAAGCACGCAGCACAGCAATGCCACGCGTCGCGGCCACATCAGCGCACGACTGAGAAATGCTCGAAACCAGCGGTTGATGGCCGACGACGACATTCCCGGCGCCTGCTCGGCAGACAGCCAGCGCCCGGCGATAGGCGCGATGATAAAGAGTGAAATAATCCAGCTACCGAACAGCGCAAAAATCACCGAGTTCGCCAAGGGCCCAATAAATTCGCCAGCGGAGCCCGGCATCATGGCTATCGGCATAAAGGTCAGCATGGTCGTTAGCGTGGAGCCCAGCAGCGGTACCCACAAATGTTTAAATGCCTTAACCGATGCCGCAACCGCCGAATAGCCGGATTCGCGATAGCGACGCACCATATCAGCGACAACAATGGCGTTGTCGACCATGATGCCCAGTGCCACGATTAAGCCCGTTACCGACATCTGGTGAATGGGCAAGCCGCTGATATTCATGCAGGCCAGCGCGTATAGCATGGTCAGCGGTAGCGACAAAGCGACGATTACCGCCGAGCGCCAGCCCAGGGTAAATAGCAAAATGGAGAAGATAAACAAAAAGCCCAAGGCGATATTGCTGACTAACTCGCTGAGCCTCGCACTGGTATAGCGCTCCTGGGAAAACAACTCTTCAACAACAATTTCATCGGGGAGATTCTTGGTGAATTCCTGCAACTCGTGGCGAAGATCCTCGGCCCACAAATCCCCGCGCACGGTTGGCAGCATTCGCACTGCAATGGCGATACTCCGCTCGCCATCAATAATCGCCAGCTCGCTGGGCACCACCGGCTCACCGCGATAGACCCTGGCAATATCTTGCAACTGCAACGAGCCACCATCAGCCAGGGTCAACAGCGGTGTGCGACGAATGCGCTCGATCTGATCGAAGCCACCCAGTAGCTCCATGGACAGACGTTGCTTATCGCTCACTAACTCACCGGCGGCCGTTTTTGCATCGCTATTGCCCAATAGCGCGGCAATTGCGGGCACGTCCAGACCCACAGCACCGGCCTTGATCACATCTACCTTAACCTGAACTTCCTCGGCCGGTGCCCCCCACAACTTAACAATATCGGTACCGTGAAGATTGCGCAGATGGCTGGCCAATTCTTCTGCGTAGCGCCCCATACGCAGTAAATCCGCCTGCCCTTCCCCCTGCCAGCGAAGGCTACCAATCCAGGTAAAGGCGTAGTTGCGCTCATGATCCAACTGCGGTGGCGCCGCATCAGCGGGCAGATTTTTCGCTGCCTTTTCCAGCTTGTCGCGAACTTCAGACCACAGGCGGTCGGTATCATCGGGCTTTACTTCATCGGCAAATTCAATACTGATCGCGGCAACCCCGGATTTGGCGGTGGAGTCCAGGTGGTTGATCTCCGGAATGCTGCGCAGCTCGGTTTCTATCGGCTCGACGATCAGTGTTTCAACTCGTTCGGCACTGGCCCCGGGCAGGCTCGACAACACAATTCCGTGACGATTGCCAAAACGCGGATCTTCCAGCCTGGGCAGACTGGCCACCGCCGCCAAACCGGCGACGAGGACCAACGCAACGCCGAGGGCAATGTAGCGCGGATTATTCAGCATCGACACTCTCCTCGCCCTGCCACAGGGTGACCTTTTGCCCCGGCGCTAAGCGGTGTGTGCCGGCCTCAACAAGCTGGTCGCCATCGTTAAGTTCAGCTTGCACATAGACGCGCCCGCGGTATTGGTACAGAGGCTGTACCGAACGTTTGCGCAGGTGGTATTCACCCTTGTCATCTTGGCTCACCTGATAGACCGCCCATGTACCGCGCACATCACCCAGCAGTGCACTCATCGGCAGCCAGAATCCCGCGCTTTTGCGCACGACCGGCAAAATCAAATGCACGGTCTCGCCATCAACGAGCGGGGTGTCGTCCACCAACTTCACGCGAATGCTGCGAGTCTGCGTTCGCCAATCCAGGTTTCGCGACACCGACAACAGCTTTACCGCCCACAGTTGAGAGCCCCGCCTGATCTGCATCTCCTGGCCGAGAACCAGGTCCCTGCCGAGCTGGTCGGAAACCCCAAAGACGGCTTCGTTATTGCCCGTTTCAACCAGCTGCATAACCGCCTGGCCCGGGCCAACGACCACTCCCTCTTCAATTTGAAGCGAGGCAATCTCGCCGTCAAAAGGGGCCAGTAGCCGCGATTTTTGCAAGCGTAGCTTTACGCCTCGCAATTTTTCTTCCACTTGATTCAGCTGCGCGCTGGTCGCCCTTTGACGGCTATTGATATCATCCATCTGCCCAGCGGACACATACCCTTTTTCCGACAGAGCGGTGAATCGCTCCAAGTCCCGTTTAATCTGCTGCAAGCGTGCCTGAACTTCTAAGCGAGCAGCCCTCAGCTCGCCCTGCTCGATACGCAGCGCCTCGGTATCGAGTTCCGCCAATACCTCGCCGCGCATTACTGGCTGGCCATTTTCGACGTGTAAGGTCACCACCCGCCCGGCAAATTCAAAGCCAATATCCGCACGCTGACTACCCACAACGCGCCCGGCAAATAATCGCTGTACCTGGTAACTGTCTTGGCGTTCCACCACCACCGTTTTCACCGGATGCGTGTTCGCCATCGTGCAATCCGCCGCCAACATCAGCGATACGCCCATCAACAACGGCAGTAATACACTGGTCAGGCGGCAGGGAAAGTTCGGATATAACATAGGGCGGAACTCTAATTAGACTCGGTAGTCTAGAATATAGGGAAATCAGACTGGACTGTCTAGTCCATTTTGGTTACGGTATTTCAACAATCTAAAGTAAGGCCTAAGAAGTGAGTCAAGAGAAAAATCGCGGTCGCAGTAAGAGCGAGGAAAAACGCCGCTTAATCATTGATGCGGCAGGCGACCTATTTATGGAGCAAGGCTATGAAAATGCCAGCATGGACGGTATCGCCAAGCTCGCGGGCGTCTCTAAGCAGACGCTCTACAGCCATTTTGGCGGCAAAGAGCAACTATTTAGCGCCGCGATTGAATGCAAATGCGAGGAGTACCAACTCGACTCCAGCCTGAGCAACACCGACAACAACTACCGAGACAGCCTGCAGGAATTTTGCGAGCAGCTTGCCCGCCTACTGGTAAGCCCTGAGGCCTTGCAGGTTTTCCGTGTATGTGTGGCAGAGGCTGACCGCACAGAGGTCGGCAACTTGTTTTGGCAGGCAGGCCCTGAAAGAATCCGCAATCAACTGCACGTTTTTCTGAATAAACAATGTCAGTTGGGCAATTTGGTTATTCCCAATATCGACCAAGCCTGTAGCCAATTGATTGCCATGCTCCACGGTGAGGCTCACGCCTGCGCCCTACTCGGCATGCCCTGCGATGAAAGCAATAGAGACCTGTCGAATTACAGCCGCGCCTGCGTTGATATGTTTCTCTGCCGCTACGAGGCCTGATCGTCCTCTTTCAATGCCTTAGGCGGCGCTACCCACCCCGGCGGTAATTTAATCACCGGCTTCTGCAATAGCGCGCTATTCGGGTAGGTGATCGTGCCACCGTCGTCGCGCCGAATCAGCACATGGAACGAGGCAATTTCCACTATCTCGCCGGAAATATCTTCATCGGCATCAACCACCTTTACTCGGTCGCCAACCCGGTACGGGAAGGCAAAGAAGATAATCACCCCCGCCGTTAAATGACTCAGAATCGACCACTGAGCAAACAGGGCAATACCAATTACTGCGAGCACAGAACTGAGGAAGATATACACCTGGTGATACCCCAGGCCCAGCACGAAACATGCCGCCAATATAGAGAGAAGCACCATAGAAAAGTTGAGTAGCTTGCGCAGCGCAAACACTCGGCGGCTCGCTATCGAGCGCCGCTCAGCAAAATCGTCCACCAGTCGATTAAGGGCTCTATTGAAATAAATAAGGGCCACAACCACAGCAATGGCCAACAGTGCCTTAAGCATTTGCTATTTCCTTCTCACTGAGTTTTTTTCGGGCGCTTTAATGCCCGCAACTGGGATAACGCGTCACTGTCTCGGCGGTACTGACAGCGCTCAAAGGCGCTGCTAAACGCGGCAAACCACGGCGCCCACTCCGGTGCTTGCTCACCGACCCGCCGAGAAAAAGCAGCAACCGTTTCCCCTGGCTCACGCCGCAGGCCCGTTCGCCGAGCCAGTCGCCGACACGCCGTATGATAATAACGCAATGCCGGCTCGCGGCGAGACGCACGCCAGGCGGGTTTGAACATCATTAATGCCACAAGTGCCATCGGCAATGCACCAAATATCAATAAACCCACCAACATCCGCTTAACACTGATCCCTCCCATCAGCGACGACAGCACACCACTCTGACGCTCGCTATCGTAATTCAGCACCCAATTTGCCCATGCGTAGTTCACGCTATCCAAGTACAGCCGTATATCCCGCGCCCAGTCAAAGCGTCGCAAAGACAGCGGTGATTTACCGAGAAAGCCCTGTTGCGCACTCAGCATAGAATCTGCACCCAATGCCACACGATCCGGCGCGACTGTCGATGTTGGATCAATTCGCTGCCAGCCTCGCGCTGGTAACCATACTTCGGCCCAGGCGTGGGCATCACTCTGGTGAACCAATAAATAGTTGTCGGTGGTATTGACCTCGCCACCTTGATAGCCCACTACCAGCCTTGATGGCACACCGGCGGCGCGCATCAAGAATACAAAGCTGCCGGCGTAATGCTCGCAAAAGCCCTGCCGGCTCTCAAAAAGGAACTCGTCGACATTGTCCCGCCCCAATAACGCCGGCTTGAGCGTATAGTCAAACGGGCTATCCCTAAAATACCGCAGCGCGGCAGCGACGCGATCAGCAGGGTTCGGGTATTGTCGCGCCCACTGCAAGGCCAGTTCCCGCGCTCTTGGGCTATCGTTCCCGGGCAGTCGCAGGTTTCGCTGCAATACACGATTGCTGGCCTCGGTTCGCGGTTGCGTCAGCACAGAATCCACCACGTACTGAAGGCGCCCGGTCAGCGGCGCTTTTGGCAACCACTGATAGGCGCCAGCGTATCGAATATCATCCCGGTTTACCCGCGCGACCGGCAAGCTGTAAAGCCACTCATGAGCCCCCGGCTCCAGCGTGACCACGTAGCGCTGTCTCTCCCCTTGTAAAGGCGGTGGTGGTGGCGTTGTCAGTCGCCCCATGCGGTTGACCGTCCACCGCTGGGAATCGTAATTTTCAAGCACCAATCCGCGCCAATAGCGCTGCGACGGGGGAGGTAATTGGCCGCCTTCAAAGCGCACACGAAAGGCTAATGCAGCGTTTTGACTCAGCTCCGCAATATCCCCAAAACGCAGCTCATCCGACATACCGGTCTGGGCCTTTGCGCTAGGCAAAGGCATGGACCACAGCGGGCCAATGCGCGGAAATACCAAAAACAGGAAGAGCATTAGCGGTAAGGCCTGGATCAACATCAGCGCTGAAAGGCGCACACTCGCGGCAATAGCAGGCTTTTCTCGATACAACATTTGCTGGGCAGCAAGTATCGCCAGCAGTTGTAAAACGGCAACGGGCACCGCGTTGATCTGCTGCTCGAAAAGAAAGCGGCAGGCAACCACGAAATAGCACAGCAGCAGTACCAACCAGTGATCGCGGCGCTGTTTCAGCTCCAGGACTTTGAGAATGACGGCCAGCACCAGTGTTGCCACCATTGGCTCTAGCGCTAACCACTGGCGATATTGCAAGTAAATGCCCGCGACAGAGAACACCACCAAGCCCACTTTCACCAGTGCCGACGGAAAGCTCCAAGCCGCTGTCACAATGCGCCAATACCACCACGCCGCCGCGCCCCAGACCAAGACCATCCAAATCGGTATGGTTGGCGCCAAGGGCGCAATCGCGGCGAGCTGCGCCAGCAACAGCCACATAACAGCGGGGGCAGAAGTTCTGGTCACCGGCCTGCCTCTGCGGGATAAATGGCCAGTTCGCGCAACACCGCAGCGAGATGGGCAGGCCCCTGGCCCGCCGAAATATCCGCGGTCGGTAAATGAAGGGAAAACGGTAACTCTCGGCGGTCACATTCCAGCGCCCAGGCACACAGCGTGCTCAACCGATCCTCCACCGCCAATTCGGGCAAACTCTCCCAATCCAACGATAGGTCATCGGCCCTGCTCTCTTCGTAGCGCTTGCTAAACAAGCCCTGTCCTTTGGCATATGCCTTCCAAAAAATACGTCGCGGCGATTCACCCGGCTGGTATCGTTCGAAACCGCTGAACTCGTCGCTGTCACTGCGCATATCGAACACCTCTCCGTGCCCATCACCGCGCGCGCTGCTCATGAGTGGCCGCAGCGCTCTCGGGCGCGGGTACACCAAGCAGTGCCAGTCCAGAGCCGGCATTGCCCAGCAACGAATCACGCCCAATGGGTAATCAGAGCGAACTTGTATGCGGCCGGGATAGAGCCTCCCACGGCGCGGTGCCGGACAGGGCACCCTAATTTCAACGCCCTCGCCTTTGGCTAACTCGCTCACCTGCTTGCGTTGCTGGGGGAAACCAACCTGCAACTGGAAGCGCGGGCGTTGCTGGCTGTTGATATGAACGTGAAAATGCGCGGTATCACCAGCGAAAACCGGTTCACAGGCACCCGCCCGAATCTGCAAACCCGACAGATTGGTGTAGGTGTGCAGAATCACCACTAATAACAAGCTGAACAGCAGGAATGCCAGCGCAAAAATAAGGTTGTTTTGGTAGTTAATGGCCAGCAGTAGCAAGCCCGATAGCATCAGTAAAAAACCGAGACCTGCTGAGGATGGGAAAATGAAGATCTTATTCTGATTCAGTACCCACGCGTTGCGCCGGGGGTTTCGCTTATCCAGCCACGCCTCGAAGCGTCGCTGAATTGCCGAGCGCAATGCTGACATGGCTAGGCCAGTACCGATACCTGCGCGAGCATCTTTGCAACCAGCTCGGCGCCATCGGCATTGCTATCTGCTGCAGGCTGCAAACGGTGCGCCGCCACCGGCTCTAACACAGCCTGCACATCGTCGGGCAGCAGGTAGTCCCGACCCTCGAGCAAGGCCCACGCCTTAGCACACTGCAGCAGGGCGAGACCAGCGCGCGTCGAGAGACCAAAGGCTATTTCGGCATCCTGACGGCTAAAAGCGATGAGGCGCTGAATGTAGCTGACAACGCTACTGCGCACCTCCACTCGTTTTACCAATTCCTGCAAACGCTGTATTTGCGCGTCATCGAGGCAACTTGGGAGCGTCGTCAGCATCTCTCTAGGGTCACCGCCCTCCAGTAGCTGTCTCTCGGAGCGCTCGTCGGGATAGCCGAGGGAAATACGCATTAAGAAGCGGTCAAGCTGGGACTCGGGCAGCGGAAAAGTGCCCGACTGAAACCATGGGTTCTGCGTTGCAATAACGAAAAAGGGTTTTGGCAAGGAGCGCGTTTCCCCTTCAGTGGTCACCCTGCCCTCTGCCATCGCTTCCAACAGCGCACTCTGGGTTTTGGGGCTCGCCCGGTTGATCTCATCAACGAGCAAAAACTGGGTGAATACCGGGCCGGGGTGGAAGTGAAAGGCGTTACTATTGCGGTCAAATACCGACACGCCAAGAATGTCCGATGGCAGCATGTCACTGGTGAATTGCACTCTGCGGTAAGCCAAACCGGTCACCGCCGCAAAGGCCTGAGAGAGCGTCGTTTTACCGACACCAGGCAAATCCTCGACCAGCAAGTGTCCGCCAGCAAGCAAACAACACATTGCCTGCTGTATCTGCCGATCCTTACCCAGCAGAACGCTTCCAATCTCTGCGCGCGCGGCGCTCAGCTGTTCCAGATCAGACGGCATCTAGCCCTCTCTGCAAATCGGCCTTGAGATCGGTGAGCTCTTCCAGGCCCACGGCAAGCCGGATCAAATTGTCACTGATGCCGCTCTCGGCGCGCTGCGCGTCACTGAGACGGCCATGAGTGGTGGTCGCTGGATGAACAATCGTGGTCTTTGCATCACCCAAATTGGCGGTGATTGACACCAAGCGGGTAGCATCGATAAAGCGCCAGGCGGCATCGCGCTGCCCTCTCACGGTGAAAGACAATACACCACCAAAGGCTTTTTGTTGCTGCGCTGCAAGTTTGTGCCCTGGGTGCGAGGGCAAACCGGCATAATAGACCGTTTCAATCTTATCTTGCTGCGCTAACCATTGCGCCAGTGCCAGCGCACTCGCACTGTGCGCCATCATACGCAGACGCAATGTTTCCAGGCCTTTTAAAAATACCCAGGCATTGAAAGGGCTCATTGTCGGGCCGGCGGTGCGGATAAACCCGAGGACCTCATCCATATGTTCGCGGCGCCCAACCACAGCGCCACCTACGCATCGTCCCTGGCCATCGAGATATTTGGTCGCCGAATGCACGACGATATCGGCGCCCAGGGCCAAGGGCTGCTGTAGCGCAGGGGTGCAGAAACAGTTGTCGACCACCAGCAAACTGTCGCTCGCTTTTGCAAGCGCTGCCATCGCCGCAATATCGGCGACTTCGGCCAAGGGGTTGGAGGGCGACTCCAGAAACAACAGGCGAGTCTGTGGGCGAATCGCATCGCGCCACGCGTCCATATCCAGCGGCGAAACAAAGCTGGTTTCAACGCCAAGCTTGGCCATGTACTTGCTCAGCAAGTTGGTAGTGGTGCCAAACACACTGCGCGAGCAAACGATGTGATCGCCGGCTTTTAACAGTGCGATACAGGTGCTGAGAATCGCTGCCATGCCCGACGAGGTCGCCACAGCCGCCTCACCACCTTCTAGCGCGGCAATACGCTCTTCAAATGTGCGAACGGTGGGATTGGTATAGCGGGAGTAGACATTGCCTGGCTGCTCACCGGAAAAGCGCGCAGCGGCTTCTTCCGCAGAGGCAAACACGTAGCTGGACGTGGTAAAAATAGGCTCGGCGTGCTCACCTTCAACGGTGCGGCGCTGCCCCGCCCTGACAGCCAGGGTATCCAACTCGCACTCAGCGAGCACATCGAGGCGCTGCTGTTGGTAATCCGGTTCTGTCATAGTTGGCGCTCCCTACGACACATCGTTGTGTAAGCCTACCAGGGCACCATCGCCCACCGCCGCGTTACGCGCAGTTTGCTTACTGTCGTTGCGATCGGCAGCCAATTTATCCAGATAGGCCTGGTCGACATCGCCCGTGACGTAATTGCCGTCGAATACTGCGCAGTCAAAGGCGTCGATGTTGGGGTTGCCCTCTGCGGAACACTCCACTAGGTCATCCAGGTCTTGATACAGCAGCCAGTCTGCCCCTATTTCCTTTTCGATCTCTTCAACGCTGCGATCATTGGCGATCAGCTCCTGCGCCGATGGCATGTCGATACCGTAAACATTGGGGTAACGAACCGGTGGCGCAGCCGAGGCAAAATACACCTTCCGCGCACCCGCATCTCTGGCCATTTCAATAATTTGCTGGCAGGTGGTACCACGCACAATGGAGTCGTCTACCAGCATCACGTTCTTGCCTTTGAATTCCAGGCCAATGGCGTTGAGCTTCTGTTTAACCGACTTCTTGCGCGCGCTCTGGCCCGGCATGATGAACGTACGACCGATATAGCGGTTCTTCACCAAGCCTTCACGGAATTTAACGCCGAGAACCGAGGCCATGGACTGGGCAGCGATACGGCTGGAGTCTGGAATGGGTACGACAACATCAATATCGTGATCCGGGCGCTCGCGCAGAACCTTCTCAGCCAGGCGCTCACCCTGACGAAGGCGCGACTTGTACACCGATACGCCATCCATGATCGAGTCAGGTCGGGCAAAGTATACGTGCTCAAAGATGCAGGGGCGGCAATGCGTCTCCGCCGCGCATTGGCGAACGGTGATCTCGCCCGCGTGACTTATGTAGACGGCTTCGCCGGGTGCAACATCGGCCACCAGCTGAAAACCCAGGGCATCCAGAGCTACGCTTTCCGACGCGAGCATGTACTCCTTGCCCTGTGCAGTTTCACGCACACCGTAAACCAGGGGGCGAATGCCGTTGGGGTCGCGAAAGCCAACAACGCCGTAGTTTGCGATCATTGCCACTACCGCATAGCCACCACGACAGCGTTTATGTACGCCCGCGACCGCAGCGAAAATATCGTCGTCGCTCGGCACCAGTTTGCCCAACTTTTGCAGCTCGTGAGCAAAGACATTCAGCAGAACCTCCGAGTCTGACTCCGTGTTCAAGTGGCGGAGGTCCGACTGGAATAACTCTTGCGACAGTTGCTGAGAGTTGGTCAGGTTACCGTTGTGGGCCAGGCTAATGCCGTAGGGTGAATTCACGTAAAACGGCTGTGCCAGCGCCGGGCTTGAACTGCCCGCTGTTGGGTAGCGCACGTGAGCAATCCCCATGGTGCCCACCAGGCGCTGCATATGCCGCGTGTGGAAAACATCCCGCACCAGGCCATTACCCTTGCGTTGGTTCAGGCGGCCATCCTGGCAAGTAACGATGCCCGCAGCGTCCTGGCCACGATGCTGGAGTACAGTCAGGGCATCATAGAGATCCTGATTGACGTTGCGTTTGGCGACGATGCCAGCGATACCACACATGCAGCCTTACCTCGTTGTTGCATATTGGTTAAATTAGCGGTGAGCATCCCACAATGAGGACACCCAGCCGACGAGATCGTGAAAACTTTGTTCAGACCAGTCTCTCATCAATAGAAACTCAGGAATCAGTGTCGACTCCTGCCACCATTGGTCGTTTTCAATGCCGGTGAGTAATGACGGCAGTAGCACCAAGGCCGCAAGCACCACAATCATTCCTCTGGTGGTGCCAAAAATCATGCCCAACAGCCGGTCGGTGCCGCTCAAACCACTGCGTTTAACGACTTCGGCAATCAGGTGAGTCGCCAGGCTCCCCAGTACCAGCGCCCCCGTGAACAACAGCACGTAAGCGAGAATATCGCGCAGGTACGGCTTATCGACCAGAGGTGCCAACACCTCGACCATTTGCATGTGGAATGCAACGGCAATAAAAAAGGCGACCGCCCATGACACAAGGGATAGCGCCTCGCGGACAAAGCCGCGCAGTAAGCTGATCAGTGAAGAAACAATGACGACAGCAAGGATGGCCCAATCAGCCCAATTAAAGCTCGTCAGCACCGCGTGCGACTCCAGCGACCCGTGAAGGGGCGAATTCTACCAAGCTGTGCAGCCCAGCCCAAGCGTTTATCCTTCAAAGCGGCTGAGTATCGACTTCAGCGAGAAGCGGCGGTTGATTTCCGCTTGCAAGGCCTCGGCGCGCTCACGACTCAGAGCCGGCCCAACAAGTACCCGATAAAGCGTTCTATCGCCGCGCTTCAAGGGCTCGCTGTAAGCTTTATAGCCGCCCTTGCGCAGGCGCTGCACAAGATTGTCAGCGTTACTTTGCTGGCCAAAACTGCCACATTGAATCACCCAGGCAACAGGCAAGCCGCGTGCTTCCTTACTGGGTTCAGCGGGCGGTGTTTTGCTAACGGTTGGCGCGGCTGGTTTGGCAGCCGGTGTAGTTGGTGCTGGTCGGCTATCGGTCGCTACTTTCTTTTTAGTTACTTCGTTTTGCGATACCGGCGGTCGCTCTGGCAGCGCCGCTGCCGCTTTTACACCATCGCCACTGTAGCGACCATCGCTGGGCTCGAGCACTTGCTGCGGCTCAACGATCGGCGCCAACGCCGAGGGGATATCTTTGGGCTTCTGGGGCTCTTGGACTTCGGGGGCCTCAATGCGCGGCGCCGGCGGGATTTGTGTACTGCGATCCAATTTGTACTCGGCGGGCCCCGTAAAGAGTAGCGACCAAAGTATCACACCACCACAAAGCAAAACCAAAGTTCCAACTAATCGCTGTCTCATCATTAGTGCAAAGTCTCAACAAAAGCGGTAGCAGGCATCGCTTGCATAACCGCCGAAACGGTAAAGAACGAGCCGAATACGACCAAACAGTCCCTGTCACACAGCGTCGCCCGAATAGCAGGTAAGGCGCTGGCAACATCACCAACAGTGTGTACTGCAGCGCTATCAACACCTTCATTTAACAAGTGACGCGCCAACACAGCTGGCGCCATCGCCCGCGCTATGCCAGGTAATTCCGGCAAGTACCACTGATCAATATAGGGGCTTAGCTCCCTCAAGCTCCCCGCTATTTTTTTATCTTCCATCACCGCCAGCACGGCTGTGCACTTGCCACCGTTGGGCATGTCGGCCAACTGCTTGGCCAAGCGCGACAGGGCCGCTGGGTTGTGGGCAACATCGAGCAGCAAACCATGCTCACGCAAGGGCAGCACTTCCCCGCGGGCAGCGATGTGAACCTGCGCTAAGCCCTCTCGAATCGCCGTTTCACTGACCGGTAGTTCAAACAGACAAACAGCTTGCAGGACTGCTGCCGCGTTGTCCAACATCACCGGCGGCAGCGGTAGTGATCGCAGCGAGCGCTCAGAGCCATCTCGTCGCTGCCCCCGCCAATGCCAGCAACCTGCGGCCTCTTCGAAGAAAAACTCACTGCCCCGAGCGTAGAGCGGCGCATCAAGTTGCTGCGCAATATCGACGACCGCCGCACTGCTGCGCGGATCACCGAAGATCAGCGGTGTGTTCTCCCTGGCAATGCCGGCTTTCTCGCGAGCGATGGTTTCTCTGTCATTACCCAACCATGCCTCGTGGTCGAGATCCACGGAGCTGATCAAAGCGAGATCGGCATCGACAATATTGACGGCGTCCAAGCGCCCTCCTAAGCCGACTTCAAGAATCAGGACATCCAGCTGAGCGTCGGAGAAAAGCTGCAGCGCAGCAAGGGTGCCAAATTCGAAAAAGCTCAGCGACAATGAGCCGCTAGCCCGGTCGACCTTGTCGAAAGCTCGTACAAGGGCGGCATCTGCCACCTCTTCACCATCAATACGAACCCGCTCGTTATAGCGCAGTAAATGCGGTGAGGTATAGGCCCCCACCCGGTAACCTTCTGCCTCCAATATTGCCGACAACAATGCCACACAGGAGCCTTTGCCATTGGTACCTGCGACGGTGATCACCGGCATGGTGAGCGCAAGATTCATTTGCTGAAAGACCTCTGAAACACGGTCTAGGCCGAGGTCAATCTGGCGAGGGTGCTGCGCCTCCATCCATTGCAACCAGTCTTGCAACTGCACAAACCGCATGGGGCGCTTACCTGTTTAGTTTTGGTAGAAAGTGAGGTTACCCAGCACTCTGGCAAGGGTGTCGCGCATATCTGCACGACGAACAATCATATCTATGGCGCCATGTTCCAGCAAAAACTCGCTGCGCTGGAAGCCCGGCGGGAGTTTTTGACGAATGGTCTGCTCGATGATATTCGGCCCAGCAAACCCAGCGCGAGCGCCCGGCTCTGCCACATTGATGTCGCCAAGCAGTGCCAAACTGGCAGAGACACCGCCATAAATTGGATCGGTCATTACCGAGATATAGGGCACTCCATTTTGCTTGAGGCGCTCAAGTACGGCACTGGTCTTCGCCATTTGCATCAAAGAAATCAGTGCTTCCTGCATGCGCGCTCCGCCAGATGCGGAAAAGCACACCAACGGACGGCGCTCTTGCAGGGCGATGTTCGCAGCCTGGGTGAACTTCTCCCCCACTGCCGAGCCCATCGAACCACCGTGGAAATTAAACTCGAAAGCCACCGTCACAACAGGTACGTCTTTCACTGTGCCTTTATAGGCAATAAGAGCGTCTTTTTCGCCCGTGCTTTTCTGCGCCGCGGCGAGGCGGTCTTTGTACTTTTTCTTGTCTTTGAACTTCAGGCGGTCAACAGGCTCGATGCCACTGAGAATCTCTTCGCGACCCTGCTCGTCCAAAAACAGTGCGATCCGGCGTCGGGCGCCAATGCGCATATGGTGGTCACACTTCGGACATACATCCTGATTTTCTTCAAGCTCAGGCCGGTATAACACCGCCTCACACTTTACACACTTCTTCCACAACCCTTCTGGAACAACACCGCCCGACTTCCGCTTTTCCGAAGGATCTGAACGGCGCACCCCTGAGGGCAGAATTTTATCAACCCAGCTCATTGTTATTTCCTGTCTGTTATCGTGCTTTTAGTTTTTACTGTGGCGCCGCTTCAAACGTCGGCTACCGCATCTATGGCTTTGCGAATATCGGCGATCAGTGACACCGCCTCCGCTATTTGTTTGTCAGTATCTGCAGCGTTATCCCATTTGGCAAGACGGTCCACCAGTG
The DNA here is from genome assembly GCF_002306875.1 of Spongiibacter sp. UBA1325. Taxonomy (NCBI): domain Bacteria; kingdom Pseudomonadati; phylum Pseudomonadota; class Gammaproteobacteria; order Cellvibrionales; family Spongiibacteraceae; genus Spongiibacter; species Spongiibacter sp. UBA1325. The sequence goes on from NZ_DBTD01000010.1 coordinate 119,946, forward strand.
CACTACCGACCACAACGCCCTCACACAAGGGCGCAATCGCCGACGCAGACTCACCGTCTTTAATACCGAAACCAACGGTTACCGGAAGATCGCTATGCTGGCGAATGCGCTGCATTTGCTCACGCACGCTGACTATGTCTAAGTGACCCGCACCAGTGACGCCCTTTAAGGACACGCAGTACAGGTAGCCACTCGCCAAAGCGGCCACTTTCGCAACGCGCTGATCGCTACTCGTTGGCGCTAGCAAAAAGATGTTATCCATACCAGCGTCACGCAACAACTGACTGGTTTCTCCGGCTTCCTCCGGGGGCATGTCAACAGTGAGCAGCCCGTCAACGCCTGCCTGCTTGGCGCGCTCGGCAAACTGCGAATAACCCATGTGCTCAACCGGATTGGTGTAGCCCATCAACACCACGGGGGTGTCCGCGTTGGTTTGGCGAAACGCCGTCACCATCTCCAATACTTGGGAGAGCGACACATGGTGTTCCAACGCGCGCTCGTGAGCCAGCTGAATGGTAGGCCCCTCAGCCATGGGGTCTGAAAATGGTACCCCCAGCTCAATAATGTCTGCACCGCTGTCGACCAGCGCATGCATCAGCGAGACCGTATGCTGCGGCGCAGGATCACCCGCAACAATATATGGCACCAGGGCTTTAGCACCGCGCTCGGCAAGTTGTTCAAATACTTTCGCTAGACGACTCAATGTCCTTCCCCGTCAATCAATTCCAATGCCGTCAATGCCGGCTACCGTATGAATATCCTTATCTCCGCGCCCGGATAAATTCACCACAATGCTTTGATCTGGGCGCATTGTTGCGGCCAGCTTCTCCGCGTAAGCGATGGCGTGGCTGGACTCCAGTGCCGGCATAATACCTTCAACTAAGGTGAGCTTACGGAAGGCATCGAGCGCTTCATCGTCGTTAATTGCCACGTAATTAACGCGGCCAATGTCTTTCAACCATGAGTGCTCAGGGCCAACACCGGGGTAATCCAAGCCGGCAGATACTGAGTGCGTATGAATAATCTGCCCGGCTTCATCCTGCATCAAGTAGGTGCGGTTGCCGTGTAATACCCCCGGGGTGCCATCGCTGAGCGGCGCAGCGTGCTCACCGGTGGCAACGCCGTGTCCACCCGCTTCTACGCCGTACATCGCCACGGATTTATCATCGAGGAAGGGGTGGAACAAACCAATGGCATTCGACCCACCGCCGACACAGGCGACCAGGGCGTCGGGCAGTTTGCCGGTCTGCTCCAGGTGTTGCTCACGCGCTTCGCGACCAATGACCGATTGAAAGTCGCGCACCAGCATCGGATAAGGGTGCGGGCCGGCCGCCGTACCGATAATGTAAAACGTATCATCTACATTAGTAACCCAGTCGCGCATCGCTTCGTTCATCGCGTCTTTAAGCGTGCGTGAACCCGATTTAACCGAGATCACTTCGGCACCAAGTAACTTCATTCGATACACGTTCAGCGCCTGACGACGAATATCCTCTTCGCCCATAAATACCTGGCATTCCATGCCTAGACGGGCCGCAACGGTAGCCGAGGCGACACCGTGCTGGCCGGCGCCAGTTTCCGCAATCACGCGCTTTTTGCCCATGTACTTGGCAAGCAGGGCCTGACCGATGGTGTTGTTAACTTTGTGAGCCCCGGTGTGGTTTAGGTCCTCACGTTTCAGGTAGATCTGCGCCCCGCCGACTTCACGAGACCAGCGCTCAGCGTGATACAGCGGTGATGGTCGACCTACATAGTAGGCAAGATCGCGATCGAACTCCGCCCGAAACTCAGGGTCCTGGCTCAAGCGCTGGTAATTCTCAGCAAGTTCATCCAAGGCAAAAATCAGCGTCTCCGACACAAAACGGCCACCATAAGGGCCGAAATGCCCCTCCGCATTGGGGAACTGGCTAAAATCAACGTGCTCTTGCTGCTTACTCACTCAATACTCCCGTCGGTCTGCTTCTGCGACCGCTTGAAAAAACTGCCGAATACGCTCGGCGCACTTAACACCGGGCGCACTTTCCACTCCGCCACTGACATCCACCGCCCAAGGACGACAACTCGCAATCGCCGCGCCGACGTTTTCACTGTTCAAGCCACCGGCTAACAGCAGCGGAAACGCCCTTTGCGTCGGAATCTTTTGCCAGTCGAAGACCTCGCCTGTGCCGCCTGGAACGCCCGGCTTATAGCTGTCGAGCAGAATGGCTCGGGCGCCGCTGTAACTTGCGGCAACACCACTCACATCCATCCCTTCTCGCATTCGCAGTGCGCGCATATAAGGGTGTCCCAGCGATTCACAGAATGCCGGCGACTCATCGCCATGGAACTGCACAAGATCGAGTGGACACACTGCCAAGGTGTCTCGCAACACCTCAATCGGTGCGTCGACAAACAAGCCAACGCTGGTAACAAAGGCGGGCAATTGCGCAATGATGTCAGCGGCCTGTTCAGGGCTCACTGATCGTGGACTCTTTTCATAAAAAACAAAGCCCAACGCGTCTGCACCGGCGTTAACAGCGGCTTGCGCATCTTCCAGCCGGCGAATGCCACAAATTTTTACGCGGGTTCGAAACACTCAGATTCAGCCAAGCTATTAAAGGCTGGAAATACTAGCAAATTTACGGCCTGTCTGCCGCAAATTCAGCACCGAATGAGCGGATAAATTCCGGCCCTGGCGATAGTTGAGGGAGGTCAAACTCGGAAGGGTAATTCACATCTACAAGATACAGGCCGTGGGGTTTAGCCGTAACGCCCCCTTGACTGCGATCTCGACTGGCAAGCACCTCTGCGGTCCAACCAACGGGCTGCGCACCACTCCCCACCGCCACCAAGACGCCGGCGATATTGCGCACCATGTGGTGAAGAAAGGCATTGCCCTGAATATCTATCACAACGTATCGGCCGTGGCGGCTTACGTTGACGTAATGGATATTGCGCATCGGGCTGTGAGACTGGCAGGACGCCGCGCGAAAAGCGCTAAAGTCCTGTTCACCCACCAACACTTGCGCCTCTCGATGCATCAACGCTTCGTCTAATGGCACATCGATATGAGTAACGCCGCCCACCAAGTGCGCGGAGCGCCGCAATTGATTCAGAATTACATAGCGATAACGGCGTGCAGTTGCGGAGAAACGGGCATGAAAATCACCGGCGACAGGGCGCACCCAACGCACAGCGATATCAGTGGGAAGCAAGGCATTACATCCCGCGTGCCACGCCTTAACACTGCGCCCCACCGGGGCATCGAAATGAACGACTTGGTGACTGGCATGAACGCCCGCATCGGTCCTACCCGCGCAAATCACGGTTACCGGGCTAGCCGCAACGGAAGACAGGGCCGACTCCAACGCGTCTTGAATGGTTGCAACCTTTGGCTTGTCCTGGCTCTGCCAACCCCGATAAGCGCCACCTTGATATTCCAGCGCCATGGCTATGCGCGTTCCTTCAGGTAGCGTTTCGGTATCGGCGCGCTCGAATGCTTGCGGCTCGAAACTAGGGGTGCTCAATGTTACTTCAACTGCTCCATTAATGCCTGGGCTGCCGCTTTCTGTTCGTCGCTACCCGCCTCCAGCACTTCATTAATAATATCCCGGGCACCGTCTTCGTCGCCCATGTCGATAAACGCGCGGGCGAGATCCAGCTTGTTCGCAATATCATCACTGTCTGACAACTCAGGCATGTCCTCCTCGGCCGAATCAGCAGAGAATTCATCAAAAACCAAGTCATCCAAATTCAGCGCACCGACCTCGTCGGCGTCGCCCTGAGCTTCGTCGAGCGCCACGCCATCGGTTGACGTTAGCGGCTCCTGATCAGCATCGGCGTCGGCGGCATCGACCACGGTTTCAATGGCCTGGTCCTCGGTGTCTGCCCCGGCATCCTCAGCCAGCGACAAACCCTCTACCTCGGCATCCAAGTCCGCCAATGCGGCGTCGAGATCATCCAATTCAGACAATTCCTCTGCCGCCGCCTCCGGCTGGGGCTCGCTGTCGTCAGTGCTCAACATTGACTCACCGAGGTCGCTGTCTTCTAGACTAAAGTCAAAGTCGCTGAGGTCTGCACCAAGATCATTACCTTCTGCAACCGTGTCGCTCTCTGCAACGGCATCATCGCCAACGGATAATTCGCTCAGGTCTAGATCAGCGTCACCGAGCTCGTCCAGGGCTTCAAAGCTATCGTCGTCCAGCTCCAGGTCGCTGCCTTCTGTCGACAATGCATCCAATTCCAACTCGTCATCACGACCATCGACGTCGAGGCTATCATCGGAAGCAAAATCAAAGTCCTCAAGCCCTTCCAAAACCGGCTCGTCAGCTGCCGTTTCGCTGCCGGTGCTGGAATCATCGTCCAGAGAAAGCGCCTCAGCACCCGCCGCCGAAATCGGGTCAGCTTCCGGCATCGGCGTAGCGTCCACCTCTTCGTCTATGGCCTCGCTGCCATCATCTTCGTGCTGATCTTCTCCGTCCAGAAAGGCCAACTCTTCATCCAGGTTATCGAGAGATTCCAGCTCTTCGGACGCCGCAGACGACGGCTCATCACTTAACCAACCGCTAACACCCTCGATAGCAGACATCGACTCTTTAACGCGCGCCAGCGCATCGGCATCGCCATGCATTTCTAGCTGCTGATAGGCCTCAAGGAAGGCCTCCCGGTCGCGCGTATCCAGATAGATATCAAGCAACTTAACACGCAGCTCGGTGTTTTCCGGCTCATTGGCGATAGCACTCTTCAGTAAGCTCGCCGCCTGATCGTAACGACCATAAGCCACATAGATTTCAGCCTCTGAAATCGCGTCGCCGGTCTGCGGCTGAACCGCCTCTTCCACCGACTCTTCCACTGATTCGCTGCTGGGCTGCTCCGAGAAGTCATCGTTTAAACTGTCGAAATCGAAATCACCGGCAATTTCTTCGGCCGCGGCGTCAGCCTCAGCGCTCGGCTCATCAAGCTCATCGACAGGCGCTAGTTCGTCAGCCGAGGGCGCATCCAGATTATTGAGCGCACCGGCATCGGCAAGTGGTGGTTCGATTTGTGGCTCTGCATCATCGTTGGCGCCAGCTCGGCGACGCACCAACAACAGAAGCAGTAGCAATACACCCAGCCCTGCCGCGGCGTATTGGTATAGCGGCACTAAGTACCACGGCGTCTCTGCCGGCGCTGGCGAGCGCTCCTGCTCGGTAGACATTGGGGGCACTGACTCTGCGGCTTCGCTCGCTACGTCGGCGGCATCAGCGGCAGGTTCGGCGTCACCACCCTCTTCATTCGCATTCGGGGCAGTCGCATTCAGGGCATTGCGCGCCGCCGCCGTAATCTCAGCCTCGCGCTCTTCCAAAGCACGCTGGTCTTCCTCAAGGCTGGCTTCTACCTCGGCAATTTCCGCTGAGATGGCGTTAGCTTCCTCTGTCGCATCAGCAGAGTTGGCCGCCAGGCCAGCCTGCAGCGCGGCCAACTCGCGGTTTTTGAGTGCGATCAACTTTTGCAAGGTATCAACTTGCTTCTCCATTTCTCGCACACGGCTCGCCATGGAGGCATTCTCAAGCTGTACTTGTTCGAGCACTTCTTGCTCTTCGCTCAGTCGGCGACGCAGCTCATCAACCTCTTCACTTGACGCGGTGTCACCCGCACTGCCAATACTAAAGCGCACATCATCACTGGTCGCGGAATCAACTGGTGTTTGTTCTGCCTTTTTTGTTGCGTCGAGTTGAGGTGCCTTTTGCTCGGACGCGGCACCCGCGTCTACGGGAACCGCACTGGAAGTCCGGCGTTGTCGCCAATCTTTCGCTTGCTGCCTAATTGTCTGAAGTGCTGTTTCATGATCGAGCGCGTTAATCTCATCCTCACTGGGGATCTCGAGAACATAACCCGACTTAACGCGGTTGATATTATTACCTATGAAGGCTTCGGGATTTTTGCGCAGCAGCGCGATCATGGTTTGTTCGGTTGTTACAAAGGCGCTAGGGCGAAGCTTTGCCGCCACCTGCCACATCGTAT
>NZ_DBTD01000010.1:126222-201001 GCF_002306875.1 Spongiibacter sp. UBA1325
GGGCGAAGCTTTGCCGCCCCCTGCCACATCGTATCGTGATGTTGCACGCGGTATTGCCCGTCTTTATCACTCGACGGCAGATCGGTCTTTTTTTCCAGCGGCCGCGGCTGCAGGGACTTTGCAGAATCATCCTGAACTGACGACACTGGAACCGGTGGCGCCACGCTAACGCTGCCGCGCGAGCCGCCGGGCTCCCGCTCAGCGACCGGGGAAGACGGCTGCGCCGGTGAGGGCGAGACATTGGACACCGGCACCCGTGCAGCTTGGGTGGGAGCGAGATCAGATTCAAAAACGGGCAAATCCAACAGCACCGTGTATTCACGGAGCATGCGACCGTTTGGCCAGCGAACTTCAATAATGAAATCTAAATAGGGTTCAACAACGGGCTGGGTTGTGGTGATAATAATTCGGCCGCGGCCGTTTTCACCCACCTCGACAATAAAATCCAAACTATTGAGAAATTGTGTGCGATCAATGCCTGCATTGTCGAAAGCCGACGCGTCAGCAAGATCAACGCGCAACTGAGCAGCCTCCAAACCCTCGGCCTCGCGCAGTGGAATAAAGGCTTTAAACGGCTGGTTCAGGGAGGACGCCAGGGCGATGTCCCCTACCCCGAGGGCGCTCACAAAACCACTTTGAATGGCGCCCACCAATACTGCTACACGGGCCAGACTCTTGCTCATATTTCCACCGTCTCGTTGCTGCACCGCGTCTGTCGATCCCGAAACGAGGCGCAGCACGGCGTGAATATCGAATAGCTTCGCAGTGTGGACCGCAAACTACAGGCGTTGTTATCTAGAATTATTCTTCGATAGTAAGCGTAAATATTAGCTATGTGTCGGTTTTTATCAAGATTTTAAGCGCTTCAATAATGTTAAGTGCGGCACCTTTACGCAAATTGTCTGCCACAATCGTTGCGCGCAAAACACGTTCGTCGCGACGATCGACAGCCCACTCAGCAATATCTATCGTTTCACTGCCCTGTAGACCCGCTGGACTCGCCAGTGCTTCCGCGTTGCCATCACGCAAGCGGAACACGTCGTTTGCCAACAGCTGCTCACGCCATTGCGCGGCAGCCACGGCGTCACCAAACTCCGCTCGCAGCAGCGTGCAATGGCCGTAAAACACCGGCGCCAACATAGCCTGACAGTAAACCTGCGCGAACTCATCCCGCCCCTGTGTTAGCAGAGTAGCCAGATTATGCTCAATATCTGCACTATTATCGGCAGTTAGCGGCAAAACATTAAAGGCAATCTGTGCTGGCAGCTGACTGGACTCAAGCGACTGCGCATTCAGCAGGCGCGCCGTTTCTGCCGCGAGGGTCTCAACACCATTGCTGCCCGCACTCGATACAGGTTGCGCGACCGCCAAGTCGATGCGCTGCGGCGTTGGCAGCTGCGCAAGCAATGCGTACACATGGCTACTCACCGCATCGGCAATCGCGACACTTTTTTCCCCTTCAGCCAACTCGCTGCCCGCACAAAATACCGGCACATCGCCGCGCTGAGACAACACATTAGCGGCATCAACGACCACGCAGCCTGCACTCTCTGCGGCATCAACTAACTGCGGCAAGGGTTCTCCAGGCATAAATACCGCAACGTCCACGGCACTAAAATCCGCCTCATCCAGAGGTCGAAAATCCAGCGGACGCCCACGATACATTGCCGGCTCAGCGTCATAAGCGGCAGCGCTGTATAGCCGCAGCGTTGTTGGCGCAGCCTCCCACTCACTGAGCGCTTCCAGGAGGTGCTTTCCCTCCAGGCTATCGGCGGCAAAAATGGCGTAGTGGGTCATTAGGCAATATCACCTCGGATAATGCGCAACATCCGGCGCAAGGGCTCAGCAGCGCCCCACAGCAATTGGTCGCCAACCGTGAAAGCCGAGAGGTATTGCTCGCCCATATTCAGTTTTCGCAAACGACCAACGGGTACGCCCAATGTACCGGTCACTGCCGTTGGGGTTAGCCGCTCAAGTGTTGCATTGCGCTCGTTGGGAACCACATCCACCCAGTCATTGGCACTGGCAAGGATGGATTCAATGTCACCCATCGGTACATTTTTGTTCAACTTGATGGTTAGTGCCTGACTGTGACAGCGCATTGCACCAACGCGCACACAGTTGCCGTCAATCGCAATCGGCGAGTCGTCGCGACCCAGAATTTTGTTTGTCTCAGCTTGCCCTTTCCATTCTTCACGGCTTTGACCGTTCTCAAGCTGGGTGTCAATCCAGGGCAACAGACTGCCGGCCAGCGCATGACCAAACTCCTGTGTTGGGAAAGCATCACCGCGCATTGCCTCTGCCACCTTGCGATCAATATCCAGGATATTGCTGCGTGCATCAGCCAATTCCGGCGCCACCGCGTCGCGAATACTCCCCATTTGTGAGATCAGCTCACGCATATTTTTGGCACCGGCGCCGCTAGCCGCCTGGTAGGTTTGCGCACTCACCCACTCAACCATGCCCTCGCGGAATAGACCGCCAACGGCCATCAGCATCAGACTTACGGTGCAGTTGCCGCCGATGTAGTTTTTAACGCCGCGCTGCAGGCCCTGCTTAACCACATCGAGGTTAACCGGATCCAGTACGATGATGGCATCATCGCTCATGCGCAGTGACGATGCCGCATCAATCCAGTAGCCCTGCCAACCGCTGGCGCGCAGATCGGCGAATACCGCCTTCGTGTAATCACCACCCTGACAGGAAATAATCGCGTCCATGGCAGCGAGTTCAGTGATGTCGTGCGCATCCTTCAACGGCGCGATATCGCGACCGATGTCCGGGCCCTGCCCACCGACATTTGAGGTGGTAAAAAATTGTGGTTCGATACCATCAAAGTCATTTTCTTCGAGCATGCGACCCATCAATACTGAGCCCACCATGCCTCTCCAACCAACAAAACCTACTTTCATTACTCATTCCTCCTTTCCTACATGGCGACCAACCCACTCACAGGCCGGCGCCCCATTAGCCGCCGCAGGCGGCCAACGACGAGTGTTTACACTTCCGATAAAGCGGCCAACACGGCATCGCCCATCTGCGCGGTGCCCACCTTCTGGCAACCCTCAGAGTAGATATCCGCGGTACGCAGCCCCTTATCCAACACACGGCTTACTGCGTCTTCGATGCACTGCGCAGCATCGGGCTCAGACAGGGAGTAGCGCAACATCATTGCCACCGACAGAATGGTCGCCAGTGGATTCGCGATACCTTGCCCGGCAATGTCGGGCGCGCTGCCGTGGCAGGGCTCATACATGCCGCGACCATTCACATCTAGTGACGCCGAAGGCAGCATGCCAATTGATCCGGTCAACATCGCTGCGGCGTCAGAAAGAATATCGCCAAACATATTGCCGGTAACGACAACGTCAAATTGCTTCGGCGCGCGCACCAACTGCATGGCGGCGTTATCCACGTACATATGGCTGAGCTCGACATCCGGATAGTCTTTGGCCATCTCGTCGACGACTTCGCGCCACAGCATGGTCACTTCCAGTACGTTGGCCTTGTCAACACTGCACAGACGCCCACCGCGTTTTTGCGCCAACTCAAAGGCCACCTTGGCGATCCGGCGGATTTGCGATTCGTTGTAAACGTAGGTGTTGTAACCTTCGCGCTCACCATTGTCGAGCTCGCGAATGCCGCGTGGCTGACCGAAGTAAATACCGCCAGTCAGCTCGCGTACAATCAGTATATCCAAGCCGGCAACCAGCTCTGGCTTCAGCGAAGACGCATCGGCTAACTGCGGATAAAGAATGGCGGGACGCAAATTGCCAAACAAATCCAAGCGTTTGCGAATCTCCAGCAGACCACCCTTTTCTGGGCGATCTGCGGGGGGCAACTGATCCCACTTAGGTCCGCCTACAGCCCCCAGCAAAATAGCATCAGCTGCCTGGCATTTCTCGAAGGTTTCATCCGGCAGTGCCGTGCCCACCGCGTCGATAGCGGCGCCGCCAAGCAGCGCATCGTCTAGCGACAAATTAAGTTGGTGAGAGTGATTGATCGCTTCCAAGACCTTGCGGGCCTCGGCCATAATTTCCGGACCGATACCATCGCCGGCCAACATCAATACTTTGCGAGCAGTTTTTTCAGACACGTTTCTATTCCCGTATGTAGTTTGTCAGTATGTTTACGCGCGATGCTCGCGGAACAACCAAGGCGATTTTTGCTGCCAGTTTTTTTCAAAGTCGCGGATAGCATCGGCATCCTGCAGGGTTAAGCCGATATCATCCAGACCATTGATCAGGCAGTGTTTGCGAAAGGCATCAACGTCGAAGGTTATGACGTCACCTGCTGGCGTGGTAATCGTCTGCGCGGGCAGGTCAACCAATAAGCGATAGCCCTCTGAGCTGTACATCTCATTGAACAAATTATCGACAACATCCGCTGGCAGCACTATCGGCAAGATGCCATTTTTAAAGCAGTTGTTAAAAAAGATATCGGCAAAACTCGGCGCAATAACGCAACGAAAGCCGTAATCCTCCAATGCCCAGGGAGCGTGCTCGCGGCTTGAACCGCAACCAAAATTTTCCCTCGCTAACAACACTGAAGCGCCCTGGTAACGGGCGTGATTGAGCGGAAAATCCGGGTTGATTGGACGCTGGCTGCAGTCTTCGCCCGGGCGCCCTTCGTCCAGGTAACGCAGCTCGTCGAACAAATTTGGCCCAAAGCCACTGCGCTTAATCGACTTCAGGAACTGCTTGGGAATGATCATATCCGTGTCGACATTCGCGCGATCCATTGGCGCCGCGAGTCCGTCTAATTGGGTAAACGCTTTCATTGTTTGCTCCTTATATCCACTCGCGCACGTCGACGAAATGCCCTGCAATAGCCGCTGCTGCCGCCATCGCCGGACTCACCAAATGCGTTCGACCACCAAAGCCCTGACGCCCCTCAAAATTTCGGTTAGACGTTGAGGCACAGTGCTCTCCCGCTCCGAGCTTATCGGCGTTCATTGCCAAACACATAGAGCAACCTGGCTCACGCCACTGCAGCCCCGCCTCAGTAAAGATTTTATCCAGTCCCTCTGCTTCGGCTTGTTTTTTGACCAGGCCTGAACCGGGAACAACCAGCGCTTCTTTCAAACTCTCGGCCACTTTTTTGCCTTTCACAACCGCAGCGGCCTCGCGAAGATCTTCAATACGAGAGTTGGTGCAGGAACCGATAAACACCCGATCGAGGGTGATATCGGTAATGGCTTGCCCCGCGCTAAGCCCCATATACGTCAGCGCACGTTCACAAGCACTGCGCTGCACAGGGTCGCTAAAGTCATTGGGAGCGGGGACTGCCGCACCGACTGCCGCCACCATCTCCGGACTGGTCCCCCAGGTCACTTGTGGCTCGATACTGCTGCCGTCAAGCTCAACCACCACATCAAAATGAGCATCGGGGTCACTGTGCAGTGTTTGCCAGTAACTTACTGCCTGCTCCCACTCTTGCTCATTGGGGGCAAACGGCCGACCTTTTACATAGTCGATGGTCGTTTCGTCCACGGCAACCATACCAACACGCGCACCGGCCTCTATGGCCATATTACAAATGGTCATGCGGCCTTCCATCGACATGTCGCGGATCACTTGTCCGCCAAATTCAATGGCATATCCTGTGCCGCCAGCGGTACCGATTTTTCCAATTACGGCAAGGACGACATCTTTGGCGGTAACACCGGCGCCGAGCTTGCCATCGATGCGCACCAACATGTTTTTGCTCTTCTTCTGGATCAGGCACTGGGTCGCCAATACATGCTCGACCTCAGAGGTGCCAATACCGTGGGCCAGCGCACCCAGCGCGCCGTGGGTTGCGGTATGCGAGTCACCGCAGACCACTGTCATACCCGGCAGCGTTGCCCCCTGCTCTGGACCGACAACATGAACAATCCCCTGCCGCTCGTCGTTGATCGAGAACTCAGTGATCCCGAACTCATCGCAGTTATCATCAAGTGTTTGAACCTGGATACGCGATATTTCATCTTGGATACCGCTCACACCCGCACTGCGCTCAGCGAGGACCGTGGGCACATTGTGATCCGGTGTTGCGATATTGGCACTCACGCGCCAGGGCTGACGCCCGGCAAGCCTAAGGCCTTCAAATGCTTGCGGCGATGTCACCTCGTGGACAAGCTGGCGATCAATATAGATCAAGGCCGTACCGTCATCGCGCTCTTTTACCAGATGCGCGGCCCATAATTTGTCGTAAAGCGTTTGTGAAGCCATGAATGATCCCCCAGTCTCCTCTCATTGCAGGCAATTTTACGCAGCCACATAAAATAAAACAAATTCATATTTTTTATTATTTCAATTCCAAAAAGGAATGAATAAACTTGCTTCCATGGACACACAATCACTACAAGCGTTTCTATGTGTTGCCGAATGCAGCTCATTCTCAGGCGCGGCGGAGCAGCTCCACCTCACCCAACCCGCAATCAGCAAGCGCATTGCCACACTGGAAAAGCAGCTCAATACCAAGCTATTTGACCGCATTGGCCGGCATATTCACCTTACCGAAGCCGGTCGCGCACTGCTGCCGGAAGCGCAGCGCATTCTTCAAGACATCCGCGAAGCCCGCCGACGCATCGACGACCTTCGCGGCAGCGTATCGGGCCGCCTGTCGATGGGCATCAGCCACCACATTGGGCTACACCGCCTGCCGCCGGTATTGCGGGAATTCAGCCAACGATACCCAGACGTCCAGCTGGATATCGACTTTATGGATTCAGAGCAGGCCCACCACCGCATCCTCCACGGCGAGATGGATTTGGCAGTGATCACCCTATCTCCAAGCCAGGAGGAACATTTGAGCTTCCTACCGGTGTGGCAAGACCAACTCACCGTAGCGGTCGCCAACGACCACCCACTGAGTAACGCCGGCGTGGTAACCGCCGAGATGTTAAGCCAACACACCGCCCTGCCACCCGGACTGAACACCTATACCGGGCAAATTATCAAACGTCTTTTCGATGAGGCCGGACTGGAAATGAATATTGGTATGTCCACCAACTACCTTGAGACCATCAAGGTCATGGTGAGCATCGGATTAGGCTGGAGCATTCTGCCGCAAACCCTTCTGGACGACAGTGTTACCGCCCTGAAACTGAAGAACATGCAACTGAGTCGCACCTTAGGCTGTGTACACCACCGCAACCGCAGTCTGTCGAATGCGTCGCGAGCCTTCATAGACCTTTTACCGAATATTGATCACGGCGGCGTGAAGTGAGGAGCCAACGCCAGCAGTTGCTCTGGCGTATCGACGTCGCTGTAAATACCCGGGTCGCTGACGTCGATAAACCGACGCGTCGACGCTGGATCTTGGATTACTCCCTTCCCGCCCTGCTCGCCCATTACCGCACATAGCGCCGGCCAGTATTTTCTACCAAAGGCCACGGGGTGACCGACCCGCTCCTGACAGCGTGGCACGACAATATCGTCCGCAGAGGCAGCGTTAATCAGCTGAGAAATCGTGGTAATTCGCAGCAGCGGCAAATCCGCGGGCATGATTAATACCGCCTCGGGCAAGCTCGGCGGCAACGCGTGAGAGCGCAACTGCTCCTCGGTGCAGTCGAAGTGCTGCAACAACGCGCGCATACCCTCGGCCAAGGAGAAGCCCATGCCTTCTTCCGCTCGGCGTGCATAGAAACACGGCGCATCGAGCTTTGCCGCAACGTTATTGTGGCGGTCGGACTCACTCAACACGGCGAAAGCCTGCGCTCCCGCCTTGCCAGCCCGCCGGATTAAGGCAGGCAGCATCTCACCACCTTTGGGAAGCGGCGTAAATCGCTTGTCCTGTTCGCCAAAGCGACGACTGCGGCCAGCGGCCAACAACAATAACGGCAACACCGCCATTACACAGCCCGTTTACCACTGCGCAACTGGGTTAACTCTGCCATGACCGCCACAGCGATCTCCATCGCCGACTTGCTGCCAATGGGCAAACCTACCGGAGCGTGAAGGCGATCAATTTGCTCGGCACTTAAGTCGAGCTGAAGCAGGCGTTGGCGGCGCTTTTCAGACGTTCGCAATGAACCCAAGGCGCCGACGTAGTAGCAGTTTTCGCACAAGGCCTGCATCAAGGCCATATCGTCGATACGCGGGTCGTGGGTTAGGGTAATGACGATGCTATGCGCATCTGCGGCATGTTCTGCCACCACGTCATCGGGCATGCCGGGCAACACCGTAACCGCAGGCAAAGACCAGCGCTGTCGCCGGTCATCGCGCGGGTCACACACGAGCACGCGATAATCCATCGCCAAGGCAAGCTCCGCAATGCAGCGAGCCAGCTCGTTAGCCCCAACCAGTAATAGCTGAAAGCGGGGGCCAAAATCCTGCTGTAAGGTCGTCTCGCCCAGGCTCAACGCCTGGCAGTGTTCCAAGCCTTGCAGAGACCAATCCCCGCTTTGCAAATCAACCTGCCTACGCATCGCCCTGCGCTCATCCAAGGCGAGCAAAAGGCGGCGAATATCTGCTAAGTGGCTGGCGGTAAGCGGCTCGATGAAAATTTTCATACGGCCGCCACAAGGCAGTCCAAAGCGCTCGTTTTCCTCTGGGCTGACACCATATTCCAGCAACTCACAGTGAGTGGCGGCGAGTTGCCCGGATGCCAGCTTCTCCAGGAGATCATCCTCTATACACCCACCGGACAGCGAACCTGTTAACGCGCCGTCAGCGGCCAGAAACGCCATCGCCCCGAGCGGCCTGGGCGACGCGCCAAATGTCGCTGCTATCGTACACAGCCAGCCGCCCTGCCCCTCGTCAACGGCGCTCGCAGCAGCAGCCAAAACCAGTTGATCGGTATTTTTCAAATGCCATCCCCAGATTTATACAACCCTAAACATCTCCAACATTATGAAACCAGCCATTTAAAAAAGGCAAAAAAAAACGCCGCATAAAGCGGCGTTTATAGCGTACTACCGACGGATCAATACCAGCGGTAGGTACCCTGAATGGCAAAGCTACGTGGCGGCTCAACGAAACCGTAGTGGCCCGTGCTACCGAAGATGCTGTTCGCCAGCGGCGTGTCGTTGGAGTAAGAAATTACCGTTTCATCGGTTAAGTTCTTAGCCAGTAACGCTACTTCCCATCCAGCAGATACATCTGACAAACCCAGACGCAGGTTAGTCTTCACGTAGGCATCCTGCTCTTGGCTCGGGTCGAGGTTTTGCGACGAGTTGTAGTCACCGGTGAAGACGAAGTCCGCACCACCGCGGAATTCGATATCACTGGTCAGCATCGTGGTGTATACAAAGGTCAAGTTACCAGAGTAATCAGCTACGTACTGGTTGGTCTTACCTTTGTAATCACAATAAGCAATCCCTTCAGCAGTCACCGTATCTGGCGTCTGTCCTTGATAGCACTGACCGTTTTCATAGTCGGTAAATTCAAAGTCAAGGAAGGCCAGAGCACCGGTCATCATCAGGTTTTCAGTTAATGCGATACGGCCATCAAGCTCGATACCCATAGTCGTCGCAGCACCGGCATTACCCACATTGAAGCCGAGCGTACCATCAAAGATACTTACCTGAAGGTCGTCGTACTCAGTGTAAAATGCCGCGATGTTCAACTCAGCAGCGCCATCCAGCAGCGTTGTTTTCGCACCGATTTCCAAGCTCGTCGCCTGCTCTTCTTCATACTCAAAGCTACCAACAATAACCACTGGATCGCCGTTATCTAAGTTCTGTAGCGGACGAATCTGATTGGTTGCCGGAGACGCATTGGAGCGCGCATCGTAACCACCTGATTTGTAACCACGCGACAATGTACCGTAGAGCATCGCATCATCGCTCACATCGTACTGCAGGTTCAACGACGGCGAGATATTTTCCTCGGTACGTGAGCCACTCAAGTCGTGACGCTCAGCGGAGAAGTTCTTCGCCACAACGGTGTCGATCTCACCCTCATCTGGGCGCTCACCCGTCGCACGGTTAACGAAGTCTAACTTACGGCTACCATCTTTAGTCTCATGCGAATACCGCAGCCCTATGGTTGCTCGGAACAAGTCTGTAACGTTCCACGTTGTTTGCAGGAAAGCCGAGAACAGCTCTGTCTCCGTAGTGAAGTAACGGGGGGTGCCCAAGTCGCGAATTGCATCCCCTGCATCACCGAAACCACCCAAATCCAGCGCGTTAAGCAAACCGGCGTCAGCTGCGGGCTGCAAAAGTGCCTCAAGGGGGGTTCCAGCGAAAAGGCCCAAAGCCACATTATCCAGAGGGCCGCCTTCAATATCACCCGGTGGGCGTTCACCGCGAGCACCCGCTTCTTGAATATCCGCAGCATTCAACAGCCCGGGCAGGATATCACTGTCTACACGGATGCTATCAAAGAACTCAAGCTCACTCTTTTGATAGAAACCACCGGCGATAAATTCAAAGGTTTCACCGACAGGCGATACCCAACGAAATTCCTGGCTGAACTGGTCGTAGTTTTCTTCAGCGCCCACACTGAATACTGGCGCGCCAGTGAAGTCACAGTCACACAGCTCTTCGGTATCGTAACCCAGCAATCCAGTGATAAAAGTAAACTGGTGGCCTTCGCGATAATAATCAACGTTCAGCGTGATGTTCTGCGTGTCGTTGTAGCTGTAGTCACCGTTCGACGAACGCTTAAAGTCCTGTTTGTTGTTCAGTACAGAAGAGTCCGCATCAACAGAGGCCAATACAATGGGGCCGGCTGCAACTTCAGTGAAGTCGAGAATCTCTGCGTAGGTGCGGCCGTTGAAGGAGCCTGTGCTCGAGGTTGACGGCTGATCATTGATGATTTCGATCTGGCGGCCATCAACATCAAACTTACCTACTTCCAATTTCAAGGCTGCAACCAAGTTTTCCGTCGCATCCCATTCAAAGATTGCCCGAATGGTCCCCTCGTCGCGCGTTGGCTCGTCGCGATTCAAGGTCAGGTTTTCCATGTGACCGTCGATATCGCGCTTACGGATCGCAAGACGCGCACCCACGGTATCCGTTAACGGACCAGACAATACCAAATCGATAATTTGCTCGTTGAAGTCGGGCTCGTATGTCGCCGACACAGAGCCTTCAAACTCTTGTCCGGGACGCGCTGAAATCAAGCTTAGCGCACCAGCAATACTGTTTTTACCAAACAGGATATTTTGCGGGCCACGCAAAACTTCGACGCGGGCCAGGTCAAGAAAAGGTGCGCGCGTCAGCTGCGCACGACCGTAGCTGACACCGTCAAAATACATACCCACGGACTGTTCAAAACCCGGGTTGATACCCGAGCCGATACCGCGAATATAGATGTTTGTACCGATACCCGTCTCTGACATTGTCAGGTTGGGTACGTATGCTTGCAGGTCTTCAACTTTGGCGATACCCGCCTCAGCCATTTTGTCGCCGCTCACAGCGTTCACGGATACCGGAACATCCTGCAAGCTTTCTGCCCGCAGTGTTGCAGTAACAATAACTTCTTCCAAAGCGGGTGCTGCAAACAGCGGTGTTGCTGCTACAGAAACCGCCGCTGCCAGCGCCGAGCGCCGAAAACGTGCTAATGATTTATTCAAGGTCATATGACCTCCAGATGCCTTGTTTTATTATGACTGACCCCACTGGCGCGAATGCTCCAGTAATGTCCCCTCCAGGATTCCCGCGTCGCATTGCTGCGCGCAAGGTAATGTGATCGCCGACAACATATACGAAATAAAGTGTCTTCGCAATGTCACGAAAGCTTATCGTTGTAGAGCATATAGCTCAAGGTTAAAAGCGAAGGCGCCGCTATAATGCGGCGCCTAAGTGCAAGCCAGCTTGTGCTTACCAGCGCCAGCTTGCTTGAACTGCTACGCTGCGTGGTCTTTCAATAAACGCATAGTGGTTAACGCTGCCGAAGCTGCTGTTCGCCAGCGGCGTGTCGTTGGAATACGACACCACCTCTTCGTCAGTCAGGTTTTTACCGACAAGCGCCAATTCCCAACCGTCCTTCACATCGGCGATCGCCAAGCGCATATTCACTTTCACGTAGCCGTCTTGCTCCTGGCTAGGATCGAGGTTTTGCGAGGAGTTGTAGTCATCGGTAAAGACAAAGTCAGTGGCCGCACGAAACTCCATGGCATCGCCAAAGCTATGCGTGTAGTTGAATGCCAAGTTACCTGAGTAATCGGCAACGTATTGGTTAGTCTTGCCCTTGTAGTCACAGAAGGCGACCCCATTCACGACAGAGTCTGGAGTTTGCCCTTGGAAACACTGACCGTTTTCGAACTCAGTGAATTCAAAATCAAGGAAGGCGATCGCTGCACTCATCACCAGTTCATCGGTAAGCGCAATACGGCCATCGAATTCAATACCCTGAGTTTCAGCCTTACCAGCATTGCCGACATTAAAGCCGAGGGTACCATCGAAGATACTCACCTGGAGATCGTCGTACTCAGTCATGAACACGGCAACGTTCAGCTCAGCACGCCCGTCCCAAAAACTGCTCTTGGCGCCGATTTCTAAGCTGGTTGCTTCCTCTTCGTCGTATTCAAAGGAGCCAATGATGACGCTGCCCGCAGCGTTGGGAGCAGCGCTTGGCGATGCGTTTGAGCGTGCATCAAAGCCGCCGGACTTGTAGCCGCGGCTCGCCGTTGCGTACACCATTACCTCATCGGTCGCATCAAACTGAACATTGATCGACGGGGCTAGCTGGTCAGTGTCTTGAGTGTCTTCCAAATCATGCCGTTCAATTTTGAAAACCCCCGCTAGAACACCGTCCACCGTACCCAGTGGCCGTTCGTTGCCCTGCAGGTCAGCAACTGTCAGGCTACGCGAGCCGTCTTTTTCCTCTTCAGAATAACGCAGACCAAAGTTGGCGCGTAAGCGATCTGTAACATTCCAGGTGGTCTGCCAGAACACTGACCACAATTCAGCGTCTGAGCTGAAATAGCGTGGTGTTGTGGTATTGGCAATGGAGTTACCCGCCGCTTGCGAGCCTGTTCTCAATGCTACTGCAGTGGGGATAATCGCACTATCAATCACAATGCTGTCATAGAAATCGAGCTTGCTGGTCTGATAGTACAGGCCACCAATATGCTCAAAGGTTTCCCCTACCGGTGAGGCCCAGCGAATTTCTTGGCTGTACTGCTCATAGTCCTCGCTGAACGGAACGCTAAACACATTGGCGCCAGTGAAGTCACAGTCACAGAGCTCATCAAACTCGTACTCCAATGCCGCGGTAATGAAAGTCAGCGTGCCTTCACCCAGAGCATAGTCAACGTTCAAGGTAAAATTACGCGTCCGGTTATTGCTGTAATCCCCATTCGAGGAGCGCTTGTAATCCAATCCGGTATTCAGCACCGAGGGATCCGCACCAAACTGCGCTACAAGAATTTGACTGTAGCTCGCGCCACCAAAGGCCGGATTCGTTGAGGGCTGGTCGTTCACAATTTCAATTTGGCGACCGTCAACATTGAATTTACCCAACTCAAATTTCAACATCGCCGTCAGGTCTGCACTCGCCTCCCAGTCCAAAATTGCGCGGAAAGTACTCTCATCACGAGCTGGCTCATCGCGGTTCAGGGTGAGGTTTTCAATGTAGCCGTCCATCGAGCGTTTGCGCATCGCGATGCGCGCGCCCAAGGTGTCGGTAAGTGGGCCCGACAAAATAAAGTCGACAATTTGTTCTTCGTGATCCGGCTCGTACAACACCGATAGCGAACCTTCCTGCTCGTCTCCTGGTCGCGCAGAAATAAGGCTCAGTGCGCCAGCGATACTGTTCTTTCCGTAGAGAATATTCTGCGGACCACGCAATACCTCAACACGGGCCAAATCTAGAAAGGGTGCCCGCGTTAACTGGGCTCGGCTATATGAAACGCCATCAAAATACATACCGACGGATTGTTCAAAGCCGGGGTTGATCCCAGACCCGATCCCTCGAATATAGATGTTTGTGCCAATGCCTGTCTCCGACATTGACAGGTTGGGTACATAGGCCTGCAGGTCTTCGATTTTGTCGATACCGGCTTCCTGCATTTTTTCACCACTGACCGCGTTCACCGATACCGGCACGTCTTGCAGACTCTCGGTTCGCAGGGTTGCGGTTACCAAGACCTCTTCAAGAGCTGGGGCAGCAATCGCTGACGACAGTGGACTTAACCCTGCTGTCATTGCCGCCGAAGCCAAACCAATGGAGCACACACGCATTATCTTCATGAACAGACTCTCCTAGGAGCTACTTATTGTTTTAAACATAACCTTACGCACTTTTTGTCGCGCACGATCATGTCCCGATGAAGTCTATATAGTCGAATATAGCTGTCTAATGTGGGATTTACCTATTCGTTAGCGTGAATAGTAGTAGTTTTTTAATAAATACCCATCTCCAGTCCCGCCACCATCGCTTCCGCGAGCTCTTCTAGCGCCGCAAAGTCTTCAGCTTGCGGGGGCCCTTTACAGATAATCGCCTCGGTGACCGGCTTCAATACCATGCCTTTAGCAATGCGCTGAAGCGCTCGCACTGCACCTTCGCCATCATTGCCGGTGCACAAGTACGCCGCGTAGGGAAGAATCAGTTCGCGCGCGCAGGCGGGGTAAAAACTTCGATCCAAAAAATCCTTCAATGCGCCAGGAAGCTGACCAAAATTTTCAGGGAAGACCAACAACAGCGCCTCAGCCCATATGACATCTCGACTACCCGCCTCGCTCGCGCGAAGCAGGCGCACGCTAGCGCCGGCCGCCTCGGCACAACGCGCTGCCGCGTAGGCGAGTCGTAAATTTCTGCCCGACTGACTGTGATACACAATAAGTAAATTGCTTTTAGCCACACTTACTCCGCCTGATATTTTGTTGGTACTGTGTTCACTCGGCTCTGCCCCTAGCGGTAAGATAACGCAGCACAGCCATTGCCATCCATAGACCACCAACTAGAAGCCAGAATTTATGAAGTATCTACATACCATGGTGCGGGTCGCCGACCTTGAGGCGTCAATGCATTTCTACTGCAACCTACTGGGCCTGACAGAAGTGGCGCGCTATGACAGCGAGCAAGGGCGCTTCACGCTGGTTTACCTGAGTGCAAGCGCAGATAAAGAACAAGCAGAAAGGGACAAATGCCCCACGCTGGAGCTGACCTATAACTGGGACCCAGAAAAGTATGATGGCGGACGTAATTTCGGCCACTTGGCGTACCAGGTAGACGATATTTATGCCTTGTGTAAAAAGCTGCAAGACGGCGGGGTCGTCATTAACCGACCTCCTCGCGATGGCCATATGGCCTTCGTGCGATCGCCAGACAATATTTCCATTGAGCTTCTGCAAGCAGGTGAGGCGCTGCCTCCGGCAGAACCTTGGCAGTCCATGCCCAATACCGGCGAGTGGTAGACCTTAGAAAAGGCCGAAGAACCAACCGCCTTTTTTAAGGTCCTCTTCGCAACGTGCCAACTGCGCAGCGTAGCTGCGCGAGCGCGCCGACACTTTGCCGGCAACACGCTGTAACCAAGGCTTACCGGCAAAGGTCCGGCGTTTAAAACCGCCGTGGCCCTCATGGTAAGCCAGATACAAAGAATAGGTATCGGTGTTGGCGATGCCATTGGTGCGTCGGCTCACGTTGTTGTACCAGCCGATGAAGTCTATGGCATCCTCAAAGTCATCGCGATCGGCGCCCCAATTGCCCGACTTGTCCTTGTACCAATCCCAGGTTGCATCTTTAGCCTGAGGGTAGCCGTAGGCGTCAGACATACGCCCTGCAGGAATAAAGCCCAACCAGTATTTGCGTGGCGGCTTGGCGTCAGCCACGAAACGCGATTCCTGATACATAATCGACATCATCACTGGAATGGGCGAGTCCCAGCGTTTAGACGCCTCACTGGCATCGTCATACCAGTCGTCTTTCTCGCGAAAAATCGCGCAAATATCACCGGGGTCACGCGGGGGCGCCGTCGTACACGCCGTCGATAGCAGCAGTGCGAGAACCAAGAAAACATAGCGCATCAAAGCTTCTCCCGGTCGAACAGTGCCAGCAGCTCGGCCTCGTTAA
This sequence comes from Spongiibacter sp. UBA1325, assembly GCF_002306875.1. Lineage (NCBI taxonomy): Bacteria > Pseudomonadati > Pseudomonadota > Gammaproteobacteria > Cellvibrionales > Spongiibacteraceae > Spongiibacter > Spongiibacter sp. UBA1325. The sequence continues at coordinate 142,170 of NZ_DBTD01000010.1, forward strand.
TTATTGAAATCCCCAGTTCCTCTGCCTTGCGCAGCTTGGAGCCGGCATTCGCCCCGGCGGCCAAACAGTCAGTTTTTGAGGACACGCTGCCCGCCACTTTCGCGCCCAAGGTCTGCAACTTTTCCTTGGCCTCACTACGCGTCATCGATTCTAAGTTACCCGTTAACACCCAAGTCTGCCCGGCAAGCGGCTGGTCGGTATCGCTGCGCGAAACCACCTCGGGCCAACTAACACCACAGTCGCGAAGTTGGCGAATCACCGCGCGGTTGTGATCACTCGCAAAAAAGCTATGTATATGACTCGCCACGATCGGGCCCACATCAGCAACCTCCAAGAGCGATTCTTCAGAGGCCTCGGCCAGGGCGTCTAGTGTTTGAAAGTGCTGGGCTAAATTCAGCGCCGTGGCCTCGCCCACTTCGCGAATACCCAGCGCATACAAGAATCGTGCAAAGCTGGTATCTTTTGAGGCAGTCAGCGCCGCCAATAAATTCTCCGCCGACTTCTTACCCATTCGCTCTAGCGCGACGAGCTGATCGAGAGACAAGTTGTACAGGTCTGCCATGGTCTCGATCAACCCGGCATCCACCAGCTGTTCCACTAACTTATCGCCGAGGCCATCGATATCCATCGCTTTGCGACTGGCAAAGTGCTTAATCGCTTCTTTGCGCTGAGCTGCGCACACCAGCCCCCCCGTGCAGCGCAATACCGCCTCACCGGGCGCCCGCTCGAGCTCGCTGTTACAAACAGGGCAACACGCCGGCACCGCGATGTCTCTAACGCTGGCATCTCTGCGCGCCAGCACCACCTGCACGATCTGAGGAATAACATCCCCGGCGCGACGCACAACCACCGTGTCGCCAATTTTTACGCCGAGACGATCAATTTCATCAAAGTTATGCAGCGTGGCATTGCTCACCGTTACGCCGCCCACAAATACCGGCTCCAATTTTGCTACCGGGGTTACCGCCCCCGTTCTGCCTACCTGAAATTCCACATCGCGGAGAACGGTAGTTTCTTCCTGCGCTGGAAATTTGTGTGCAATCGCCCAGCGCGGCGCCCGTGACACAAAGCCCAGTTTTTGCTGCAGCGCGACGTCGTCTACTTTGAAAACAATGCCGTCGATGTCGTAACTCAGGCTGTCCCGGCGAGACAACAAGCGATGGTAGTAATCCACACAGGCGTCTACGCCCTCAACAACCGCCATTTCAGCATTGACGCGGAATCCCCAGTCGGCCAATCGCGCCAGCGCGTCACTGTGGCGCTCAAACCACGAGTCACCGGCAACAGCCACACCGTAGCAGCACATTTCCAACGGCCGCTTGGCGGTGATTCGGCTGTCGAGCTGCCGCAAACTGCCCGCTGCCGCATTGCGTGGATTAACAAAGGTTTTGCTGCCCTGCTCCCGAGCCTCATTATTGAGCTTTTCAAAGCCCGCTCGGGGCATATAAATTTCGCCGCGCACTTCCAGCTCAGAGGGCCAGCCGTCCCCTTTCAATTTCAGGGGTATAGACTGAATCGTTCTGACATTTTCACTGATATCTTCGCCTGTTTGGCCATCGCCACGGGTCGCTCCCCGAACCAGCACGCCGTCGACGTATAACAGGCTGACGGCGATACCATCGAGCTTTGGTTCACAGACATAGCCGAGCGGATGCTCGCTTTCTAAGCGACCGCGAATACGCGCATCGAAATCCCGCAGTTCCTGCTCTGAAAAAGCGTTGTCCAGCGACAGCATTGGCGTTTCATGACGCACCTGGCTGAAAGCCGCCAGCGGTGCTCCCCCCACCCTGCGCGTTGGCGAGTCGTCGCTACGCCACTCCGGATATTGCTCTTCCAGCTCCTGGAGTTCGCGGAACAAGCGGTCATACTCCGCGTCGGGAATACTGGGTTCGTCGAGCACATAGTAGCGGTGACTGTGCTCGTGAAGCTGCTCGCGCAGGCTTTCCAAGCGTGCGCGGGAAGAGGCATCGGACATTGATAAGACCGTAGTAGCGAAATTACATCAGGGTGAGTTGGCGGCGTTCAAAATCGCGAATAATCTGCCGGTAGTGCTCCAACGTTTGTTTCGTCGCCACACTGTGGGTTTGGTCTCGCAATTCACCACCGAGGTTTTTTACCAAACAGCGCGCGGTTTCCAACATGGCATCGAAGGCTTGCATGCTATCTTCGGGGCCCGGCATATTCATAAAGAAAACCACCCCCGGGGTGGAGAAACCGTCGATTGCATCCAGGTCAAAATTACCTGGCTCGACCAAATTCGCAACGCTGAACTGCTCGGCACCACTGCCGTCGGCCTTCTCAAAACGGTGGAAAATATTCATGCGTCCATAGCGCAGGTCGCAGGCCAACAACACCTGCAACAAGTCGGCCCCGGCATAGGGTTTACCCTCATCGGCAACAACATTCAGTACGATGAGTTCCTGGGGCTCACTCGCCGCCGGTTTTTCAGACTGACGGGGAGCAGGCTCGCGCTCTACCCGTCGCGGCGCAGACACTGCCTCGTCAGTAAATGCCTCGTCCGGTTCGATAGCGGGCTCAGCTGTCGATGCCTTGCCCAGTGCTGGCTCTGAATCAGGCTCCACCGGCGTCTCGGCCACAGGGTCCTGTGTGGTTTCAGGTGCGGAATAATCACGCATCAACACGTCATCATCATCGTGGGACGCCTGCGGCCTATGCTTTTGGCTGGCGTCGCGCTGGTGCAAACTCGGCGCCTCGCGAACCGCAACGACCCTTGCCTCACCCGGTAGCTCGGGATTAATCAGCTCTTCTTCAGCTTCGCGGCGCTTTTTCGAGGCGAGCCGCAGCGTGTCTTTACGCTCATTGCGCATCCGGCGAAAACCGTCTAACAAAACGGCTATCGCCAACAATGCCCCTATGATAATCAACCAATCTCTTACGCTGAGATCCATTATTCGGCCCTTATCTGCCTGTTATACGGCCCGCTCAACACACTCGACGCGGACTTCGTCCTGTTCGAGTCGCAATTGGCGATATTGTTCCACGCGGGCACCGAAATATCTAGGAAGCGATCATCTCTGCCGCTTTCTCCAAATCCACCGACACAAGGCGTGAGACACCCGGCTCATGCATGGTGACCCCCATTAGCTGGTCGGCCATTTCCATCGCGATTTTATTGTGACTGATGTAGATAAACTGCACGTCGCGGGACATCTCTTTCACCATGCGAGAGTAACGGCCAACGTTGGCGTCATCCAGCGGCGCGTCAACCTCATCCAACATACAAAATGGCGCAGGGTTAAGCTGAAAGATTGAGAATACCAAGGCAATTGCCGTGAGCGCCTTTTCCCCGCCGGAGAGCAAGTGAATGGTCGCATTGCGCTTACCCGGAGGCCTCGCCATGATAGAAATACCGGTATCCAATAGGTCGTCGCCGGTCATTTCCAGATAGGCGCTACCGCCGCCGAACACTTTCGGGAAAAGCTCCTGCAAGCCGTTGTTCACCCGGTCAAAGGTTTCTTTAAAGCGGTTGCGCGTTTCTTTGTCGATACGGCGAATGGCATTTTCAAGCGTTTCCAACGCGTCCTCTAAATCGGCGTTCTGTGCATCCAGATAATTTTTGCGCTCTGACTGTTGCTTGTATTCCTCTATCGCCGCCAGGTTAATCGGCCCCAGGCGGGCAATGCGTCGGCCCACAGCCTCTAACTGCTCTTGCCAGGCGGCTTCGCTTGCCTCATCGGGCAAGCTTTCGAGAACGGACTGAAGGTCAAATTGTGCTTCTTGAAGTTGGTCCTGCAGACCTTTGCGCCGTACCTGCAAGCCCTGATTCTCAACCCGGGCGCCCTCGAGCTTACTGGCGACTTGTTGCAGGCGCTGCTCGATGTCGTGCCGTCTTTGCTCGTGCTGACGAAGCTTCTGATCTACCTCTTCCAATGCGCGACGCGCCGCGCTGAGCTCTTCTTCAACAAGCAGGCGCTGCTCAAGGCGGGCCTCTAAATCCAGCTTCAAATCATCGATTGGCGAGTCATTGTCGTCCAGGTTCTCTCTGAGCTGTTCTTTGCGCTCGCGCAATTGCTCTAATTGCTCCTCTGTGCGGGCAATATTTTGCAGGGCAGCATCACGCTGGGTTTGCAGCGACTGATAGCGCATCGCGAGCTGATGGGCGTGATCCTTGCTCTGCCGCGCTTTTTGACGAACGGCATCGAGCTGCGAGCGGTTGTTGTCGCGCTCACTAAGCAGTTGTTCGCGACGCCCCGAGTCTTGCTCCATCGCCTCAATGGCATCCTGCAAGGTCATGCGTGCATCGGCCAGCGATTCCTGCTCCATCTCAAACTGGTTGCGCAACTCGTGAATATCACTGTCCAGCCGCTGGCGGCGCTGGCTCTGCTGCTCGCTCTTTGCCTGCTGAGCACTTAACTGCGCCCGCAATTCACTCTGCTGCCGGCTGTGTTGCTGTAGCTCGCGCTGCACCGTTTCGCGATCGGTCTCCAGCTGCTTAAGTTGCTCCCGGCTTGCATCCAGCTGTTCGGTGAGCGCCGCTAGCGCCGCTTCGCCCTCATCTGTCGCTGCTTTGAGTTCTTGCAATTCTTCCTGGCGCTGTAATACGCCGCCTTGCGCCGTGTCTCCGCGCCGAACGCGAAGCCAATCTCTCCCCAGCCACAAGCCCTCCGGGGTCACCAGTGACTCACCCGCAGTAAGGCTCGTTCGACGCGCCAGGGCGTCCGCCAAACTGTCAGCCGTTTTCACATTCGCTAACACGCCTTGCAACGCCGGCGAGCCGGAAACCATCGCGGCGAGACTATCTGCCTGCACGCCGACATCGCCATTTTGCGCCTGTTCAACAACGCAGAGCTGGCCCTCTTGAAGCTCTGACAACAGGCTTTGAACACCCTCCAGGCTGTCGATACACAGCGACTGCAGCTGCTCGCCAAGGACTGTTTCGACGGCGGTCTGCCAGCGCTCTTCCACTTGCAAGGCCTCGGCGACAATAGGCTTATCCGCCAAGCCATGTTGCTGCAACAATTCAGAAAGGGCTTTGTCACCCTGCCCTAAGGCCGCCTGCTGTAATGCTTCAAGAGATGCCATCCGCCCACGTAAACGCTGCATTTCACTGCGTTGGCGGTCCACCTCATCACTGGTTTCACGAATGCGCTCACGACATTGGCTTATTGACGGTTGCAGCTGGTCGTGGCGTTCCTGCAAGGCCTCGCCTTCGAGCTCAAGGGCCATTGCTTGTTCCTGCAATAACTCCAGATCACCGTCGTCACCTTCAGTCAGCCCGGCGCGCTCCCCTTCGGCTTTCTGAATACGCTCCTGCAGGCGCTGCATGCTCAGCTCTAAATGCTGAATGCGAGACTGCTCCACTTCAGCCCGTTGACGCGGCCCCGCCGCATTCTGGTTGAATTCGTCCCAGCGCTGCTGCCATGACTGCATCGCATCTTCTGCTGCCAACAGGGACTCTGAGGCACTCTCCTCTTCTGCCTGGCTGATTTCCAGCTCAGGTTCGATGCCCGCCAGCTCCTCTTCCCACAGCTGAATTTTACTGCGGTCCCCGTCCAGCAGACCGGCCGTCTCCTGAATATTGATTTCAAGCCGCTGCAGGTCAGCGTCCAATTGGCTGCGGCGCTCTTGCTGATGCTGGATACTCTGTTCTACGCGGGCGATATCGGCGCCAATACTGTAAAAGCGCCCCTGCACCTCATTGAAGGTATCATTGAGCTGAGTGTGCTCGTCGCGCGACTGCTCAATGGCGGTGCCCAGCGATACTTGTTCGGTGACAACCGCTTCCCGGTCCAGCTCCAGTTCGCGTATCACCGCCTCTTTCTCGCCGACCTGGCCATCCAGCGCCTTCCACTGCAACACCTGCAGTTGCGCTCGCAACAGACGCTCTTCTTTTTTGTATTCGGTGTATTTTTCAGCGGCGGCGGCCTGGCGCTGCAAGTGCTGTAGTTGTCGTTCTAACTCGTCGCGTAAATCTGTTAAACGTTCCAGATTCTCATGCGTTCTGCGCATGCGGTTTTCGGTCTCGCGGCGGCGCTCCTTGTACTTAGAGATACCGGCCGCCTCTTCGATAAACACCCGCAGTTCTTCTGGCTTCGATTCGATCAAGCGCGAAATCATGCCCTGCTCAATAATGGCATAACTACGCGGCCCAAGACCGGTGCCAAGAAAGATGTCGGTGATGTCCCGGCGCCGACACTTGGTGCCATTCAGGTAGTATTCTGAGGCGCCTTCGCGAGTGACTTTGCGTCGAATGGCAATTTCGTTATAGCGGGCATATTCGCCGCCTAACTTTCCCGCCGTGTTGTCAAACACAAGTTCGATAGAGGCTTGGCCAACGGGCTTGCGGTTAACCGACCCGTTGAAGATGACGTCCGTCATCGATTCGCCGCGCAAATTTTTCGCCGAGCTCTCCCCCATGACCCAGCGCACCGCGTCGATAATATTGGATTTTCCGCAGCCATTTGGACCAACAACCGCAGACAGGTTGCTGGGAAAATGGGCTGTGGTGGGGTCGACAAAAGACTTAAAACCCGCCAGTTTGATACTTTTCAGACGCATAAAAACCGTAACCAAGCTTTGTGCCTATCCCTTTGTTGTTATCCGCAGAATGCCTGCGTTGGGATAGGACCAGATGTATGCAAAGCGCGATTATAGCCCGAGAACCGGGCAACATCAGTAGAAATTCAACGTGTGGCGGGCTGTAGCTGATCAATAAGCAGACTGACCGGCTGCGACGTGGCGTCACCATTCAACGTAGCGGCTTCTGACACCCAGTCACCGGGGCTGCGCATCGCCACCCCTTTAACACTAATGTGGGCGGAAACGCGCAGCGAATCAAAATCACTGAGGGTCGCCCCCTGGCGAATTACGTCACTGTCGGTCACATACACCGTCAGCGGAAAGGCCGCCGTGCCAGCACGCACAGGAAGCCGCACTGCGGCAACCGGCATAGGCGAGCCACTGGGCTCTCGCACAACCACAAACAGCACGCCATTTGGGAAGTCACCCAGCGCCGGCGCAATATCCACACTCAGCTGCAAGCCCTCAATAGCCCCGGTTTCAATCGCCAGGCGCTTCGCTTCGTTTAAACCAGCGGCGATAACCATCGCCTCGCCCGTCTGCGGATCGAGCCCCATCTGAAGACGCTGCCAGTACGTGATCGCATTGAGATAGTCACCGGCAGCAAAGGCGTCGATACCGAGCACGCCCAGAGCCGTGCCCTGCTGGGGATTCACTGCCAGTGAGCGCTCAAGCAGGCTGCGTGTCTGCGCATCTATGACGCGGTTAGCCGATAAATAGCGCGCCTGGGCCAGCTGGGCGAGAATATCGGCATCCTGGGGAAATAAATCAAGCAGGCGCTCGTAGTACTTCACCGCCTCCGCGTAATTACCCTGCTGGCGGCGTATTGATGCCATCGTCATCAATAACTCCGCGTTCTCAGGCCGGCGAACTAAAATATCATCGACCAGCGCCTCGAACCGATGTAGATCATCTTCGCTGGGCTGGTCGGCGGCAAATAACTGCTGCTGAACGTCGAGAAGCCGATAATCCAGCCGATAGCCAAGATAGTCGTACAACGGCAGGGCAAGCGCGGGAAGCAATAGCAATGACAGCCAAAGCACCGGCCCGCGCGAAATGCCAGCGCGAGCCGAAAACTCTGCATTCTCTTCCAGCAACTGCTTGTCCAGCTCAGCGTTGAGCTCAGCCATTTGCTCCTCGCTGATCAAACCCATCTCACGGTCGTTGAGTAGCTCACGCTGTCGCTGGCGATAAAAATCGCGCTGCGCCTGACGGTGCTGTGCTTTATCGTCACCGATCACCCGGCGCGAACGAAACGCCAGCAAGCACAGGCCCATGGCTAGCGCCAATAGCAAGATAACACCGAGTACAAGTGGACTCATGAATTGCCCCCAGAGCGTTCAGAAGGCTTTTCTTCGTCGCTGAGCAACGAGTCGAGCGCAGCGCGGTCGTGATCATCGAGTGGCTGAATCGGCACGCGGCGGGTTCGCCGCGACGCCATCAGCGCCCAGATTGCCAAGCCACCGAGCAGCAAGCCCACCGGCAACAACCAGAGAACCGCCGTCGCGGCATTAAACCGCGGCCGATACAGAATGAAATCGCCGTAGCGATCAACCATGTATTGGGTAATTTCAATGTCTGACTTGCCGGCCATGATCATGGCGTGTAACTGCCGACGAAGATCCTGAGAGATTGCCGAATCGGAACCAGACAAATTTTGGTTTTGACACTTTGGGCAGCGCAGTTCTTCGATAAAGGCGTTGTAGCGCTGGCGCTGCAAATCGGTATCGAACTGGTAGGTTTCAATCACCGCCCAGGACGGCAATGCCAAAAGCAGCAGTGCGAGGAGCAACACGCGGTGGTTCACGGCGACGCCTCCTCCAGTGAGCTGAGCATGGGCGCGAATTGCTCATCCCAGACTTTTTGATCCAGTGCGCCCTGATAACGGAAGCGCACAATGCCCTCGGCGTCGACGAGGTAGGTTTCCGGTGCACCGGTCACCCCCAAATCCAAACCTAAAGTGCCCTGCTCATCAAATACCGTTGCAAAGTAGGGGTCGCCTTTTTCCGCCAACCACTTCAGGGCGGGCTCGCGTCGATCCTTGTAGTCAACGCCCAAAATTGGCACGCCGCGCTCCGCTAATTCCACCAGGAAGGGGTGCTCGTAATGACAGGTCGGGCACCACGTTGCCCATACGTTGACCAGCAACCACCGCTTGGGAAGCTCTGCCCGGCTGAGCGACTCACCTTGCAGGGTTGGCAAAGAGAACTCCGGAAAGGGTTTATTGAGCAATGCCGATGGCAGCGCCGTGGGGCTGTAGTCGCCGGTTTGCACTCGGCGCTGCACGCCGAAGAAAATGGCCACCAGCACTAAAAAGATAATCAGCGGCAAAAATAGTTTAATCCTGCTCACGCTTTCCCCCTCGAACCACCAGTAATTTTTCCCCGGTAGCGCTTATCGCAAATCGCTAACAAACCACCCAACGCCATGAGGATGCCCCCCAACCAGATCCAACGCACAAAGGGTTTAATATGTATTCTGACCGCCCAGGCGCGATCGGCAACAGGCTCGCCAAGCGCAATGTACACATCGCGCAGCACGCCGGCATCGATCGCCGCCTCGGTCATCACCTGCGATGCGCGGGCGTGGTAGCGGCGCTTCTCGGGCGTTAACTGCGCCAGTAGCGTGTCACCGTCATACAAACTAAAACGCCCCTGCTGCCCCTGATAGTTAGGGCCCTTAATGGCCTGAAGGTCGTCGAAAACAACCCGATAGCCAAAGGCGGTTTCCGTACTCTCCCCCACATTCATACGCAGGTCGCGTTCGTCTTGAAAGCTGGTCACCATACCCACGCCGATAAGGGCCAAGGCCAGCCCGAGGTGGGCCACAAGCATGCCGTAGTAAGACGGTGTCAGGCGTCGCAAACCGGCGACAACACTCGATGCATTGCGGGTCTTATCGCGCAAATTAATCAGCGTCGTCGCGACAATCCATACAAATAGCAAGGCCCCGGCACTGGCAGCGAAATGAAATTCGCCGCCGTACAGCCACGGCACCGCTACTCCTAACAGCATTGAGGCCAACAACGCCGCAAGCATCGCACTCATCCAGCGCTGGGTATTACTGCGTTTCCACTGCGAACTGGGGCCAATACCCACCAGCAGCGCCAGCAAGCAGGTAATGGGTACAAACAAAGCATTGAAATACGGCGGCCCCACCGAGTATTTACCCAGGCCGGCAAAATCCATAATGAGGGGGAACAGCGTGCCGAGCAGCACGGTCAATGCGGCAACCACCAGCAAAATATTATTTGCCAGCAGCAGCGCTTCTCGCGATAGCAACTCGAATGGCTTGGCACTATGTTGCGACGGCGCCTTTAAGGCATACAGCGTTAACGAGCCGCCAACCACGACAACGAGAAAAGCCAGAATAAACATTCCTCGAGTGGGGTCTGCCGCAAAGGCGTGCACCGACGTTAGCACTCCAGAGCGGACCAGGAAGGTGCCGAGCAAACTCAACGAGAAGGCAAAAATCGCCAGTAACAGTGTCCAGGACTTAAAAATGCCCCGTTTCTCTGTGACCGCCAAGGAGTGGATCAACGCGGTGCCTACGAGCCAAGGCATGAAAGAGGCATTTTCAACCGGATCCCAAAACCACCAGCCACCCCAGCCAAGTTCGTAGTAGGCCCACCAGCTACCCAGTGTGATACCAATGGTTAAGAACAACCACGCGATATTGGTCCAGGGTCGTGACCACCGCGCCCAGCTGGCATCCATACGCCCACTGAGTAAGGCTGCGATAGCAAAGGCGAACGCCACGGAAAAGCCCACGTAGCCGATGTAGAGCATCGGCGGGTGAATGACCATGCCAGGGTCTTGCAGCAGGGGGTTGAGGTCTTGGCCATCTGCAGGGGTATTCAGAAGATTGCGCGCAAACGGGTTCGAGGTAAACAGGGCAAAGCCGAAGAAGCCAATGGCAACCATGCCCATGACCGACAGCACTCTCGCCAAAATATCCAAGGGGAGTTGCTTGGAAAACACCGCCACGGCAACGGTCCACAGGGTCAGAATCTCCAACCACAATAACAAGGAGCCCTCGTGCCCACCCCACAGCGCACTGAATTTATACGCGACGGGCAATTGAGAGTTGGACTGCAGCGCCACAATATTGACGGAGAAATCATCGCTGAGAAAAGCGTAAAACAGGGCGCTTATGGCCAGCGTGGTAAACAGACACTGCCCCCACGCCAGGGTCGCGCCGGCAGCCATTGCGCGCCGGTCTCCACGCCAGACACCCAACATGGGAACACCCGCTAATAACAGCGCAAAAGCAAAACCAAGAATGAGCGAGAAGTGCCCCAGTTCAATAATCACGAGCCGTTGTACTCCTTGCCTGCTGTCGCCTCCTCGGCACGTGACTGCGCAGATTTTTCCAGGGCTTCGCTGACTTCCGGCGGCATATAATTTTCGTCGTGTTTGGCCAGCACTTCATCCGCGTAAAACACCCCGTCTTCAGCAAGCCGACCGGTAACCACCACGCCTTCGCCCTCGGCGAAGAGATCAGGCAAGATCCCTTCATAGGCCACCGCTACGCTGGCACTGTAATCCGTCACGCGAAAGCGAACTTTCAGGCTGTCAGTGGCACGCTCCACGGAGCCCTCTTCCACCATCCCGCCAGCGCGAATCTTTTTGTCGACCGGCGCTTTGCCCGCGACAATATCGGCAGGTGGGTAAAACAGGTTAATGTTCTCTCGCAAGGCGTAACCCAAGAACGCCGCCGCTGCCGCACTGGCAAGTAAAATAAACACGACGATTCCAAGGCGCTGTTTACGCAGGGGGTGCATGGCCATTACAGCCTCCGTAGCAATAATTTAAAACTGATTTTCAGCCTGACGACGGCGGGCCGCTGCCGCCGCTAGCGCCCGCGCATTGCGACCGCGACGCCGCGATTCAAATACCAGAGCACACAGCACGATCGCACTGGCGGCAAAACTGAACCACACGTAAGGGCCGTGACCATCCATTTGCCAAAGCTGTTGAAGATTTGCAAATACCACTATTACCTCTCCCTTACTTGCCGCTCACCAACGCTTGCACCCAACGGGTATTTTTCTCTCGCTCAATAATTTCGGCGCGAACGAACAGCAACAGTACCCAGCCAAAAAACAGATACATACCGCTGAGCGTTGCCATCAACGGGCGCAACATCGTCGGGTGAATTGTTGATTCACCGACAAACTTGATGCTGGCAGGCTGGTGCAGGCTATACCACCACTCGACAGACCAGTAGATGATCGGGATGTTCACCGCCCCAACAATTGCCAGCACTGCGCAAGCGCGCGCAGCGGCGTCGCGGTTTTCAAAAGCTTGATGCAGGGCGATCAGCCCCAGATACAGGAAAAACAGAATCAATACGGACGTGATGCGGGCGTCCCACACCCACCATGTTCCCCAGGTGGGTTTCCCCCACACAGCGCCAGTCAACAGCGCAAGAAACGTCAGTGCCGCGCCAATCGGCGCCGCGGATTTCATGACAATGGCCGCCAGCTTCATACGCCATATCAAATGTACTGCGGCCGCGGTTGCCATCAGCATATAGCCGCCCATCGCAACAGCGGCGGCGGGAACGTGGATGTAGATAATGCGGAAACTATTCCCCTGCTTAAAATCAGCGGGTACAAAGGCGAGCCCCCACACACAGCCCCCAACAAGCAATAGCAAGGCGGGAATCGCCAACCAAGGCAACAGGCGCCCGCTAAATTGGTAAAACCAGCGTGGGGAGCCCCATTTGTGAAACCATTGCCAATTTGCCAAAGCCAGTCTTTCCTTAATTCAAACCAATACTTACTGATCCACGCTAATGCGCAGGGCGCCCCCAATGGCCAGCGGCGCCAGCGCGAGGGCTGCCATCAACAGCGCCGCCAACACCGCCAGCGGCGGCAGATATGCCATGCCATCGATGGCGCTTTTCACCGCTGCACTGCCAAAAATCAACACCGGAATATACAGGGGTAAGACAATCAACGACAGCAATAGTCCACCCTTGCGCAAACCGACCGTCAAGGCGGCGCCAATCGCACCGATAAAACTCAATACCGCCGTGCCAAGCAACAGGCTAACCATCAGTACAACAAGCCCCTCTGAGGGCAACTGCAGGATGGTTGCCAACAAGGGCGACAACAGGCTCAGCGGCAAACCACTGACCAGCCAGTGACCGAAGGTCTTCGCCAGCACCAGGGGGTACAGCGGTAGCGGGCTCAACAACAGCTGTTCCAAAGTCGCGTCGTCGTAGTCTCCGCGGAACAGGCCATCTGTGGCCATCATTGACGCCAGCAAGGCCACCACCCAGATAATGCCCGGTGCTAACACGGCCAGTTGCTGCCGCTCGGGACCGATACCCAGCGGAAACAAACTGCAAACCATTAAGAAAAACAGCAGGGGGTTGCTCCACTCGCTACCGCGTCGCAGCGCAGCCTGCAAGTCGCGTCGCAACACGGCAAACATCACCGCACCAGTGCCCATCGGGATCACGACGCCCTCCCCAACTCTATACGGCGCAATGGACGGGGCAAGGACAGCGGATGGTGGGTGGTTAACAACACCATTCCCCCGTTGTCGGCAAAGTCACAGATCCACTGTTCTATTTCCGCGACACCGCGCTGATCTATCGCGGTGAAAGGCTCATCCAATAACCAAAGCTGTGCCGGGCAGCAAAATAGTCGCGCCAGATTTACACGTCGCTGCTGACCCGCTGACAAGCTGTAGCAGGGCTGCTGAATAAAGTCGCCCAGCCCCACTGTCGTCAGGGCGCGATGCAAATCGGTGTCGGCAACATGCTGCCCCCGCACCGCACAACTCCAACGCAGGTTTTCCAGGGCGGTCAGCTGCGCTTTGATACCGCTGCCGTGCCCCAGATACAAGCTGTGCTGCCGAAAGTCTTCGCGTTGGGTGATCAAATTCTCACCCCGCCAGTGAATGTCGCCCTCGTAGCGTGACGATAAACCGGCGAGAATCTTTAGCAACGTGGTCTTGCCACTGCCATTGGGGCCGGCCAGTTGCACAACGTCCCCAGCGCTAACAGACAGCGACAGGCCCGCAAACAACACGCGCTCATCTCGCTCGCTGTATAGGTTGTGTAACTTGAGGTCTGGTGACGACAAACTCACTCTCGCTGCTAAAGGCCACCGCATAGCGGCAGTCCGATTTAAAACGCGGCTAAGTATATACGAAATAACATCGAAATCCGCGCCCGGAATCTGGCGCGGCAATTTGTCGCAGCGGCAAAAGACTCGCTGACAGGCTGGTGAGTGCACCCACTACGAGATGGCGGTTACTGACCGCCAGATTGATGGCGCTGTAGCCAGCGCTCCATATCCTGGGTCACGAGGTCGAGGTAGGCTAACGCCTTATTCAGCTTGTCGCCCTCACTCTCACCCCGAAATCCCATCAAGCGATTGCGCACCCAGGCCAATTCGCTGACGAGGTCACTGATTTGCGGCTCGCTGACACGCGCCGCCGCGGGTGCCGATTTCAATTCCTTGTCCACCACCGAAGTCGCTGGGCTATACAGGCTATCCAGCAAGGTGTTCAATTTTGCATCGGATTGCGGCGCGCGACCGGAGGTGGCGGCAGGCCGTGGGTTCGCCGCCGATGACCGCCCCCCTGCTGCCGCGTCGAAAAATACATCAAGTAAGGCATCGCCACTACGCGGCGCGGGCGCTTCGGGCTTCGCTTTCGACTCGTCACCAGCCTGCCCTGCAGCCTTCAGCAGGCGTCCTCTGAGTTCATCGGGAATACGATTAACGGTTTGGTGATTAATCAGCCGGCTCAACATCACTTCAATCGCGCTTGTCGCGCCGATAATCAGCGACACCAGACTCGGGCTGAGGGCAATACGCCGCGTTCTGAGCCTATCCATTACGCGTTCACTTAAACGCGCACACTCGGTTAGCTCGGCCAGCTCCAGGACCGCAGCACCGCCATATAGGGTGTGAAAGCCGCGGTGGATATCATCCAGTATTCGCTGACCATCATAGCCGTACTGCAGCTCTTCCAGCTGCGCAAACAAGCCCTTAACAATATCTTCGGCTTCCGCCAAAAATATCGCCAGGATACCTTCGTGTTCGTTTGCGTCCACAGTATGCACTCTATTGTTATTGATCTCAGGCCAGCTGGATCAGCGAATCCGGATTTGTAATGGCTGGCAATTATGCGCAAAGTCTTGCAGTAACACTGTTGGCCCGGTCACAAAGGGCCAATTTTGTAATCAAATGGTCATGTTTTCGACGTATTCGTGCAAAACAGCTCACGAATTTTGCTTTCCAGCATTGCCGCCGTAAACGGCTTAACGATGTAGGCATCCACCCCAGCCTGCGCAGCGGCGAGGATTTTTTCCCGCTGCGCATCAGCCGTGACGATCATCACCGGTATATGCCTCAGGGCACTATCGGCGCGAATAACCCGCAACAGCTCCAACCCTCCCATTTCAGGCATCAACAGGTCGGTAATCACTAAGTCAAAGTGCTGGTTGTGAAGCATGGGCAATGCCACGCTGCCATCATCAGCTTCACTAATGCGCGCATAACCCAGATCGTTGAGCAAATTGCGCATCACACGACGCATGGTGGCGAAATCCTCGACCACCAGAATTCTGATATCGCGCAAGGACGACGCCCCCCGGGCGGGCGAGTCACTACCGACATCACTGCTGGCAAAAGGATCGGGGGAGCGCTCATCACTCATGCGGCGCCTCCACTCCAACGGGCTGCTGAATCAGGTTCTCTAGGAAAAACGCAAGCTGGCCCGACGGCTTGCGCGGCATAGGCCAATCGCTCACCCGCATTGCCAAGTCCCGGAACGCCCGCGAGGCCGGTGCACTCGGGGCATAATCGACCACTGGCTGTTGCTTTTTCACCGCCTCTCTCAATGCCGGGTCAAATGGAATGCTGCCGCTGTAGATGAGACTGACTGTTAAAAACTGCTCGCAGACACCTGCCAGCTTTTGAACCAAGCGGCGCCCCTCATCTTCGTCGCTAACCATATTGGCCAGAATGCGGAAACGTTGGCGGCCAAAATCACGATTCAATAATTTGATCAGCGCATAGGCGTCGGTCAGTGACGAGGGCTCATTGCAAACCACCACCAGCACCTCCTGGCAGGCGTTGGTAAAGGTTAAAACGGTGTCGGTGATCCCCGCTGCCGTGTCGACGATCAATACGTCCAGCTGCGCCGCCAGGTCACTGAATGCCCGGATCACACCGGCATGTTGTAACTCACTCAAGCGAGTCAGCTGCCGTGCGCCGGAGGATGCCGGGATAATGCGCACACCAGACGGCCCGCTGATCATTGCTTCTTCCAGTGAGCACTCACCGCTAAGGACCTGCTCAATAGTCTGTGGGGCCGACAGCGA
This sequence comes from Spongiibacter sp. UBA1325, assembly GCF_002306875.1. Classification (NCBI taxonomy): domain Bacteria; kingdom Pseudomonadati; phylum Pseudomonadota; class Gammaproteobacteria; order Cellvibrionales; family Spongiibacteraceae; genus Spongiibacter; species Spongiibacter sp. UBA1325. Next base: position 158,058 of record NZ_DBTD01000010.1, read on the forward strand.
CAACAAAACATCAACGTTTGCCAAGCCAAAGTCGGCGTCGAGAATCGCCACGCGCTTACCCTGGTGCGCCAGCGCCACAGCGGTATTGATAGCGACATTGGTTTTTCCTACACCGCCTTTGCCGCCGCTTACCCCAATAACCTGAACCGTCATAAAGCGCGTCTCCCGGCAAGGGTGTTTTGCGGGTATCGATAGCTACCAAAATAGCGGTGCCGAGTATCGAGGTATCGCAATCCGATTTGGGCCAGCTCGCGCCTAAGCAGCCGCTGATGCAATGTGGGGCAATCAACAAATACCAGGCCGCTGGCGGTCGACCACGCTTCCCGGTATGCCTCATACACGGGGTTTACGCGCATGGTGCCGAGTAAGCCGCCCAGCCAAAGCCCGAAGAAAATCAACGCGCCGGGCAGGGCGTAGCGAACCACTGCCTGCACCGCCTCGGAGAGCTCGCGGCTGTATGGCCAGAGCACAGTAATCAACACCGCTGACATGACAGCGGCCCAGACTGCACCACGCCAGCTGAGCCCAAGAATATCACTCAGCTGCAGCTCATTGAGATGTGGCAACGACGCTGCCGGAGAACGCGCCTCGTCCCTCGCCCACAACCGCAGGCGCCAGTGCGTGCCCTGCTCACGCTGCATCTGCGCCCAACATTCCAGTGCAGACAGTGCGGGTGCGTCGGGAATAACAAATACCAGTCTATTCATAAGCTATCGCAGCGACTGCAAACGTTCGGTGGCACTCACAACCTCGGTCAGTCGAATACCAAGTTTGTCATCAACCACCACCACCTCTCCCCGCGCAATCAGTCGACCATTGACGAGGACATCTAGCGGCTCGCCTGCTTGACGGTCCAACTCCACCACCGCGCCCTGCTGAAGTTGCAACAGGTCGCGAATGGCCATGTCACTGCCACCCACCTCTAGCGTGACGCGGACGGGAATGTCCATCACCATATCGAGGTCCGGCGCCGCCGCTGTGCGCTCTCGAAGTCGGGCCTGCCCCAGCAGGTCAGATGCTCCAGACGACTCTCCCTCTTCCGCCTCTATTTGTTGGCGCAGCATCTCACGCTCTCGCCGCAGGTTTTCTGGCTCTGTCATTGCCTCACTCCTTATACGCTATGCGCGCCCTTTTATTTTTAACGCCAACTGCCCCTTGCTCATACCGACACTGGCCTTGAGCAGCGATACGCCGGATGCCCGAATTTCGGCTTGCTGACAACTCCCCAAGCTCAGCACATCCCCCACTTTTAAATTGGCGACCTGCCCCAGTGTCATCGCCTTATCTGCCAACACGCAGCGGGTAGGCAGTGGCGTATCCAGCACGGCGCGCTGCATGGCGCCTTGCCACTGCGGGTCGGGTGCCCGGCTCTGCGCCAACTCACTCTGAGAGAGACTCTCTCGCAAGGGCTCGAGCATTGCCAGAGGAAAACACATATGCAGCTCGCCACCGCCACCGCCCTCGGCATCCAATTGAAAACGGCAAACCACAACGGTGTCCGCCGCGCCAACGATATTGGCCAGCGAGGGATTCAACTCGGTGCCCATCGGCTTACACTGCAGTGCGGCAACAGGCTTGCACGCTTCTTCAAAGTCAGCGTGAGCGCGGCTGAGGAGCTTGCCGATCAAACGCCGCTCGGAGGGGCTAAAATCGCGACCATCCGGCACCCCCTGGGCCTCACTGCCGCCGAAGTAGATTTCCACTAAGCGAAAGACCAAGCGCGCATCAAAGACCATCATCGCCGTACCCAGTAGCGGCTCGACGCGCATTAAATTCATACTTGAGGGGATATACAGCGAATGAAGATATTCCGCGTAGGGCGAGAATTGTAGCTCCAGCAGGCTGACATCAACGTCCTGCCCCAGCACGTCGAGCAAACTACTGCGAAAATGTTCGGCAAAGCGCTTACTCAGTTGCTCTAAACCCGGCAGGCGACGTGCCTTCGGTTGCTGCCGACTGGCCAGATCAAACTGGGCATAGCTGGGCTTGGGCTCGATGCCGGGAACTGCTGGCTCGTCCTTCACGGCGGCCAGTAGCGCGTCTATCTCTGCTTGAGAAAGCAAATCCTTCATCGCTGCTGCCCCCTCAGCCACGACCCGCCTGTATTAGTCAAAAAAATGACACGCACTCAACAACGCTCCCTGAGTACCCGAAGTGTTGTTGCCAAATCTTCCTCAACACGCCGAAGCGCCAGGTTTGCCGCCGCGGAATCTGTGTCCTTTGCGGCACCCTCCAGGCACTTGCACTCCTCAGCCAAAGCCAATGCAGCCATCCCTAATGCCCCCCCTTTTAAGGTGTGCGCAATGCGTCGCAACCGCTCAAAGTCGCTGGCGGCGAAGGCGTCTTGCGCATCAGCGATACGCTGCTGACAATCGCGCTCAAAACTCGCGACCAACACACCGATATCACTGCCCATAACCCGCCGAAGTTCGTCGTATTGTTGCTGGTCAATTGTTGTCATAGCTATCCCTGCAAAAGCCAATAAGCTGGTTAGTTTCCAAGTGATAATTTGCGACTGTCGAGCACGATCTCGCCAACACCTGCCAGCCGTTTAGCGGCGGCAACAAGCTCCTGTTTGGCGATCTCTACTTCGCCGTTAGAGGGCTGCCCAAGCAGACGCTCTTCAGGGTGCTGACTCTGCAGCGCGTTTTGCAATGCCGCACGTAATTCACCGGTGGCGCCTTCAAGCGCACGCAGGGCGGTCTGCGGGTTGAGCTGAGATACCAGATTTTTCATATCGGCCTCCGTCAAGCGCTGCAACTGATCAAAGCCAAACATCTGGTCTTCAACACGCTCGGCCAGGCCTGGGCGATGCTCCCTCAAGCCCTCCAATAACGCACTTTCATCGGCAACATCCAGCTCATTAAGCAACGCGGCTGCCAGGCTTTCCCCGGTTAAACGGCGGCCACTGTGGCCACGCGCGTTCAAGTATTCTTCAATCAACCAATCCAATTCCGCCAACGCAGCGGTCGACAGGGACTCCAGCGACGCCAAACGGCTGAGTAACTCCCTGCGTCGCTGGGGGTCAAAACAGGTAATAACAGCCGCCCCCTGCGCCGGCTCCAAACAGGCGATCAGTACGGCCTGTATTTGCGGATGCTCCCTGCGAAGCATGTCCGCTATGGTATCTGCCGCCAACCACTTCAATTTAGCGATCTGCTGCGACTGCCCCTGCAGTGCCAGGTTGCTTTTCACTAGGGCCGCCCGCTCTTCACCGAGGGCCTCCTCAAGCAAATCGCGAATATCTTCTGCCTGGCTGGGCCGCACCAGGGAAAACTTCAGCATATCGTCGTTAAAGCGTGCCAGTAATTGCGCTAGCTGCCCGGCATCCGGCGTTGCCAGGGTGGCCATGTAGCTGGTCAATGCTTGAATTCGTTCCGGGCTGAATTCGCGCATCACGCTTGCGGCAACCTTCGCCTCCAGGGCCATTAGCACCATGGCGGCTTGCTCGGGGGAGCACTGTGAGGTTTGCCCGTCCAGCCAGTGATCAATCACCGCCGCGACACGCGCTGGCTCATCCTCAGCGGTGGTGCGCAGCAACCGCAAATGAACACCGTAGTCGACCCGTTTATGTTTTTTGACTCGGGGTTTGGTCGCTGGCTGCGACATAAGCTGTATAAATAGCGCAACGGCGAGGCTTGCGCCGCCGGACAACAGGCTCACACTGAGCCACTCCGCCTGCCAGAGCAGCGCCGCGACCGCTGCGCCGCCGAGCAATGCGACCAGCAGGAAAAACTGGAATGTAATCAGCACGCGCGGGGCTATTGCCATTGGCTAGCCCCTCCACTAATAGTCATTTTTTTGACAGCGCTGATTTTCAAAGCCACTCAAACCCGTTTCGTCAAATTATTGACAGTAGCGCCTGCGCATATACTTTGGTTATCAATGACTTACGCGACTAGCTACTGCCTACACTGACTGTAATGCAGGTTTTAGGCCAGCTGAGCTTACAGCCGCACTTCGACAAAAGGCAGAGACTGAGGGCTACCCGCATCAATGCTCTGGGCGGCGTCAAAGGGGTGAGCCTCGCGCTCGGCAGAGCGGTCAATATTGAGGTTGGCAAAGTCAAACAAGTCGCGATCTGCGAGCTGTGAGGGAGCAATGTTTTGCATTGCCGAGAAAATTTTCTCTATGCGGCTACTATCCTGCTTTTCCCACTCCAGAAGCATCTTGCGGATATTTTGGCGCTGCAGGTTTTCTTGCGAACCACAGAGGTTGCAGGGAATGATGGGGAACGCTTTATAGGTTGAAAAGCGTTCGATATCCGCCTCCCGGCAATACGCCAGCGGGCGAATAATGACATTGCGCTTGTCGTCAGACAGTAGCTTTGGCGGCATCGCAGCCATCCGGGAGCCATAGAACATATTCAAAAACAGCGTCTGTACGATATCGTCTTTGTGGTGTCCGAGCGCGATTTTCGTGGCGCCAATTTGCTCGGCAAAGCCGTATAGCGTTCCCCGTCGGAGTCGCGAACACAACCCACAGGTGGTCTTGCCCTCGGGGATTTTCTCTTTGACGATTGAGTAGGTGTCTTTGTTAACAATGTAGTACTCGATACCCAGCGTCTCGAGGTATTCGGGAAGAACATGCTCAGGGAAGCCCGGCTGCTTCTGGTCCATATTCACCGCGATCAACTCGAAGGAGACCGGTGCGCTCTTTTGCAGGTTCATCAGGATATCGAGCATGGTGTAACTGTCTTTACCACCGGACAAGCAAACCATTACCCGGTCGCCCTCTTCGATCATCTGAAAATCCTCTATCGCCTGCCCGGTGTGGCGGCGAAGGCGCTTCTGCAACTTGTTAAATTCCAGCTTAGACATTGCCGGCGTCGCAGAACTCGGGGTTTCAGAAGCGGAAAACATAGCTATTGCCTGTGTATCGGTGAACGAAGACGAGCGGCGCATTATATAGAGTTGGCTAAATATCAGCCACAAAGGCTTGAAAAATTCCCCTTCCAGCGTTGGAAACGCCGCTGCGACTGGTAATCTTTGCCTTAGGTGTCTATTATTAGCGCGCCAAAATCTGCTGGCATGAGGTGTTATTTTTACACGGCCAGACCCCGGCACGGGTGCATGCCGGATTGTGTAATCCACGTCCGGTCGCACCCGCTCACAACCGGCTTAAGACCAGATCACTTACCAGAAAGGGAACGCTCCATGAAACAACCCGTTCGTGTCACCGTTACCGGTGCAGCAGGCCAGATTGGCTATGCACTGCTTTTCCGTATCGCTTCCGGCGCTATGCTGGGCGACGATCAGCCCGTCATTCTGCAACTGCTGGACATCACTCCTGCTCTGGACGCGCTGGAAGGCGTAAAAATGGAGCTTGAAGACTGTGCCTTCCCACTGCTGAGCGGTGTTGTCTGCACTGACGACCCCAATGTTGGCTTCAAGGACAGCGACTACGCCCTGCTTGTTGGCGCTCGCCCACGTGGCCCCGGCATGGAGCGCAAGGATCTGCTGGAAGCAAATGCCGCGATCTTCTCTGTTCAGGGTAAAGCGATCGACGAAAATGCCAGCAAAGATATCAAAGTACTGGTAGTCGGCAACCCTGCCAACACCAACGCTCTGATTACTCAGCGCAATGCGCCTTCTATCAACCCGCGCAACTTCACTGCAATGACTCGCCTGGACCACAACCGCGCGATGACGCAGATTGCTCAGAAAACCGGCAAAACCGTTAACGACGTAACGAACATGACCATCTGGGGCAACCACTCTGCCACTCAGTACCCGGATCTGTTCAACGCAAAAGTTGCAGGTGAAACGGCCTCTGACCTGGTTGATCAAGAATGGCTGGAGAACGACTTCATCCCAACGGTTCAGCAGCGTGGCGCAGCCATCATCAAGGCACGCGGTGCGTCTTCTGCAGCGTCAGCAGCCAATGCGGCTATCGACCACATGCGCAGCTGGGCACTGGGTACTGAAGGCGACGACTGGGTATCTATGGGCGTATACAGCGACGGTAGCTACGGCATTCAAGAAGGCCTGATCTACTCCTTCCCCTGCCGCTGCAAAGGCGGCGACTGGGAGATCGTTCAAGGCGTTGACGTCAACGATTTCAGCCGTGCGAAAATGCAGGCGACTGAGCAAGAGTTGGCTGAAGAGCGCGACGGCGTTAAGCACTTGCTGCCCTAAGGCATCGTGCCAGGCAGTAAAGGAAAAGGCGGCCTTCAGGCCGCCTTTTTTGTAAGCGCGTAAATGGAACCAGCCATCAACGGGGACATATCAATGAATAAAACCGCAGTGGTACTCGGTGGCACAGGCCTGGTTGGTAGTGCATTGCTGGAACTCTTGGCTCACAGCCCTGCATTCTCTATCGTGCGCTGCATCAGTCGCCGGGCTCCCCACCTCGACCATCCCAAATTAACGCATTGTCACGCTGATTTTGAGCAACTGGAAAATTACGCAGAGGCATTTCAGGGCGACTGTCTATTTTCCTGCCTGGGAACAACGCGCAAGCAGGCGGGCTCACTGGCCGCTCAGCGTCGCGTCGACGTGGATTATCAGCTTCGCGCCGCTCAAATAGCCGCCCAACAGGGCGTGCCACACTATTTGCTTGTGTCGGCCATGGGCGCGAATTCGGATAGTCTTAGCGCCTACATGCAAATGAAGGGCGAATTAGAGGACGCGGTCATTGCGCTTAACTTCGCAAGCACCAGCATATTTCAACCGTCGCTGCTAACAGGTGCTCGCGACCAACGCCGCTGGGCAGAATCACTCTCCGCCCCGCTTATGGAAGCCGCCTGCCACCTTCCGGGCTTAAAAAACTACCGGCCGATTTCAGGCACACAACTGGCACAAGCGATGCTGGAGCGCAGCCTGGAATACACTCAAGGCCTCAAGCGCTACCGCCTTGGGGAGTGTTTTCCAAAGTCAGAGTAGCCCTCTCAGTCGGGCTCGTCGGCAAACAGCGCACTCGCGCTAAGGCCATTGCTTTCAAACATGCCCCGTAGGCTTTTTAAGGCTTCGACCTGAATCTGCCGCACCCGCTCGCGGGTCAAGCCGATCTCACGCCCGACCTCTTCCAGTGTTGCCGCTTCGTGGCCGCGCAACCCAAATCGCCTTACCACCACTTCTCTTTGCTTATCGCTCAGCTCATCGAGCCAGTGGTCAATGCTGTCGGAGAGGTCATCATTTTGCAGAATTTGACTGGGGTTTAGCGCGTTGTGGTCAGCGATTGTATCCAGCAGCACTTGATCTGAGTCCTGCGCCAGGGGCACATCCACCGACGCCACACGCTCTTTTAGCCCACACAGGCGCTTGGCCTCGGCAACAGGGCGATTCAACTCCCTTGCCATCTCTTCAGGCGAGGGCATGTGGTCCAGCTTTTGGCTCAGCTCGCGCTCCGCACGCAAATAACTGTTGAGCTCTTTTACCACGTGTATCGGCAAACGAATCGTGCGGGTCTGATTCATAATCGCCCGCTCAATAGTTTGGCGAATCCACCAGGTGGCATAGGTAGAAAAACGAAAGCCGCGCTCAGGGTCAAACTTCTCAACGGCGCGAATAAGCCCCAAATTTCCCTCTTCCACCAAGTCGAGCAAAGTAAGGCCTCGATTTAGATAGCGGCGGGCAATTTTCACCACCAAGCGCAGGTTACTCTCTATCATGCGCTTGCGACCGGCCTCATCGCCTTTGCGAGCCAGGCGCGAGTAATAGACTTCTTCATCGGCAGTGAGTAACGGCGAATAGCCGATTTCGTTGAGGTATAGCTGAGTAACATCTAACTCAGCGCTGTGGCGCTTACTGCGTTTTAAGCGACTGATGCCTTTTTCAGTTGTGGATTCTTGTTGTTTTTCTATATCCGTATCTGCCACGCCCTTAACAGGCCGCGACGCTTTTCCGTTCGATTCATATACCCGCATCGTCGAATCCTTATGCAAGATTGTTATTGTTTCGACTTGGGTGACGCCCTCTTGCTCCTCCTACTCTAACGCCGCGGAAGCAGCTTCAAGGGATCAACCGGTTTTCCGTCAATTCGAACTTCAAAATGCAACTTCGCCGAGTTCGTACCGCTGTCACCAAGTTCAGCGATGATTTGCCCAGCGTTAACGCTCTCTCCCTCTTTTACCAGCAAGCGCCGATTGTGGCCGTAGGCACTTAAGTAGCGCTCTGAGTGTTTCAATATAAGTAGGTTGCCGTAACCCACCAAGCCACTGCCTGCGTAAACGACAACACCACTCTTCGATGCCCTTACAGGCTCACCCATTTTACCTTTGATATCAATACCCTTGTGGGCCTGCCCGGTCGCAACAAACCCTCGTGTAAGCGGCCCCTTTACCGGCCAGCGCCATGACTCCTTCGCGGCGCTACGCGGCGGCGACGGCTTTTTCGCAATGGTCTTTTTTTGAGGCTTTACGGTTGGCGTAGGGGTTTTTACTGAGGGTGAAGAAACGGATTTCCCCGCGATTTTTTTCGGCGCGGACGGCGCAGCATAACGCTCTTTCAACATGATCGCCTGGCCGGGGAAGATGGTGTACGGCGCTCGAATGTTGTTAGCGTTCGCTAACCGTTTAACGTCGAAGCCGTAACGCCATGCGATTGAGAAAAGGGTGTCACCACGGCTGACAATATAATAGGGCGGCGGTTTTTCTGAGGGGTTGTATCGGTCAACAACCGGCGCAGCACGATGGGGAGCACTGCATGCGCCAAGCGCCAACAACAGCACAGCCACAAGCAGCGTGTATCCTACCCTCTTCACTGACGCGGAACCTTCATAGCGAGCTTTCCAGTGGCAATTTGTCATTGGCAACGACTCATTGACCCTAAAGCGAACAAAAGATTCTTTTTATCCGCAGCAGGATCAAGCGGGTTTTGATTATTATCAGTGATTTAAACGCCTCGGCTTATGTAAAAATAATCTTAAAAAAGTCTCAATTTCTACTGGCTACGCGTTCGAGCAAAAGGACAGTCGCGAAACCCACGGCCATCAGCAGCGCACACATCAACCACTGAGGGTCGGCCTGTTCAGCGTACTGCATGGGCCAGACATTATGCCAATCGACGCTGTGCTCATCGGTTAATAACCGCCCTGCTGAGGAAAGCTTCCACGGCCAGATCACCGCCAATGATCCCAGCAGAATCCCCGTCAGCGTAGCCAGCAACGAGCGCCGATGAGTGTGCATCAGGTAGCTAAGCAGGCGCACAAACAACATCAGGCCCGTGGCGCAACCCAGCATGAACACCGCGATCATGCCAAGGTCCATCGACTTAATGGCATTGATAATGGGCTCGTACATACCCAGCAACAGCAGGATAAAACTGCCTGAAATTCCCGGCAAGATCATCGCGCATATCGCCACCGCACCCGCGCCATAAACGGTCAGCATATTCACCGGCACCTCAGCCGGGCGCAGCGCGGAGATGACCAGCGCGAAAACCAAGCCCAGTACAACAAAGCCAACAGGCTGCCCCCGGCCGGGAATCTGCTGGTAGACAAACAATGCCGACGCGAGAATCAACCCGAAAAAGAAGGCTGCCAGCAACAGCGGGTGAGTAGCCAGAGCCCAGGATATCGCCCGTGCCAGCGACAACACACTGATGGCAATTCCCAGTAATAAACTCAGCAGAAAACCGCCGTTAACGTACTGCCATGCCGCCGACGGACCACGCGTGAACAATAACTTGAGTGCCTGCAGGTTGCAGGCTTTCAAACTTTCAATCAGCTGGTCGTAAATACCGGTGATGAAGGCAACCGTTCCTCCCGAGACTCCCGGTACAATATCAGCAGCACCCATTGCCGCCCCGCGCAGCATCACGCCGGCGCTAAAGCCCTTCATACATCTTCCTTAATTGAATTTGGCAACACGTTTAGGCGACAACACCGCCCACCAGGGGCACGAACAACACCGGCTCAATGCACTGCTCTTCAATGCCGTCTTCGTGGCGGTCGTAAACATATAGACTCTGCGGTTTGCCCTGTTCACCGACGGGTATAACCAGCCTGCCGCCCACCGCAAGTTGTTCTAATAACTCAGCTGGCACCACCTCTGGCGCCGCCGCCGAGAGTATCGCATCGAAGGGCCCACGCTCAGGCCAGCCCATACCGCCGTCAGCATGGCGCAAATGCACATTGTGCAGGCCCAAATGGCGAAGGCGCTTGCGCGCTTTCTCCTGCAAGGGACGGATACGCTCAACACTGAACACGCGCCCGACGTGTTGCGCCAGGATGGCTGTTTGATAGCCCGATCCTGTGCCCACTTCCAGCACGCGCTCACGCGGGCCATTGGCCAACAACAGCTCTGTCATACGGGCGACAATATAGGGCTGAGACAGGGTTTGCTGGAAGCCTATCGGCAGCGAACTGTCCTCATAGGCGCGGTGAGCCAGCGCTTCATCCAGGAAAATATGCCGCGGCGTGGCGCGAATGGTATCCAGGACTTTTTGATTGCTAATACCCTGCGCTCGCAAACGCTCAATCAGTCGATCCCGGGTACGCTGGGACGTCATCCCAATACCTTGCAAGTTAATACTGCTCACCTTTGCTCTTCTCTGTTTTATGGCCTTCAGGCGTTAATAAATTCTCTCACAAGCGCTGTAGCGAAACAGCCACTGGGCAGTGAAAACTGCAACTGCAGCTGATCATCACTTAACCACTGCCAGCATAATTCCTTTGGAACAACCCGCAGACTGCGCCGCTCCATTTTCATGCCGTGGCGCAGTAAACCGTCGCACAGCGTTTTATGGGCGGCGAACACCGATTGTTCCATGGCGTCCACCTCAGCGGTAACACTGTGGCGCGCCACCTTGCCAAACAAGGGGCCACTGGGGTGAATATCCCCCTCGGCGATGCGTTTTTCGATATCCTCATCCGGCTCAGCCGCAAAAACACTGCCGCTGTCGCGCAAGCTATATAGCTCACCCTCTAAGGGCGATAGCCACGTTCCTGCCTGCAATCGTAATGCCAAAACCTCATTAAACAGGTAAGAGCGCGCCGAGGACAGGTAAATACTTCGCTGAAATCGCTGAGGTTTACTCTCTCCCTCAAACCAAGCGCGGCACTGCTCGATATTCGCACCCTCGTGGCCAAAGCGCTGCTCACCGAAATAGTTGGGGTAGCCGGCGCACAGCATCTTCAGACGGCGATCGATGTCATCGCGGTCGCCAACCACCTCGCGCAGACGAATCACAAAGCGATTGGCACGGTGACTGCCAGGGCGCAGTTTCTGCCGGTGCCGCCCCCAGCGCTGTACCTTCCAAAAACTGTCGCCCGATAGCTCAGCAATATCGTCCCAGTCTCGCCCCTGCTTACCAGGCAGATGAACGCAGAACCATTGCCGAGTTAAGGCATGTCGGTCCTTCAATCCACTATAGGTAACGGCTTTGAGGGAAACACCGGCTAGGTCAGCGATACGGCGGGCAACATACTCGGTGTTATTGCCACGCTTCTCCACCCACAGCCAATCGAATTCACCATCGAGGCTAAATTCAACATCAAACTGTTCTTCGACTTCAAAATCCTCGGGCACGCTGCGCAGGCGTCCGCGCGCCTGAGGAGCGCCGAGATAGGTGGGCCAGTCAGGCAGCATTGGCATCGCGCTCAAGCAATACAACAGCGTCAACGGCAATGCCCTCTTCCCGGCCCACGAAGCCAAGTTTTTCAGTCGTGGTTGCCTTCACGCTAATATCAGCCAGCGCCACATTCAGGACGCTCGCAAGGCGCTGACGCATCATAGGGATATGCTGGGCGAGCTTTGGCGCCTGAGCGGCGATGGTAATATCGGCATTTCCCAGTGCATAGCCTTTCTGCTTTATCAGCGCGTAGCAATGCGTTAACAGCTCAGCACTATCGGCGCCCTTGTATGCCGCATCGGTGTCGGGAAAATGCTGACCAATATCGCCCAGTGCCAAGGCACCGAGCAATGCATCGCAGAGCGCGTGAATGGCAACATCACCGTCGGAATGCGCCTCCAGCCCATGGTGGTGATCGAGCCGAATACCGCACAAAACAATGTGATCCCCACTGCCAAAGCGATGAACATCGTAGCCGTGACCAATACGCACACCACTCATCACCGCACTCCTTCGCGCGACTGCGCCTGCAAATAGAATTCCGCCAATGCTAAATCCTCGGGATAGGTCACTTTGATATTCGCGGCACTGCCTGCCACCAGCTGTACGCTGCCGCCACAGTGTTCAATCGCAGACGCTTCGTCGGTTACCGTCAAGCGGTGCTCTCGGCAGTAGCGCAGCGAGGACACCAGCTCTCCATAGCGAAATACCTGCGGCGTTAGCGCGCGCCACAAAACGCTGCGGTCCAGGGTTTCTTCAACCTCATTGGCTTGGCCCGCTCGTTTTACGGTATCGACAATCGGCGCCGCCAACAGTCCACCGCGCTGCTGAGAAAGCGTAGCCTGAATCAGCGCCGACAAATCGGCCGACGTCAGGCAGGGCCGCGCCGCATCGTGCACCAACACCCAATCCGCATCACTGGCCTCACCGCGCAGCGTCAGCAGTGCCATCTCCACAGAGTCTGCTCGTTCACTGCCGCCAACGACGGCCCGAACCCGGGGGTGATGGCTTAAGGGTAGAGAGGAAAACTGCTCATCACTGGGGTGAAGAGCAAACAACACGGCTGAGATTTGAGGTTCAGCCAGCAGGGCTGATGCACTGTGTTCGATAACAGTGCGACCAGCGAGAGGCATGTACTGCTTGGGACGCTCACTGGCAAAACGGCTGCCTCGGCCGGCCGCTGGAATAATGGCCCACAAACGCTGTGTCACGGTGAGTCTTCTATGATGAGATAAAACGTTTCGTCCTCGCGAATCAACCCCATATCATTCCGGGCTCTCTCCTCGATGCTATCGAGGTTATTCTTGAGGCTATGCACCTCACCCAGCAGCCGATCATTGCGCTGCCGAAGCGCGGTATTGTGTTGCTGTTGTTCGCCAATTTCCCGCCGCAGACTAACGATCTGCTCCCAACTGCCGCTGCCATTCCACAGGCGCAATTGCAGCGCAAGCAGTAATACCAGTAGCAGTAGCAGCAATCGGCGGCGGGTCATTGCTTATCCTTTGTCGGTGCTCAGAGACCACGTTTGCCTCTGAGCACACGTACACAGTGCGATCAGGCGCGGAACTCATCGCGACCGCGATAGGCTGCGCCGAGTTCTGCTTCAATACGAAGCAAGCGGTTGTACTTAGCAACGCGGTCAGAGCGACACAGTGATCCGGTTTTGATCTGGCCAGCAGAGGTTGCAACCGCCAAATCGGCAATCGTGGTGTCTTCTGTCTCACCGCTGCGGTGAGAAATCACAGCCGTGTAACCGGCATCTTTTGCCATTTTGATTGCATCCAGTGTCTCGCTCAGCGAGCCGATTTGATTGAATTTAATCAAAATTGAGTTGGCGATGTTGTTATCGATACCGCGCTTCAAGATGCTGGTATTGGTCACAAACAGGTCGTCACCCACCAGTTGCACACGCTCACCGGTCAGCTCAGTCAATGCAGCCCAGCCGTCCCAATCGCTCTCATCCATACCGTCTTCGATAGAAATAATGGGGTAGCGCTGAGACAAGCCGTCCAGATAGGCGGCAAAGCCGGCGGCATCAAACTCTTTACCTTCGCCGCTGAGCTTGTACTTACCGTCTTTGTAAAATTCAGAGGCCGCGCAATCCAGCGCCAGAGTCACGTCTTCGCCAAGGGTGTAACCGGCGTTAGAAACCGCCTCTGCAATCACTTCCAGAGCCGCTTCGTTCGAGGGCAAGTTGGGAGCAAAACCGCCTTCATCACCCACAGCGGTGCTAAGACCACGGCCGGCAAGCACCTTTTTCAATGCATGGAAGATTTCAGCGCCAATGCGCAGCGCTTCCGCAAACGTCGGCGCCGCAACGGGCTGAATCATGAATTCCTGAATATCGACGTTGTTATCCGCGTGCTCGCCGCCATTCAAAATGTTCATCATCGGCACCGGCATGGTGTACTGGCCTTCCGTACCGTTAATTTGTGCAATGCGTTGGTAAAGCGGAATACCTTTCTCTGCCGCAACCGCCTTTGCAGCCGCCAGAGAGACTGCCAAAATCGCGTTGGCGCCAAACTTCGCTTTGTTCTCGGTACCGTCGGCGTCGATCATCGCTTTGTCGATCGCACGCTGATCTTCGGCATCCATCCCCATCAATAGATCGCGAATATCGGTATTGATATTGGCGACGGCTTTGGTCACGCCCTTACCCAGGTAGCGCGACTTATCGCCGTCACGCAGTTCGAGGGCTTCACGTGATCCCGTCGATGCACCAGAGGGAGCACAGGCACTACCTACCGCCCCAGAGGCCAACACAACGTCTGCCTCCACGGTGGGGTTACCGCGAGAATCCAGTACCTCGTATGCCTTAATGTCGACGATTTCTGCCATGGGGTGATCTCCTTCCTATAAGTCGTATCGCGACGCCGAGCGTCGTTATTGTTTTAAAAAATGAATAGGGTTTAGCGAATGTCCAGCGCCGGCAATGACTTCACAAGATCATCGACAGCTTTCATTTGCTGTAAAAACGGTTTCAGTGCAGACAGCGGCAGCGCGCTGGGGCCGTCGCATAACGCTTGATCCGGATTCGGGTGCGCCTCCAGAAACAGCCCAGCCAGCCCCTGGCTCATCCCCGCCCGACCCAGCTCCGCAACCTGGTGACGGCGGCCACCGGAGGCCGCGCCCATCGGGTCGCGACACTGCAGGGCGTGGGTAACGTCAAAAATTAACGGCGCGCCGCCACTGACTTCACGCATGGTGCGAAAACCCAGCATATCGACAACCAGATTGTCATAGCCAAAATTACTGCCGCGCTCGCACAGCATGACTTTTTCGTTGCCACACTCCGCAAATTTCTCGACGATATTCTTCATTTGCGCGGGGCTCAGGAACTGCGGCTTTTTGATATTAATCACCGCATCGGTTGCCGCCATCGCCGCAACCAAATCCGTTTGCCGGGCGAGAAAGGCTGGCAGCTGAATAACATCGCAAACCTTAGCCACCGGCGCTGCCTGGTGAATTTCGTGAATGTCGGTGATCACCGGCACATTAAAGCTGCGCTTGATCTCTTCAAAGATTTTTAAACCTTCATCCATACCGGGGCCGCGGTAAGAATGAATGGAAGATCGATTGGCTTTATCGAAAGACGCCTTGAAAACATAAGGAATACCCAGCTCGGCGCACACCTCCACGTAGGCCTCCGCCACGCGCATGGCCAAGTCTCGCGACTCCAGTACATTCATACCACCGAAAAGCACGAAGGGCAGATCATTGCCCACATCCAAGCCAGCAACGTTGAGATGTTTATCCTGCATAGGGAACTCCGCTTGCAAGGCGGCGCGCATCCCGCACCACCATGTTTTTAGTTAGGGGCGCGGGCGCGATCATTACGCCTGCTGGTGCTTCAGGGCAGCACGCACGAAACCGGTGAACAACGGGTGACCGTCGCGCGGTGTCGAGGTAAATTCCGGGTGGAACTGGCAGGCGACAAACCAGGGGTGGTCCGCCACTTCAACCACTTCGACCAAGCTCTTATCGGCCGACCAGCCACCAATGCGCAGGCCATTATCCTGCAGAGCCTGAACGTAATTATTATTCACCTCATAGCGGTGGCGATGACGCTCGGTAATTTGCGCGGCGCCGTATATCTCCTTCGCCAACGAGCCGTCGCTGAGGTGGCACATCTGAGCACCCAAGCGCATGGTTCCCCCCAGGTCGGATTCAGCGTCGCGCTGCTCCGTTTCACCTTCAGAGGTCACCCATTCGGTGATCAGACCAACAACCGGATTGGCGCCATCTTCAACGAATTCACTACTGTTGGCATCGCTGATACCCAGGACATTGCGCGCGAATTCAATAACGGCAACTTGCATACCCAGGCAGATGCCCAAGTAGGGAATGTTATTTTCGCGGGCGTACTGAACAGTGCGAATTTTACCTTCGACGCCGCGATTACCAAATCCACCCGGTACAAGAATACCGTCGACATCCTTCAGCGCATCAACACCTTCGGTCTCGATGGTTTCGGAGTCGATATAGCGCACATTGACCTTGGTGCGCGTGTGAATACCGGCGTGCTTCAGAGCCTCGTTCAGCGACTTATACGCGTCGAGCAGCTCCATATACTTGCCCACCATCGCAATGGTCAGGCTCTGATCCTGATGCAAGTCACCGTCGATAACGCTATCCCACTCCGACAGGTCGGCCTGAGGACAATCGAGGCCAAAGCGCTCAACCACTAAGTCGTCCAGGCCTTCCGCAGACAGCAGCGAGGGAATACGGTAGATGGAATCCACATCGCGCAAAGGAATAACCGCGCGCGACTCCACATTGGTAAACAGGGCAATCTTGTGACGGCTGCTGAGGTCGATTTCGTGATCTGAGCGGCAAAGCAATACGTCTGGCTGCAGACCAATAGAGCGCAATTCCTTCACCGAGTGTTGAGTTGGCTTGGTTTTGGTCTCACCGGCTGTCGCAATATAAGGCACCAGCGTCAGGTGCATCAGCATCGCGCGCTTGGCGCCGAGCTCTATTTTCAGCTGACGAGCCGCTTCGAAGAACGGCAGGCCTTCAATATCACCAACGGTGCCGCCTATTTCGACAATGGCGACATCTGCATCACCAGCACCCGCAATGACGCGGCGCTTGATCTCGTCGGTAACATGGGGGATCACCTGCACCGTGCCACCCAGGTAGTCGCCGCGGCGCTCCTTGCGCAATACGGTTTCGTAAACGCGGCCGGTGGTGAAATTATTACGCTTGTTCATTTTTGCACGAACAAAACGCTCGTAGTGGCCAAGATCCAGGTCGGTCTCTGCGCCATCTTCAGTTACGAACACCTCGCCGTGTTGAAACGGGCTCATGGTGCCTGGATCCACGTTGATGTAGGGGTCCAATTTCAGCAGGGTTACTTTCAGCCCACGCGCTTCGAGAATCGCCCCGAGCGATGCAGAGGCAATACCTTTGCCAAGAGAAGAAACAACGCCGCCAGTGACGAAGATGAAACGCGCCATGTGATGCCTATATATCGAGCTGGTAAGGGTGCAGGACTCAAAAAAGCGATGCTTTAAAGGCCCCTGTATGATGGGCGCTCAGTTTAACAGCATGGATCGACCTAGACAATGAAATTAGGCCTCTGAGCCAGGCGTATGCTCTGTTATACTGCCCGGCTAATTGCTTGCACATTCAAGGTCTTAGTTCTATGCAACCCATGTTGAATATCGCCCTGCGCGCCGCGCGCAAGGCCGGTGATCTGGTCGCCCGCGCCGCCGAGCAGATTGACCGCCTGAAAATTGAATCAAAGGGCGAGAATGATTTTGTCACCGAAATCGACCGCAAGGCCGAACAGGAAATCATCTACCACCTCCAAAAAGCCTACCCCGAACACCGCTTCCTCGGTGAAGAAAGCGGCGAAACCGGCAACCCCGACAGCGATTATTTGTGGATTATCGACCCCATCGATGGCACCACTAATTTCGTGCGTGGCATCCCGCACTACTGCATCTCAATCGCCTGCCTTCATCAAGGTCAGATTGAGCACGCCGTTGTATTGGACCCGATCCGTCGCGAAGAATTTACCGCCAGCCGTGGCCGCGGCGCCCAGCTAAATGGTCGTCGAGTCCGCGTGACAATGGCCGCCAGCCTGGAAGGCACCCTGATCGGTACCGGTATTCCGTTTAAGTCGCGCAGTGAACAGCATATCGCTGCTTACATGAAGAGCCTGGAAGCCGTCGCGCGCGAAACCGCGGGAATCCGCCGCGCGGGTTCAGCTGCTCTCGACCTGGCCTATGTTGCGGCGGGTCGCCTGGATGGCTTCTGGGAAATCGGCCTGAGCAAGTGGGATATTGCTGCTGGCGTGCTATTGGTTCGCGAGGCCGGTGGTCTGATTAGCGACTTCCAAGGCGGTGGCAACTATCTGGAGAGCGGCAACATCGTGGCCGCCAATCCGAAGTGCTTAAAAGGCTTGCTGCAGGCAGTAAAGCCGCCGCTTGAGCACATTCGCTAGTCGCTACTAGCCATTTGTAAAAACCAAAAAGGGCGCTACATGCGCCCTTTTTATTTGCCGTAAAAACCGCAATTTTGCTACGGCAATTCGTCCAGCTCGGCGCCCTCTTTCTCCGGCACCATCAAATCCTCTGGACTGATCTTCATTGCCACCAACAAGCTCGCAACAATAAATACCGACGAATAGGTACCCACACCCACACCGACCAGCAATGCCAGTGCAAAGCTATGGATCATTTCACCACCCACCAGCGCCAGAGCCACCAGCACCATTAAGGTGGTACCCGAGGTCACCAACGTACGGCCAAGCGTATCGGTAAGCGAGATATTGACGATATCCACCGGGGAGTATCCGCGCATACCGCGCAGGTTTTCGCGAATCCGGTCGGCAACAACAATGGAGTCATTCAAGGAATAACCAATAACCGCCAGCACAGCCGCCAAGACCGTTAAGTCGAAATCCCAACCGACCAGCGAAAACACCCCCAAGGTGATGACCACATCGTGCGCCAACGCCAATACGGCGCCAAAGGCAAACTTCATCTGGAAGCGCATTGCCACGTAAATCAGCACCACAATCAGCGCCAGCAATACTGCCAGACCACCTTGTTCACGCAGCTCCTCACCGACCTGTGGGCCAACAAACTCGATGCGACGCAGCTCCACATCGTAGGGGCTGTCCGCGCGCAGCGCCGACAACACTTGCTCGCCCAGCGTGGGGCTCAAGCCCTGGGGCAGTCGTACAAGCACATCGGTATCTGAGCCAAAATTGACAACGATGGCACTCTCAAAGCCATTGGCCTCCAGCGTATTGCGCACCTCTTGCAGGGGCACCGATTCTTCATAGATCACTTCGATCAATGTGCCGCCGGTGAAGTCCAAACCGAAGTTCAGCCCCTTCACAGCAATCAACAATATGGAGGCAAGCACGGCCGCCAACGAGAATGCCGCCGCCACTTTGCGGGCACTCATAAAACGGATAAATTTCTTTTCCTCTGACATGGGCCCTTCCTTATATTGCCAGTTTGCTGACACGGCGGCGGCCGTAGATCAGATTCACAATTGCACGCGTTCCCATGATCGCCGTGAACATCGACGTCACAATGCCCAGTGACAGGGTTACGGCAAAGCCGCGTACCGGACCAGTGCCCACCGCATAGAGGATCACCGCCACCAGCAGGGTGGTAATATTGGCGTCCATGATTGTGACAAAGGCTCGGCCATAGCCCGCATTAATGGCGTGCTGCGGCGACGCCCCTTCGGCGATTTCCTCCCGTATTCGCGAGAAGATCAACACATTGGCATCCACCGCCATACCCACGGTGAGGACGATACCCGCAATACCCGGCAGGGTTAGCGTTGCGCCCAGCAGCGACATGGCGCCAACAAGCAACACGATATTAAAGGCCAGCGCCACCACGGCGATAATGCCGAACACGCGGTAGTAAACCAGCATGAATAGCGCTACCGCAGCGAGACCGATCTGCACCGACAACAGGCCTTTGGAGATATTCTCTGCCCCGAGTGATGGGCCTACCGTTCGCTCTTCAACAAAATCGATCGGTGCAGCCAGGGCGCCGGCGCGGAGCAACAGTGCCAATTCAGTGGCCTCACCTGGCGCATCTAGGCCAGTAATACGGAACTGGACGCCCAGCGCATCGCGAATGGTAGCCAGAGAAATGATTTTTTTCTCGTCGTAGGGAACACGAACAACCTGCTCTTCCCCAGCGGCATTGGTTTCATAACGCGTGCGGCTCTTGCGCTCAATAAACAGCACACCCAAACGGCGGTTGATATTGTGGCGGGTAACACGGTGCATCAATGCGCCGCCCTCGCTGTCCAGGGTAATGCTTACCTGAGGCATGCCGTTTTCATCGAAGCTGGCTTGGGCGTTGGCAACACGCTCACCAGTGATCACCACTTCGCGCTCCAACCAGGCGTTGGGCTCACCGCGACCGGGGTTGCGGAAATTAAATTGTTCCCGATCAGAGGGCTCGGCGTCGTAGCGCGCCTCAAGCCGGAACTCCAGGTTCGCCGTTTTACCCAAAATTCGCTTGGCCTCTGCGGTATCCTGAATACCGGGTAATTCCACAACAATGCGGTTGCGCCCCTGGCGCTGAACCAAGGGCTCTGATACACCCAATTCATTGACGCGGTTGCGCAGAGTGGTCAGGTTTTGACCCACGGCGTAGTCTTCAATCTCTTTGCGTTTGGTTTCAGAAAGCAGCGCCTCGAGATAAAACGCCTCCTCCCCTTCCGGGGCTGAAACGCGCTGGGCGGTAAGCTCGGTATATTCCTTGCGAATCACACTTAAGGCTTTGTCGCGATTTTCTTCACTGCTGAATTTACCGCGAATAATGCCCTGCTCACCCAAACGCACAAAGCCGCGAATACGCTCTTCACGCAGCTTCTTTTTAATGCCAGTACTGTAATGCTCCAGGCGGGTAGCAATGGCGGCGTCGGTGTCGACTTCAAGCAAAAAGTGCACACCACCACTGAGGTCAAGCCCCAGCTTCATTGCGCCGGCCCCGAGTCCGCTCAGCCAGTCAGGGGTGTTTGAGGCCATATTGAGGGCGACCACATAGCCATCACCCAAAGCGCGCTGAATTAATTTCTGCGCGTGGAGCTGGTCGTCAGCATGGCGGAGCCGCACCAAACCACTTTTGCCAGTGGTGTCCGCTTCAGCACCGAAATGGTCGATATCGGCCGCCGTCAACGCCGCCGTGATTTTATCGATTTCCCGGGCAGAAATTTGCGTACCGCTGCTTTCACCAGAGATCTGTACCGCAGGGTCTGGCCGGTACAAATTCGGCGAGGCATACAGCAAACCAATCCCCAGAACCGCCACGATAAGCAGGTTCTTCCACAGGGGGTATTTATTGAGCATTGTTATCCACCAAAAACCACCGCAACGGCGGTATCCATTTTTATAAATTTGATCGCCGGCTAGTCAACCCACACCCGCGCATTGCGGAACATACGCATCCAACCGCTATCTTCACCCTGATCTGCAGGTGCCCAGCTGTTGGTAACGCTGCGGAATACGCGCTCCGGATGCGGCATCATAATGGTCACACGGCCGTCATTGGAGCTCACGCCGGTAATACCCTGGGGCGAACCATTGGGGTTCGCCGGATACTGCTCGGTAAGCTCGCCGGCGTTATTCACATAGCGCAGTGCGACATTCCCCGACGACGCCATCGCCTGAAGCTGCTCAGCTTTCGCAAACTCAGCACGCCCTTCGCCGTGCGCCACCGCTACCGGCAGGCGCGAACCGGCCATACCGCTTAACAATATGGAGGGCGATTCGGGAATTTCAACCATCGCCACCCGCGCCTCAAACTGTTCTGAGCGGTTGCGCACAAAATGCGGCCAGTGCTCAGCGCCAGGAATCAGCGAGTGCAAATTCGACATCATCTGACAGCCGTTACACACGCCCAGCGCGAAGCTGTCTTGGCGGTTGAAAAACTGCTGGAACACATCCCGCGCGCGGGCATTGAACAAAATGCTCTTCGCCCAGCCTTCGCCGGCACCCAGCACATCGCCGTAGGAGAAGCCGCCACAAGCCGCCAAGCCTTTAAACTCGGCAAGATCAAGGCGACCGCTAAGAATGTCACTCATGTGAACATCGACAGCAGCAAAGCCTGCGCGGTCAAAGGCCGCGGCCATTTCCATTTGGCCATTGACGCCCTGCTCACGCAGCACCGCCAGCTTGGGCCGCTCACCTCGCTGAATATAGGGCGCGGCGATGTCTTGCTGAGGATCGAAACTGAGATCGACAAATAAGCCGGTGTCGTCCTCGCGCAAGGCGTCAAATTCCTGCTCGGCGCACTCGGGGTTATCGCGCAGGGCCTGCATACGGTAGCTCAACTCCGCCCAGCGGCGGTGCAGCGCCAACCGGTCTGCCAGCAGAATCTCGTCGCCGTTTAGCGACACCTTAATCTGGCTGCCCAGAACAGGCACACCAATATCCTGAACCAAATCACTGAGGCCGTAATCGGCAAACAGCGCCATCACCGCCGCCAAATCACTGCGGCGCACCTGAATCACGGCGCCCGCTTCTTCGGCAAACAGCTCAGCTTGCGGCGTCGCAGAACCTTGCAGCGCAATATCCAAACCGCAGTGTCCGGCGAAGGCCATTTCCAACAGGGTAATCAGCAAACCGCCATCAGAGCGATCGTGGTAAGCCAGAATATGGCCTGATTCCAATAAGGCCTGGGTGGCATTGAAGAAGGCTTTCAACAGTGCGGGATCATCGATATCCGGCGCATCATTGCCCAGCTCGCCGCAAACTTGCGCCAGGCAAGACCCGGCCATGCGGCGTTGCCCGGCGCCCAGATCAATGGCCAGCAGCACGCTGTCCTGCTTGGCATCCAGGACCGGCGTCACCGTCTTGCGCACGTCGACCACCGGTGCAAAAGCGGAAATTACCAGCGACATCGGCGCGGTAACGGCCTTGTCTTCGCCGTCGTCCTGCCATGCGGTGCGCATCGACATACTGTCTTTACCCACGGGGATAGTCAGCCCCAAGGCTGGGCAAAACTCCATGCCAACCGCTTGCACTGTGTCGTACAGGCGCGCGTCCTCGTCGCCGTGACCCGCTGCGCACATCCAGTTTGCTGAGAGTTTGATATCCGACAACTGGGCAATTCGCGTCGCGGCAATATTGGTGATCGCTTCCGCCACCGCCATGCGACCCGATGCCGGCGCATTCACCAGGGCCAGCGGCGTGCGCTCGCCCATCGACATCGCCTCACCCGCGGTGCTGTCGTAACTCACCGTGGTCACCGCGCAGTCGGCCACAGGCACCTGCCAGGGGCCAACCATTTGGTCTCGATGAACCATGCCGGTAACCGAGCGGTCGCCGATGGTAATCAGGAAGTTTTTGCTGGCAATCGCTGGCAAGCACAGCAGACGGTCCAGCGACTCTTCAACACTCAGCGCACAGTCAAAAGCGGGCTGAACCACGTCACTGCGCTGCGCTTCGCGGTGCATTTTCGGGGGTTTGCCGAACAGTACCGACATCGGCAAATCAACGGGATTGTTGTCAAAGTGACGGTCGCCGACGCGCAGTGTTTTCTCTTCGGTCGATTCGCCCACGACCGCATACGGGGCGCGTTCGCGCTCGCAAATGCTTTCGAAGGTCGCCAGGTTTTCCGGCGCAATGGCAATAACATAGCGCTCCTGAGACTCGTTACACCAAATCTCCAATGGCGACATACCCGGCTCGTCATTGGGGACTTCGCGCAGCTCAAAATTACCGCCGCAGCCACCGTCTTTCACCAGCTCAGGGAAGGCGTTGGACAGGCCGCCAGCGCCCACATCGTGAATAAAGGCGATGGGGTTATTCTCGCCAAGCGCCCAGCAGCGGTCGATCACCTCTTGGCAACGACGCTCTATTTCGGGGTTTTGACGCTGCACAGAAGCGAAGTCCAGATCGGCACTGGAGGAGCCAGAACTCATCGACGAGGCCGCACCACCGCCCAGGCCAATCAACATTGCCGGGCCACCCAGGGCGATCAGCTTGTAACCGGCTGGGAATTCGTCTTTGACAACATGCTCGGCCTTAATATTGCCGTATCCGCCCGCCAACATAATCGGCTTGTGATAGCCGCGACGCTCTTCGCCCTCCGCGGTAACAATATTCTGCTCGTAACTGCGGAAATAGCCGCACAAGTTAGGGCGGCCAAATTCATTGTTGAATGCCGCGCCACCAATTGGGCCCTCAATCATAATATCCAGGGCCGAGACAATGCGCTCTGGCTTGCCGTAATCCTGCTCCCACGCCTGCTCAAAGCCGGGCACCTGCAAGTTAGACACGGTAAAACCAGTCAGGCCGACTTTGGGCTTGGAGCCACGCCCCACCGCACCCTCATCGCGAATCTCGCCGCCCGCACCGGTGCCGGCACCGGAGAACGGCGCAATCGCCGTGGGGTGATTGTGCGTCTCCACCTTCATTAGCAGGTGAATATCTTCGTGATGGAATTGGTACTCCGCCGTTACCGGGTCAGGATAAAAACGCCCACCGGGGCTACCCACCACAACCGCGGCATTATCCGAGTAGGCACTGAGTACATTCTCGCCGCCCAATTGGTTGGTGTTTTTGATCATCGCGAACAGCGACTTGTCTTGCGGCTTGCCGTCAATCGTCCAACTCGCGTTGAAAATTTTGTGACGGCAGTGCTCAGAGTTGGCCTGTGCGAACATCATCAGCTCAACATCGCTGGGGTTGCGCTGCAGTTCTTTGAAGCTATCGACCAAGTAGTCAATCTCATCCTCGGCCAACGCTAGACCCAGCTCGGCATTCGCCGCCACCAGAGCATCGCGCCCACCGGCGAGCACATCTACGCGCTGCATCGGCTTGGGGGAATGCTGACTAAACAATTGCGCGGCGGCGGGCACCGAGTCTAAAACCACTTCCACCATCCGGTCGTGAATAGCCGCCGACACTGCCGCGCGCTGGCTTTCACTGAGCGGTTGCGCACTTTCCAGCCGGTAGAGAACGCCTCGCTCCAGGCGGCGCAGCGTCGTCAAGCCGCTGATATGGGCAATATCACTGGCCTTGCTCGACCAGGGCGATATCGTGCCCGGGCGCGGCACAACAAAAAATTCACTGCCGCTTAATTCAGCCGGCGCCGCGCCTGAGCCGGGCCCATACTGCAGCAATTGCTCAAGTATTGTCTGCTGTTCATGACTGAGTTCACCCTCCACGTCGGCCAAGTGCACAAACTGCGCACTGAGCGCCTGTAGCTCCGGAATCGCGGTGCGCAGGGTGTTCAGCAGTTTTTCAATACGGAATTCAGAAAGCGCCGCAGCGCCGGGAACGATCAGCATGCAGGTCTAGAACCTCGGTCGACGGGAATAAAGGCCGACATTGTACAGGAATCGCAAGGGAAAATTCAGGCTTATGGTGTGAACTCTGCAAGCCCGATACAATGATTAAATAATTCTGCGGAGCACAGCGATTGAGGAACACAAAAAACAGTCATTCGTGGCCCTTTCGACGCCTGGGCGTCTGGCTACTACTGCTGTTTTGCGGCGCGTGCTCTCCCCCGCAAGATGCCCTGGACACCATCCGCGAGGAAGGCGTTTTGCGCGTATTGACCCGCAACGGCCCGACCACCTACTACGAGAGCCAGGGCAACCCCAGCGGTTTTGAATACCATTTGGTTAAAGATTTCGCCGACTACCTGAATGTCGAGCTGGAAATGATCCCGGTGGTCAGCCTGGACGAGCTATTTGAAAACCTCCACGAAGGTCGCGCCAATCTCGCCGCAGCTGGACTCAGCATTACCCCGGAGCGCAGCGCCGCACTGCAATTCGGCCCCAGCTACATGAGCGTAAAGCAGCTATTTATCTATAACCGCACGCTTACTGACAAGCCCGCCGATTACGCCGCCCTGCCCGACTTGCGCATTCGCGTGCTCGGCAACAGCTCACACGCCGAAGTGCTGCGGGAGTTGCGCGAGCAGTACCCGTCATTAACGTGGAGCGAAAGCCGCGACCAGGAAACCATCGACCTACTTGAGCAACTGCAGCAAGGTGAGATTGATATCACCATGGTCGATGCCAACGAATTTCACGCAAACCGGGCCTTCTATCCAGACTTCCGAATCGCCATGAGCGCGGGCAAACCGGGCAAGCTGGCCTGGGCACTTAGCAAAAATGCAGACAACACCGCGCTGCAGCAAGCGCTTGAAACATTCTTCGAAGAGATCAAGGCAAACGGCGAACTGGACCGGCTGATCGATCGCTTTTTTACCTTTAATGAGCGCCAGTCGTTTATTCGCACGCAGACCTTTCTCAAGATGAAGGAGCAGCGCCTACCCAACTATAAAGGCCTGATCGAGCAGGTCGCCATAGAATACGATATGGACTGGCGCTTTCTCGCCGCCATCAGCTACCAGGAATCCTTCTGGAACCCCAAAGCAAAATCCCCAACCGGGGTGAGGGGCATGATGATGCTCACCCGCCCCACGGCCAAAGAGTTGGGCGTGGACAATCGCCTGGACCCACTACAGAGCCTGCGTGGCGGCGCGCGCTACTACAAAAAACTGTATACCCGTCTGCCCAGCGGCATCGAGCCGCCGGACCGCAGCTGGTTTGCGCTGGCAGCCTACAACATTGGTCTGGGACACCTGGAAGATGCCCGCATTCTCACCGAAAAAAGCGGCGGCAATCCCAATCTATGGAGCGATGTAAAAGAAACCCTGCCACTACTGCGACAACGAAAGTGGTACAAACAAACCCGCTATGGCTATGCCCGGGGCGATGAGCCGGTGCGTTATGTGGAGAATATACGCCGCTATTATTCCCTGTTGACCTGGGACGAACTGAATCGCTACCGCGTGCCGCCGCCGCGTATTGTCTCCGACTATTTACCGGAATCGCTGAACCGGGGTTTGGACGCGCTCTAAGCCGTAGCGATCAGGCTCCCCCTGAAGAAAGAACGCTCACACAAAAAAGCCGGCATATGCCGGCTTTTTATCGAACGAGATTGATACGCGTCGACTAGCAGCCCTTCCACTGCGGAGGACGCTTTTCGGCAAAGGCAGTCGCGCCTTCAATAGCGTCCTTGCTGGCAAAGACTGGCAATGCGATATCATTTTGTTTTTTGAACATGTCTTCCGATGACCACTCTTCCGACTCGTTCATAATCTGCTTACTGGCCAATACCGCCATCGGCCCGTTGGCAGCAATTTTATCGGCCAGCTCGCGCGCTGCAGCCAGCGCCGTCCCCGCCTCTACCACGCGGTTTATCAGGCCAAGGTCATAGGCTCGCTGAGCGTCGATGGCATCGCCGGTCAGGGCCAACTCCATCGCCACCCGGCGAGGAATTTGCCGTGGCAGTTTTAACAAGCCACCCGCCCCGGCAACCAGCCCGCGCTTAACCTCGGGAATACCAAACTTGGCGTTACCGGCGCTCACGATCATGTCGCAGCTAATCGCCAGCTCAAAACCGCCCGCCAACGCGAAGCCCTCAACAGCGGCGATAAGCGGCTTGCGCGGCGGCGCTTCAACAAGCCCGGCAAAGCCTCGGCCTTCAATAATGGGCAACTCGCCGGTGACGAAGGCTTTCAGGTCCATACCGGAACAAAAGGTTCCCTCGGCGCCAGTGAGAATCGCAGCACGAATTTCATCATTGCTGTCCAGCTCTTCCATCGCGGCGGCAATCCCTTTGGCAACGGCCAAATTGACCGAATTTTTTGCCTCAGGGCGATTGATGGTGATCAGCATCACCCCGTCTTCAACCGCAACGATAACTTCATTGGCCATAATCCACTCCTTTTCCTTTCCTTGCTACATACGGGTTTTCGTTATTTTCCTTTAAATACCGGCTGGCGCTTTTCCAAAAAGGCGCCGATGGCCTCCGCCGCGTCTTCACTGCCAAGGCAGGTGTTTTGCGACCGCGCTTCCGACATAAACGTTTGCTGAAAACTCTGCGACGCCGCGCCGCGCAGCAGCGCCTTGGTCTCGCGCAGTGCGATCGGCGCTCGCTCGGCCAGCGCTGCCGCCCACGACTGTGCGTCGCCCAAAACCTTATCGGCGGCCACCAGCTTGTTCACCAAACCGAGCTCCAGGCACTGGGCCGCATCCAAGCGCCCACCTTCAGCAATAAAGGCAAAGGCGCGTTGATAGCCCATGCCGCGCAATAAATTCCAGCTGGCACCGCCATCGGGCACCAGGCCAATATTGGTAAATGCCATCACCATGCTGCCGCTGTCGGCCATCACCGACAGGTCGCAGTGCATGGCCAGCGCCGCGCCGATACCAGCCATCACGCCGGGCACTGCCGCAATAACCGTCTGCTCCATTGAAGCGATCATCGTGAAAATAGGCAGGTACTCATCGAGCAGTTGTCGCTCAACACTCTGACCGGGGCCTGGGCCTTCAGACAAGTCTGCACCCGAGGAAAACCCGCGCCCCTGAGCGCCAAGCACCACCACGCGTATGGCACTGTCCTGGCTGACCTCTTGCAACGCTGCCAGCAAGTCACTGCGCATTTCACGGGTAAAGGCATTGAGCGAGTCGGGGCGATTTAGAAGGATGGTGGCTACCGCTCCCTCGCTGCTCAACATTACGGTTTGTCGGTCTGTCATGAATTTCTCCTGATAGGGCTGGGGCCGCCATCGTTGCGACCCACAGCACTCACGCCCCCTGCTCTGCCACCTGAACGCCCATTTGCGCCAAGGGGGCAGTCATACCACCCAGCTGTTTTGCCTTGTCGTTGGAGGCATTGCCATCGAGAGCGCGTTTATAAACACCCTGCAAAATGGCACTGAGGCGAAAGAATGAAAAGGCCAGGTAGAATACCCAATCATCAATGGCACTGATACCGCGGCGCTCACAGTAGCGGCGCACATAGTCTTTTTCGCTGGGAATACCCAGTGCTTCGCGGTCCACATCCCCCAAGCCGGGAATTGCGGCACTGCCAGGCAAGCGCCACTGCATGCACTGGTAGGCGAGGTCTGCATAGGGGTGGCCCAGGGTCGATAGCTCCCAATCCAGCAGCGCGATAATATCGGTGCCGCCCTTGGCGAACATCATATTGTCCAGCCGGAAATCGCCGTGCACCAAACACACCTGGCCGTCATCCTCGGGCAAATTCGCCTCCAGATAACTGATGAGGGTTTCCACCGGCTCCAGGCGCTGGGTTTCACTGGCCCGATACTGCTTGGTCCAGCGGTCCAGTTGCCGGGCAAAATAGTTGCCGGGTTTGCCGTAACCGGATAACCCCACAGCCTCGACATCGACATTGTGCAAATCGGCGAGGAGCTGATTCATATTGTCGTACATCGCGCTGCGACGCTTAGGGTCGAGCTCCGGCAGCGCGGCGTTCCAGTATATGTCGCCGTCGAGGTAGTCCATCAAATAAAACATGGAGCCAATCACCTGCTCATCCTCGCAGAGAATACGCATGGTGGGCACAGGCACCTTGCTGCCGGCCAACGCCGACATCACCCTAAACTCGCGATCCACGGCGTGTGCAGATTTAAGCAGCTTCCCCGGCGGCTTGCGGCGCAACACATAGGCACCACTTGCCGCATCTATGCGGTAGGTGGGGTTGGACTGCCCACCGGGAAATTTTTCTGCGGTAAGTGGCCCGGAAAACCCATCGATGGATGTTTCCAGATAGGCGCATAGCGCGTCGGTATCGAGATCAAAAGCTGCCATATTCCCTCCTTTTTATGCCTCACCGCTAAAGCGGTTGATAATCTGCTTACCCAGCGCCATCTGGTGTACCTGATCCGGACCGTCGGCCTGACGACACCAGCGCGCATAGTTAAAGGCCTCTGCCATCATATAGTCTTCGGTAAAACCGCCCGCACCGTGCAATTGCATGCAGCGATCGATCACCGTTTGCACCAGCAAGGGCACCGTGGTTTTCGTTGCGGCAATCATATCCACCGTCGCCATGGGCCCCTGCTCGTCGATCAGTTTGCAGGTTTTTAAAATTAGCAGGCGCGCCATTTCTATTTCAGAGAAGCTGCGCGAAATATCCTCGCGAACCGACTGATGGCGGCTCAGCGTGCGCCCAAAGGTGCTTCGTGACACCGCGCGCTGACAGGCCAGCTCCAGGGAGCGTTGGGCGGCGCCGATCAACCGCATACAGTGATGCATACGCCCGGGCGCTAGGCGCCCCTGGGCAATTTCAAAGCCGCGCCCCTCACCGAGCAAGACATTTTCCAGCGGTACACGCACATTGTTAAAACGCATCTCGGCGTGTCCAACTGGCGCATCATCGTAACCGAAGGTTGTCAGCGGGCGAATAATCTCCATACCCGGCGTGCCTTTGGGCACCAGCACTTGTGTCTGCTGCTTGTGTCGGCTGGGGTTATCGGGATCAGATTTACCCATCACAATAAAAATTTGGGTACGCTCGTTCATCGCCCCGGTAATAAACCACTTGCGACCATTGAGCACCCATTCGTCGCCGTCTTTTTCGATGCGCAGCTCAATATTGGTCGCATCACTGGACGCTACCTGCGGCTCCGTCATGGCGTAGGACGAGCGAATATCCCCTGCCAACAGCGGCGTTAACCAGCGTTCCCGCTGCGCATCAGTGGCGTATTTCATAAATACTTCCATATTGCCGGTGTCCGGCGCGCTGCAGTTAAAAACTTCTGCCGCCCACAGCACTCGTCCCATTTCCTCACACAACGGGGCGTAGTCCAGAAAGCTCAAGCCGCCGCACTCGCTGTATTGGCCGTACTCTTCCGGCACAAACAAATTCCATAGCCCGGCCGCTTTGGCCTTGGCTTTAAGCTCGTCCATCAGCGGCATCGGCGCATAGCGATTACTGGCCTCGGCCAGCTGCTCGGCGTAGGCCTTCTCATTCGGGTAAATATGCGCGTCCATAAAGTCTTTTAAACGCGCCAGCAGATCTTGCGCTTTAGCAGAGGGTCGTAAATCCATAATATTCTCCTTGGGCCGCAGCCCTGGCCAATGCGGTGTAGGTAATTAGGTATAGGTAATTAAGTGGCGGTCCTGCGGGCGCTCCAAATGGGGAACGCCATTGAAACTGTTTAACTGATAGTGGCCCGCCTTGCAGAAGTACTGACTGACGCCGGTATTTTTCGCCTGCAAATTTAACTGGATCATGGTGTTTACATCCAAGGTGAGCACCTCGCGCAATATCGCACTGCTCGCCCCACCGGAGGTCACCACCAATACGCGGCCGCGCTGACTGCCAATTTCCGTCATGGTGTCTCGCACCCGCTGTTCAAACTGTTGCCAGCTTTCGCTGACGCCCGCTATTTCATCCCGGCTCCATGCCAGCAGTGCGCGGCGCAGTAGACGGTAAAAGTCGCGGGCGTCGTTCAGATCGATGTCTTCGTCGAGGCTGGGTAAATACGCATCAACCAAGGAGTGGAAGTCATATTCATTCAACCCCGGTAATACCGTGGCCTCGGGTGTCGTGGCCAACACATCCTTCACGCCTGCCAGCGTTTCGCGGTGGCGGCGCATACTGCCGGTATAGACCGCATCAAAATGCAGGTCGCGGCCGTGGCAGTACTCACCCAGCAAACGCGACTGCTCCCAGCCAACCTCGGTTAGGCGGTCGTAGTCATCGGTGCCAAAGGCTGCCTGACCATGCCGCACGACATACACTTCGCTCATATCGCCTCCTGAACATCTAAACGAAGTCTACCCAGCCGATAATAATTAAAGAAATTTATTTTTATTATCGGTTATCATCACCGAAACTTATAGCAAGGTGAGCGGTATGAACCTCTCTCGCATCGACCTAAACTTATTCATCGTCTTTGATGCCATCTACACCCACCACAGTCTCACACGCGCGGCGGGTGTTTTACATGTCACCCAGCCCGCCGTTAGCAATGCACTCACGCGGCTGCGCAACACCCTCGACGACCCATTGTTCGTGCGCAGCCCGCAGGGCATGAGCCCGACACCGCTGGCTCGGCAGCTGATCACGCCGATCCGCGACGCCTTGCAGGGTCTGGAACAGTGCGTACAAACCCGCCAGCAATTCGATGCCGCAACGGCAAAACAAACGCTGCGCCTGCATACCACCGAGCAGGCCGAAATCTTCCTACTCCCTCGCCTGTTGGAACGGCTGGCCAAACACGCGCCCGGCATCAACCTGGAAGTGGAATTTATGCGCCGACGGGAAATCCCACTGGCACTGGCGGCAGGCGAGCTGCAGCTCGCGATTGATGCGCCGCTGATCAACCACAGCGAACTAGTATCGAAACCCCTTCGCCGCGACCACTACGTTTGCGTGATGCGCCGCGACCATCCGCTCGCCAAACACGAGCTGAGTCTGGAGGACTTTCTGGCCGCGCGTCATATTCACATCTCCAGTCGCAGCCGCGGCTCCGGGCATATCGATCTGGCGCTGCGCAGCCTTGGTCACCAACGGCGTATCGCCCTGCGCCTGCAACACTACTCCAGCCTGCCATCCCTGCTGGCGCGCAGCGATGACCTTGCAGCTATTCCCCAGAGCCTGGCCCAACTCGGCCCCTGGCACAGCAAGCCCCTGCCCTTCGACTGCGCCGCCTTGGAATTGCATATGTTCTGGCACAAAAATGCCGACCACGAACCCAGCATTAACTGGCTGCGGGAACAGCTTGTGCAGTGTTGCGAAGAATTAGAGAAAGAGCTGCCGGAGAACGCCGGCAGCTCATCGTCGGCTTAGGCGAAGGTCTCGCCTTTTTCAGCCTTATCGAGCAGGACTTGCGGTGCAGCGAAGCGCTCGCCGTAGCGGCTTTCCAGCTCGGCCAAACGCGTGGCAAAGGCTTTCAAGCCGTAGGTGTTCACGTACTGCAAAACACCCCCGGTGTGAGGCGGGAAACCAATGCCCATAATCGAGCCGATATTGGCATCCGCCACTTGGTTCACCACGTTTTCTTCGTAGCAGCGCAGCGACTCGACAATCTGCCTAAACAGCAAGCGGTCTTTAATATCGTCTACGGGCAGGTCCACCTCGGGCTTGTGGTACAGCGAGTAAAGCTCCGACCACAACTGCTTTTCGCCACCCTCTGGGTAGTCGTAGTAACCGCCGCCATGAGCGCGACCGCCGCGGCCGTATTCATTCAGCATTTTGCTGGCAATGCGGTAGCTGGCCGTTTCTCCGGCAAACTTGTCGCCGAGGCGCTCGTCCAGTTCGCGATTCGTTTCGCTCACCTTCACCGCCAATTGCTGGCTCACTTCGTCTTGCACGGCGAGCGGGCCAACCGGCATACCCACAGCGCGACCCAGGTTTTCGATCAATACCGGATCAACACCTTCTTCAATGAGTTGCGCCCCTTCCTCGATATAGGTAGCGAATACGCGCGAGGTAAAGAAGCCACGCGAGTCGTTGACCACAATCGGCGTTTTGCGAATCTGCTGAGCGTAGTCAAACGCGCGCGCCAGGGTTTCATCAGAGGTCTGCTCACCGGTAATAATTTCCACCAGTGGCATCTTGTCGACGGGCGAGAAGAAGTGAATACCGATGAAGTTCTCCGGGCGTTTTGCCGGCTCTGCCAGCAGGGTAATAGGCAGGGTTGAGGTGTTTGAGCCCCACACGCCGTTTTCAGCCAGCTTGCCCTGCAGCTCTTCTGTGATCTTATGTTTGAGATCAACGTTTTCAAACACCGCCTCAATAATCAGGTCACAGCCTTCGAGCAGGTCGGCATTATCAGTAGGGGTAATCAAGCCCAGCACTGATGCTTTTTTCTCTTCGGTCATGCGTCCACGGGCAACACGCTTGGTCAGCAGTGTATCGCTGTAGGCCTTACCCTTATCCGCTGCATCCTGGCTGATATCTTTAAGGATGACTTCAATGCCAGCCATAGCCGACACATAGGCGATCCCCTGCCCCATCATACCGGCGCCGAGAATACCGACTTTCTTCACGGCGGTTTTCTCGATGCCTGCCGGACGACTGCCGCCGCCGTTCACCTGATTCATTTGCAGGAAGAAGCTCATCAGGTTTTTGGCAACTGGCGTGGTCACCAAGCCAACAAAAACCCGCGCCTCAATTTCCATTGCGGTGTCGAAGTCGACACGCAGAGCATCGGCAATCACGTCCAAAATCTTAACGGGCGCTGGCACCAAGCCCCGCGTTTTCTGGAACAGCATGGGGTTGGCACCCTGCAACATTTGGGTGATCTTGGGGTTCTTGGCGTTGCCACCAGGAATTTTGAAGCCCTTCACATCCCAGGGGTTCATCGCCTCTGGGTTGGCTTTGATCCACGCCTTGGCTTTGCTGATCATGCTTGGCACGTCGTCAGCCAGCTCTTCAACCAAACCGGCTTCCAGTGCTTTCTTGGCATTAAAGCGGGTGCCTTCCAGCAGCGGCATAATGGCGCGCTCAACGCCAAACTTGTTCACCATGCGCACGATACCGCCACCGCCAGGCAGCAGACCAAGGCTCACTTCCGGCAGGCCCACTTGTACGGCCTTGCTGTCGAGTGCAACGCGGTGGTGACAGGCCAGACAAATCTCGTAACCGCCGCCGAGCGCCGCACCGTTAATAGCCGCCACAACCGGGCGACCCAGTTTCTCCATGCGGCGCAGCATGCCTTTGATTTTGAGGTTCATCTCAAACATTTCTGCCTCGCCCTCACCGGGCTTCAGGCTGAGCATGCTTTTGATATCACCACCCGCAAAGAAACTGCTTTTTGCAGACGTGAGCACCACACCGGCAATGGATTCGCGCTCCGCTTCCAGGCGGTCGATCGTCTCGCCCATCAATGCTACATATTCATCGTTCATCGCATTGACCGGACCGCTCATGTCCATAGTCACCGTTACGATGTTGTCGCTATCTTTTTCGTAGTTGAATGTTCCAGTCATCGGACTTACCTATTCTGTTAAATCTGAAAAATGCAGGGCTGCGCGCTTACACTCGCTCAACAATCGTTGCGATACCCATACCGCCGCCCACACACAAGGTCACCAAGCCAAAACGCTGCTGACGACGCTCCAGTTCATCCAGCACTGTGCTGATCAGCATGGCACCGGTCGCGCCCAGGGGGTGGCCCATCGCAATAGCGCCACCGTTTACATTGATCTTTTCCCAGGGGGCTTGCGTGTCTTTTTGGAAGCGCATCGCCACTGACGCAAACGCTTCGTTGATTTCAAACAGGTCGATCTGATCGATCGTCATACCGGCTTTTTCCAGTACCTTAAATGTGGCGGGGCCGGGGCCCGTCAACATAATGGTGGGCTCGGTTCCGGTAACCGCTGTTGCCACTACACGGCCGCGGGGTTTCAAGCCCAGTTTTGCGCCGGCCGCTTCGCTGCCGATCAATACCGCAGCTGCGCCGTCGACAATACCTGAGGAGTTACCCGCATGGTGAACGTGATTAATACGCGCAACGTGGGGGTATTTGCTCAAGGCAATATCGTCAAAACCCATGCCGCCAAGCATCTCAAAAGAGGGCTTCAGTTTGCTCAGGCTTTCTACGGTGGTGCCCGGCTTGATAAAGTCGTCGCGCTGCAAGATGACCATGCCGTTGCCGTCTTTCACCGGAATCACCGAGCCGTCAAAGTAACCGGCCTCGCGGGCCGCCGCTGCGCGCTCTTGTGAGCGAACCGCAAAGGCGTCAACGTCTTCGCGGCTAAAGCCTTCCATTGTCGCAATCAAATCTGCGCCCACACCCTGGGGAACAAACGCGGTATCTGATGCGGTTTGCGGGTCTTCACCCCAGGCGCCGCCGTTAGCACCCATCGGCACGCGCGACATGCTTTCCACGCCACCGGCAACCACAAGCTCTTCCCAGCCCGAGGCAATCTTCATCGCCGCCAGGTTTACGGCCTCAAGGCCAGATGCGCAGAAGCGGTCCAGCTGAACACCGGCCACTGACTCATCCCAGCCCGCCTTCATCACCGCGGTTTTCGCAATACAGGAACCCTGCTCACCCACTGGCGTTACACAGCCCATGACTACGTCATCCACCAGGGCGGTATCTAAACCGTGGCGGTCACGCAGGCCGTTTAGCAGGCCAGCAAGAAGATCGACGGGCTTCACCTGACTCAGGGGCGAACCCATTTTGCCTTTGGCACGCGGTGTTCTTACCGCGTCGTAGATAAAAGCACTGTTGCTCATGATGGTTCTCTCACTTTGCATGAAAATCGTGCACCAAAGATTGGACGCGGGGGGCCGCCTGAACAATGATCTGCTGTGACAGACGATAGACATTTTCTTACAGGTCGACGTAGACTGGCGCGCCAAGACAAAAGAATGACGGAGCGCCACAGTAGTGAGTGTCAGTGACCACCGCACGATTTCTGCCGCCTTTGTGCGGGCCATCGGTGCGCGCCAGCCCCTGTCGGCAAACCAACAATCGGCACTGCTCGCCGAGTGCGATATCCCGGAAAGCGTACTCACTAGCGACCGCGCTCGCGTGCGCCCGATTCAATTTGCCCGCCTGCTTGAAGCGGTCACTCAACTCAGTGGCGACGAGTCACTCGGCTACAACAAACACCCTCAGCGCCCCGGCACGATGACGGCGCTAATGCGTTTTGCCCATAACAGCGATGACCTTTTGCAGGCCTTTGAACGCCACATCGAACTCTTCAACCTTTTCGACAGCGGCTATAAAGTGAGTTTGCAGCAACGGGACAACTATGCCTTTTATCGGCTTGAACCTGAGGCTGGCTATGAGCTTGCGCCGTGGACCTGCGAACAGCATATGATGATGCACCACCGCTATTTTTGCTGGTTGTGTGGCACGCGCCTGCCCCTGCTTCGGGTCAACCTTCACTACCCACCACCGCGTCATCGCGACGAATACCACTACCTGTTTCACACCGAAACACGCTTCAACCAGCCCCATGCCGACTTCGTATTTGCTCGTAGACTGCTGAGTCTGCCCGTAGTGCGCAGCAATACCGAGCTAGAGGATTACCTACAGCGGGTACCCTATGAACTGCTGCATATGCCCGACCAAGAAGGCAGCTATACCGAGCAGATCCGGCGCTATTTGAGGAAGTCACTGCCGCAGCTCCCCAACTACGAACACATTGCCGAGGCACTCGGCATCGGCGCGCAAACATTGCGGCGACGGCTCGCCCAAGAAGGCTGCGACTACCGCCAGCTCAAGCACGAATTACTGCGCGACCTCGCCATCGACTTACTCGCCGACCCGGAGCTGGATATCAAAAGTATTTCTTATCAACTAGGCTTTTCTGAGCCCAGTGCCTTTATCCGCTCTTTCAAAAAATGGACCGGCAGCAGCCCCGGCGAGTACCGACGCAACAACACAATTAGCACCGAGCAAGACACAGTCAAATCGCTGCCATAACAGGCTGGCAAAACGCGCTGAGGCGTTTTACATTGATAGCCGCGAGCAAATAATACCGATAACACGCCAAGGAGCTCCGGCTATGAAGATTCACCAGTTCGTCGACTATCACGCGCGGGTGCGTGCTAGCAGCGACTGCATCATTTACCAAGACACCGTCCTCAGCTACAGCGACATTACCGAGCAATCTCACCGCATGGCTGCAGGGTTACTGGCGCGGGGCATTCAACCCGGCGACCGCATCGCCATCATGTGTCAAAACTGTCCGGACTTTCTCACCGTGCTGCTGGCCTGCAGCCGCATTGGCGCGGTGTTATGTGCGGTAAATTACCGCCTTGCCCCCGAAGAAATTCGCTACGTTGTGCAAGACAGCGAAGCAAAATTACTGATTGTTGCCGACGAGGAGCTGGCCACCTTGAGCGACGCTGTGCAACAGGCCCAGCCCGAGCTGAATATTCTGGCCAGCCACAACCAAAGCTGGACCGATTGGCTGTCCTCGCTGAGTGATGCTGGCGAGGTCGACAACAGCAGCGACAGCTCGGCAGCGCTACTACAGCTCTACACCAGCGGCACCACCGGCCGCCCCAAAGGGGTGGTGCTCAGTCAGCGAAACATCTTGTCGCTGTACTGCATGACCAGCGCGTCCTGGGAGGTGAAATCCGGGCCTGGCGGCCGCGATCTCGTTAGCGCGCCCAACTTCCATATCGGCGGCGCAGGTACACTGATCTTGCCGGTGTTATCCGGCGCCAGCGTGGTACTGCACAAGACCTTCGACCCCTTTAAAATCGCAGAAGACCTTGAGCGTTATAAAATCGAAAACACCTTTATGGTTCCGGCGATGATCATGGCGCTGATCCATATGGTGCCCGACCTGCGCCAACGAGACTTCAGCCACCTGCGGCAAATTGTGTACGGCGCCTCGCCCATCAACAGCGCACTGTTGCAGGCGGCGATGGACGTCTTCGACTGCGACTTCTATCAGGTATACGGCATGACCGAGACCTGCGGCGCTGTCGTGTCACTCTCGGCAGACGACCACCGCCGCGCAGCGAACGACGCCCCCGAACTGCTGGCCTCCTGCGGCCGCCCCCAAGCCGGCGTTGACGTAAAAGTGGTCGATCGCGACGGCAACCCACTGCCGAATGGGGAAACCGGCGAGCTACTGATACGCAGCGACGCCAACATGGTGGAATACTACAACCGCCCCGATGCCACCGCCGAAACCCTGGCCGGCGGCTGGGTGCACACCGGTGACTCCGCAGTGATCGACGAACACGGCTATATTTTCCTGCGAGACCGCATTAAAGACATGATTATTAGCGGCGGCGAAAATATCTATCCTATCGAGATCGAAAACGCACTCAGCCAACACCCGGCCGTGGCCGATGTTGCCGTGGTGGGCATTCCCTGTGAAACCTTTGGCGAAACGCCACTGGCCTGTGTGGTGCTGACCGAAGGCAGGCAGCTAAACGAAGCGGAGATGATCGAGTTCTTACGCAATGACCTGGCAGGCTACAAGATCCCACGCCAGCTCAAAGTGTTTACCGAACTGCCGAGAAACCCAACCGGGAAAATTCTGAAAAAAGTGCTGCGCGAACCCTACTGGGAAAATAAGGAACGGGCGATTAACTAACGCCGGGCTTAAAATAAAGGTGAGCTGGCGCAGTTACCCACCGCGACAGCTCAGCCTTCACCCCTCAAAACGCAAACAACCTACGACTCAGCAACAATGTAGGTCAACATCTCCACTACCTGCTCAGGCGTCGTCGCCCAGGCATATGCTGCGGCATCCACCTCTTTCAATGGGTGAATAATCTCCTCACCATGCAGCGTGATATAAGGCTTACCCTTCGCCGCGCAATACCCCGCGTCAAAGGCCGCGTTCCACTGCTTATACTTATCGCCAAAGCGGATTACCGCGATATCGCACTGCTTGATCAGCGTGGATATCCGCATCGCATTCACCTTTGCCGACTTGTGATCGCGCCAAAAGCTGTTCTCCTCCGCGCCCAACACATCACCCGCGGCATCACTGGCCTCATGATTCGTCACCGCCGACGAAAACGTAATACCACTACCCTTGCAGCCAGCAATAATTTGCTCGCGCCAGTCTGTATGGATTTCGCCGGAAAGATAGACATTCAATTTCATGTTAAAAGCCCTGGAGATCGATTTAGAGAAATGGGGTGATACGCAAAAGAAGCGCGAATGGTATCGGAATCTGGGCTGACCAGCCAAGCGCCATCAACAAACCGATGGCCGCCTTACAGTTACTTCGGCTTTTCCTCGTTCGCCAGCATGGTTAGGTATTTGGCAAAACGCCGCTGCCGCGTTTCCGGCTTTTTCGCACTCATCAAACCGTAGGCAATCACAAAACGACTCGCCTTATTCAGCGTATCAAAAAACGACTTCGCCTTCGGTTCACCTTCAAGCGCCGCCAGAAAATCCTCCGGCACCGTCATCTCACTCACTGCATAGGCATTTTCCCAACGTCCATCTGCCTGCGCCGCGCGAACATGTACCAGGCCCGGTTCCCGCATTCGACCCTCGTCGATCAAACGCTCCACATGCGCCCGGTTCCGCTTCGACCAACTGCTGCGCGCCTTGCGCGGCGTAATCCGCTGAAGATATGCCTGCTCATCAAGCGACTTCTTTACCCCGTCGATCCATCCCCAACACAAGGCCTCAATCACCACCTCATCCCAGGTCACACTAGTCACTGCCGACTGCTTCTTAAAAATCTTTACCCACAACTCACTCTCGCTGGCATGATTTACCTCAAGCCAGGCAGCAAATTGCTTTGGTGTTGGAAACATTTTTATTCGTGATGGGTCAACTTCTGGCATTTAATGACGTTCTCTTAATTTACCGCCGCGCTCTGCAGCGAATTTGGAGCGTAGCTAAAAATTTGTCCGACAGTAGCGCCTTGTTATACGCATTCTTACTCATGACACGACCTCCATCATTTCTTGGTAGTGTTTTTCATCTAATTCATGTATCCAGTCAAAAATATCTGAAATCACAGTAACGCCTTCACCAATCAGGTTTTCAACAAAATCCTCATTAGTTTCGATAAGATCGTTATGTGAATACTCATTAATGAACTTCCGAATCTTTTCTTTCCCTTCGTCTTCAGGGTTCTGGCTTGCTGAAACAGCCGTATTAAACAAGTTGGCAAAATTCCCCCGATTCTTTGGGAACTTGAAAGATAAGAATGACTCAAGTAGTTTTCGGGCCAAATTGGCGGCAAGAAAATGATCATCAGTTTCAAGCGCCTGTTGATTTTTTAATGAATGCAGCCGGGAAAATATGTAATGGTATTCCGAGTTATATAAGGTCAATGCTGCTTCGGCGTCTGCATAAGTTGAAGTTCGTGGTACTTCGTTATTTGACTTAACAACATAAAAATTAGCAATATTCTGGTTGTCGCGCTTATTCTTCCTTGAAATCCAATCACGAACCAATTTGAAGAACGTGAAGTTATGGGTAAAAACAAACAATTGCTTTGCTTTATCACAGTTCTTTTTCATAAATGAATAGGCATGAAAAAGGTGATTGGAGTCGAAACTTGAAATTGGGTCATCCACAACAACAATAGTGTCTTCAATATTGTTGTCATTTTCTTTCAACTTGGTTATGAAGTAGACGAAAGCAATAGCTGTTTTTTCACCTTCACTTAAATTTCCGTCAACCTGTTCTGAGTTGTTCCGAAGTATTTCATACCCTTTTTTAACAGGATTGAACCGAAGGGTTAATTCACTACGACCAAGAAATTTATGAAGTGACTCATTAAACTGATCAGCACCAACGCCTTCATTTGATAGTGAATCTTCAAGTTTTCGGATTTCAGCATTTCTAGTGTCAATCGTTGCTTTTAGTGTCCCATTTGCTGTTTTTCGATCAACCACTTCTTTCTTCTTATCGTGATAACCGAATGACTTCACTTCAGTAGTTGCATAGTGAAGTTCGAGTTGCTTTTTAGCTTTGTCAGTTTCTTCTTTAAAATTCCCTGACTTGTGATTGTGCTTCTCAACGGCAGCACCAATAGCGGTCATGGCATCGTTAAACGCCTTCACTGATGATTCACTGATAACTTCAACCGTGAGACCTGTTTCAAGCGGATTAGCTGTCTTATCCTTCAATACATCGTGCCAGACCGTTATTTCTTCGTTCAGGCCTGTAATTGCTTTTCTTAACGCTGTACATGCTTCGTTGTACCCATTTTTGAATTCGTCGTAAAAATCACTTGCTGCGGGTAGCGTTGGGGATTGAATATATTGACTGGCAAGCCAACCGTCAGCACTTTCAAGCCGAGTTTGAAAGGCTTTGTAATCGTCATTAAAGTGCGCTTCAAGCTGTTTGGTACGCTCCTCTGTGATGGTGTTACCACAAAATTCACACTGGTTTGTATCGTGGCGCTTATGAAGGTCAAGACCCGATTCAACCCAAGACTTTATGTCACCGTGGTCAACAAGCCGCTGAATAGTTTGACTAACTACGCTAGTTTTTAAAAGATCATCTAGACGTTCTTTAGCTTTTCTGAAAGTTTCTTGATTAATAGCGTGCTTATTAAAGGTTATCGGTGACTTTTGATCAGGCTTGGCAGCGTTGGTCAATTCAACAATTTTTTGATCATCAAGAAGCGGAGCGTCTGACTTGCTTACTTCAAGGTTGTCGTTGATAAATTTTTCAAATTTCCTTTTATCGTAATTAAGATAGTAACGGTCTGTAGTATCGATTGACTGAAGGCTGGTTTTCATGTGCCGTGCGCTATCAGTTCCAAACTTTGAAATAGCGCTATCAAGTATTCTTATTGCCTCAGCTTCTATGCTGTGTGCTTTACTATCCGCTTCCTGTTCTTTTTTTAGCTTTTCTAGCTTTTCACGTTCTTCAATTTTTTCTTTATCAACAAGCAATATGCTTTTTACAACGCTATCCCATGAAATGTTTTCTTCAATAAAATCATGGTTAAAGGTGTATATGTTCAGGTCAGAATTCGCCACGTTCGCTTGTGTAATTAGCGCACCATTATCAACGCTTACAGTGAATTCTGAAAAAGGAAATTTACTTGAAACGGTGCTATTTTCTACACATCGAAACACACCTGAAAGCGTAGATTTTCCACTTCCATTCCATCCATAGAACAAATTGTATTTTCCGAAGTCTTTAGCGTAAGCGTTCGTGTGATTTTGAAAAATACCGAACTTCTTTAATTTCTGTATATTGTCTATTGACATAGCATCCCTGACCTAAACTCACTCCGTTCTAGTTTTGCGTATAACGCCCACATAAAAGGCAGAGCGTCAGCGACGTCCAGCGCAACGTAGTGGAGCGATTTTTGATGTGCTTGTCATGAGTTACTTGCACGATAGTAACTCCATTATTATTAAAGACGCCCATAGGATAATAAATGCCATTGAAAGCAACTCCATCATGAAACTCACTGACGGTTTTTTTAGTACTAATTTGTCAAGAATCTTCCTGATGCCAGCGTGATTACTAAACTCGATGGTTTCGTCTACGTCTTTTTTGATTTCTTCCCAACTCGATGAAAATAGCCTAATTTCAGGGCTTAGTGATTCTTCTGCTATGTGTAGCCGCCTTTCCCAGCGAGACTGCCAAAATTTTCCGCCCACATTAACAAGAAGCCACAATATTGCGGCTGTAAGACCAAAAATACCAAGTGGTAGCTGGTGATCATTTCCCGCTTTTAAAAAGAACCCTGCGGCTACAGCTGTATTCAACACAAGAAAGTAGTTTGAGCGCTTCCAAAACAGCTCGATCTCCATATTCCTTGTATCGAGAGCAATTTTATAGATTTCTGTTTTGCTCGATGAGTCTGGATTATTTTCTGGGCTATCCGTCATTTACATTCCTTGAGGTGACTCATAACAGCCTGTTTATGAGGCCAACTGGCCTCATAATGAATATTATCGGGCGGCCATCTATCACTCAGCAGCATCCGCCCAGTGAGCGCCTTGTCTACAGAGGAAGTGGTGAGAGATTTGGGGAATTGACACACCGTTCCTTCGGTAGCGGGGCAGCACATCCATCACTGCGTTAAGCACTTAAGATAAATTTGTAGGATGCTTGAGGCAAGCATTTTCACCAAACGCTAACGTGGCACCCGCTCCCCCTCAGCACTGCCGAGCACGGCGGGAGCTGTGTGGGAATTGCGCGAGGACTGTTTGAGCGAAGCGAGTTCCGCAGCGCCCGCACA
>NZ_DBTD01000010.1:201347-284705 GCF_002306875.1 Spongiibacter sp. UBA1325
CGGCGGCGACAGCCGACGACAGTGGTGCGGGGTGCGCTTTTGTTGCCTACTTATTTTTCGCATAAAAATAAGTAGGTCGCCCAGCAAGGGCGAAACCAGTGCTACCAGCAACCGCGAGAATGAACTTTTCGTTAGACCATCAGAGCTGGGACCACATATCCTAATCGCGGTTGAAACCGCTCCTACAGGCGCTACGGGTTGGTCGCGGTCAGGCCCGCTCCTACAGGTCGGGCAACACCGCCCTCCCCTTAACGCCGTCGCAGGGCATCAAAACGGAGCCAAGATAGATAAACAGGTATTGCGTGTATGGAGCCGCTTAGCTGCCCTCTTCCCCGTTCCTCTCATAACGCTGCCGCCGAGCCCGATCCGGCGTAATATGTATACGCATCTCCGTCTCACACTTGGGGCATTCCCAACAGGTA
This sequence comes from Spongiibacter sp. UBA1325, assembly GCF_002306875.1. NCBI lineage: Bacteria > Pseudomonadati > Pseudomonadota > Gammaproteobacteria > Cellvibrionales > Spongiibacteraceae > Spongiibacter > Spongiibacter sp. UBA1325. Next base: position 201,770 of record NZ_DBTD01000010.1, read on the forward strand.
AACCCCTCGGGGTTAATAGCATCCGGGTCGTGAGGATGACCACAGCGCGGACAGATAAAACCGGCAAGTTCTTCACGCATAGACTAGCTCAGCATCCTTACAAGCGATGAGTAATGAATAACGATGCTGCGCTGGAGTGGTCGCTATGCCATCTGCGCCATGACCGCATCGTAGTCCCAGTAGGCTTTCAAGGAGGTGATTTTACCCTCGGCATTGGCGGTGTAGACCACCACCATATCCACGATAATTTTCATATCGCCGGGCATGGTGTTTTCCATATGAACAACATTGGCACATTCATCGCCCGCGGGGTGAGAGCTCAGGATAGTAAAATCGATACTGCCGGGGGCAATGATCATATCCCAAAACGCGGCGATCGCGTCTTTGCCTTTGTGCCCCAGCCCTGTTGGGTCCAGTGGGGAGACGCCGACCGGGTCTTGTACGACGGCTTCATCGGCAAACAATGCCAGCCACGCCTCGCGGTTACCCGCTGCCACGTATTCGCCCGATTTACGACTGGCTTCCAGCGCTAACTTTCCATACGACATATTCACTTCCCCAAAAGAGCCACCCGAGTGGGCGGCACTTACGTTCTTATAATGGTTTAAAAGCTCAACTTGAGATCGAGGCCGTAGCTCTTTGGCTCGCCAAAAATCGCGGAACGATAGAGCCCCAGACTGATGGCATGAACCTTATATTCCTCATCGTCGAGGTTTCGCCCCCATACTGCGATTTCAAGATCACCGGCGCCCACCGCGATGTCTGACAGGGCCAGGCGCGCGTTGACGATGCCGTAATCATCCATTTTGAAACCTTCGATATCGTCATTAAAGGCGGTGCCGAAACGCTCATCGGTCCACGCGTAGTCAACGGAAGCCGTTAGCATCGCGCCGCCTTGGATATTGCCGCCGCTTAGCGGGCGCTGATATTCAAGCCCAACGGTGTAGTTGTGCTCGGGCGCATAGGGCATCTCTGTGCGGTCGGCGACGTTTTTACCGAAGTCGGGGTTAGCCATGTTCTGACCGGGAATCGGGCTGGCAACGGTCTCGCGCTGATCCAAGTACTCAATAAAGTCGGCGTCGGTATAGCCGTAGGAAATTTGCAGGGTTAAACCGCGCGCCAGCACCGCCATCAGGTCCATTTCGAAACCGTCAATTTCGGCCTCGCCCACGTTGTAAACGTCGGTGAGGAAAATGGTGCTGTTGTCAGTAATTTGCTGGGTTTGCAGGTCTTCATACTCGGCGTGGAAAATCGCCGCGTTCAGGGTCATGCGGTTATCCAGCCAGCTCGACTTAATACCAAGCTCGTAGGAGGTCATATTCTCTTCGTCGAAGGGCGGCTGAAAACCTTCCTCCGTGCTGCGAACGTTATAACCGCCGGCTTTATAAGCGGTAACAACCTTTGCAAAGGTGCTGACTTGGTCTGTCCAGGCGTAGTCCAGCGTGAGGCTTGGATTAAAGTTGCTCCATTCGTCACTGCCCGACTGCTCGCCATTAGCGAAGTAGATGGAGCTGTCCTTGGTCGCCGCTCGCTTATCGACGGTGTAGCGCCCGCCCAGCGTCACGTCCAAGCGATGGGCCAATGCCGCGGGCGACCACGTGATCTGCCCATAAATAGCCGTTGCTTCTGCCTCAGAAGCAATTTGCCGATCCTCGTTCGGCTCATAGGAACCGGGCACCAGGCCAATACCGCGGTTAAATTCCGCTTCGTAGGACTCTTCTTCAAAGTAGTAAAGGCCGGCCACATAGCGCCAGCTTTCACCCACATCGCCCACCAGCTGAAACTCCTGGGAGAACTGGTCTTGATCGATATCCACATTTGCTTCAAAGAATTTGTCACCGGAGCCGTAGTCTTGGGTGATGCTCTCTTCCAATTCGCGATAACCGGTAATCGACTTCAACTGGCCAATGGCGGTGTCCCAGGTGACGGTCAGTGAGTGGCCGGAAATTTCTGTGCGGCTGGGATCGGCCTTGCGCCACCATGATCCCTTACTCTGGCGACCTTCGTTGGCAGGCGCATTGAGTTGGAACAGCGTGGAGAAAACCGGGTCGAGGGTGACGGTTTTTTGGTAGTAGTGCTGCGGCCCTTCGATTTCCGAAAAGTCGTAGGCGTAATCAACGGTAATGCTGTCGCTAACATCCCAACGCAGTGCAACACGGCCGGCCTCTTTGCGCTCTTCACCAAAGTTGTCGCCCTCGCCGGTGTTCTCTACCCAGCCATCGTGCCCGGATTTAAGGTAGCTGAGTTTGCCCGCAACGGGCCCGATTTTGCCTGATTCAATTTTGGTGAGTGACTGCCAGAAGCCGCGGTTGCCCGCACCGACTTTTTGACTAAACCCAAACTCGTCGCTGGGTTTGGCGGTAATCAAGTTGATGGCGCCACCGGTGGTGTTGCGTCCATAGAGCGTACCCTGGGGGCCACGCAGCACTTCAATGCGCTCCAGGTCGGCGACATCGCTACTTAAACCGACGCTGCGAGCGACATACACGCCATCAATATACACCCCTACTGCCGGGTCTTGAGTCGTTTGACTGTCGTTATTGCCCACGCCGCGCATAAATACCACCAACGAGCTGCGACTGTTGGGGAAAGGGGTAATAGTGACGTTGGGGGCTAACCCTGCAACATCGGCGAGATCGGTAATGCCGAATCGCTCCAAGCGCTCATTGGAAAACGCCAGCAGCGATATCGGCGTGTCTTGCAGTGAGCTTTCTCTTTTTTCCGCTGTGACTAGGATTTCTTCTAATGCGAGACCATCCGCCTGGGCGCCTGTAATCAGGCTATAACCCAGCGCAAGTGGCAGCAATGAACGAGCGCCTGAGAACGGCATTATGATTTTTCTAAACATATATTCCCCAAACAAAATCGCCGCCATTGCTGGCGGCGCTTGGACAAGCAACTGTGTAACTTAGAAGCTTAGTTTTACATCGACACCGTAGCTTTTTGGCTCGCCGAAGTAGGCCGACTGATACGCTCCCAAACTGATGGAGTGAACTTTATACTCCTCGTCGTCGAGATTACGCCCCCAGAAAGCAACTTCCAGCTCAGTAGAGCCGATAGTCATGCCAGACAAGGCAACGCGGCCGTTGACGACGCCATAGTCATCCAGGAAGTAGCCTTCGATATCGTCGTTAAAGGCGGTGCCATAACGCTCATCAGTCCAGCTGTAGTCCAGCGATGCGGTCAGCATTGAGGTGTTGGCGCCAGTGCCTACCGCGCGCTGATACTCCAGACCAATAGTGTAATTGTGCTCTGGTGCGTAGGGCATTTCCGCTTGGTCAGCAATGTTCTGGCCCTGGGTCGGCGCGCCATTACGCTGATCGATATACTCAACAAAGTCTGCATCGGTATAACCGTAGGACAGCTGCATGGTTAAACCAGGCACCAGCACCGCCATCACGTCCAGTTCCAGACCATCGATTTCAGCTTCACCTACGTTGTACACATCGGTGAGGAAGATGGTGGCATTGTTGGTCACCTGCTGAAGCTGCATGTCTTCGTATTCGGCGTGGAATACCGAGGCATTGGCGGTGATGCGATTGTTCAGCCAGCTCGACTTCATACCCAGCTCGAAAGAGGTCATGTTCTCTTCGTCGAAGGGGGGCTGGAAGCCGGCTTCGGTACTGCGCACATTATAGCCGCCAGCTTTGTAGGCGGTAACGACCTTGGCATAGGTGCTGAGGTCGTCACTCCAGGCGTAATCCAGGGTTAGGCTCGGGTTGAAATTGCTCCACTCATCGCTGTCCGATTGCTCGCCGCCAACAAAGTACACGCTGCTGTCTTTGGTGGCCGAGCGCTTATCCACGGTGTAGCGACCGCCAAGGGTAACGTCTAAGCGCTGCTCCAGCGCTTCAGGCGACCAGGTGATCTGCCCGTAGGCCGCATAGGCCTTGGCGTCAGACTTAATGGTGCGGTCTTCCACGGGGAAAATCGCAAAGGTAGGCGGCACTGGCGCGGTGTCAAACTCTTCTTCCAGGCCGTCTTCTTCAAAGTAGTACAGGCCCGCCACGTAGCGAATATTCGCTCCGGCATCACCGACCAGCTGGAACTCTTGCGAGAACTGGTCCTGGTCGATATCCACGCTCACGGCAAAGCCGGGCGCACCGCCGCCGTAGTTCTGCTCAATGCTCTCTTCCAGTTCACGGTAGCCGGTGATCGACTTCACGGTACCCACAGCGGTATCCCAGGTGACGGTTAGGCTATGGCCAGAGATATCGGTATTACTGGGCTTAACGCCGCCGGACCACGAGCCCGTTTCAGAACGTTGATCGCTGGCGTTGGGATACAAACCGGGTACAAAAGACTCGGTAGGCTGGTAATACTGCTGTGGACCTTCGATTTCTGAAAAGTCGTAGGCGTAGTCAACGGTAACGCTTTCGCTGGCGTCCCAACGCACGGCGACGCGGCCCGCTTTTTTGTCTTCAGCGCCGAAGTTGTCACCGCTGCCGGTGTTCTTCACCCAGCCGTCGTGGGCCGATTCCATGTAGGTGAATTTACCGGCGAATTGACCAACCTTGCCGCTTTCAATTTTGGTGAGCGACTGCCAGTAGTCGCGGTTGCCGACACTGACTTTCTGGCTAACGCCGAATTCGTCAGCGGGTTTTGCAGTAATCAGGTTAATGGCACCGCCCGTGGTATTGCGGCCGTACAGTGTGCCTTGCGGGCCACGCAGTACTTCGATGCGCTCCAGGTCGGCAACGTCGCTGCCCAAGCCGATGCTGCGCGCCACATACACGCCATCAATATAGATACCAACAGCGGCATCCTGGGTGGTTTGGCTGTCGTTGTTACCCACGCCGCGCATGAAAATAACCAGGGAGCTGCGACTGTTGGGGAACGGTGTAATGGTGACGTTTGGTGCTAAACCGGCCACGTCGGCCAGATCGGTAATACCGAAGCGGTCCAAACGCTCATTGGAAAATGCCAGTAGTGAAATGGGGGTGTCCTGAAGCGAACTCTCGCGCTTCTCTGCCGTTACCAATACTTCCTCTAGCGCGAGGTCGTTGGCAACGGCACCAGCCGACATTAGCCCGCAGATTGCGGTTGCCAAAAGTGAACGGCGGCCAAGAATTTTTGTCATGAGTATCTCCCGTGTCATACTGCTTTATTATTTATTGGAAGCGCAGAGTGTGCATCCATGCGCTACACCAGTAGCCGCCTATAGTCGCAGTTCCAAACCAGCACGGCCTATCGTCCATTCGGCTTAGCAAAAATCGAGTAGTTTCAACAATGTCTCACACCAGTGAATTTGCCCCACCCGCGCTACTGCAAAACCCCCATGTGCAATCGCTGTTGGCCTCGACGGCGCCGCGCAAAATACGCTTGATGCCACGGGTTCGCCAATTGCAGAGTGCCAGCAAGTCGGTGATTCTGGACTGCGGCAATGGCAGCCAATTGCTCGGTGAATACAGCCCTCAGCAACAGGGCCGCAGTCGCGGTTTAATCACCCTGATTCACGGCTGGGAAGGCAGCTCGCGGTCGACCTATTTGCTCTCCGCCGCCAGTGCCTTCTACCGCGCTGGCTATGATGTGTTTCGATTGAATCTTCGCGACCACGGCCCCAGCCACCATTTAAACCGAGAGCTTTTCAATTCAACCCTGCTTGAAGAAGTGCTGGGCGCATTGCGCGCCATACAGGCCAACTACCCTCACGACTGGCAGTTTCTCGCCGGCTTTTCACTGGGCGGAAACTTTGCCCTGCGACTGGCTGCCGCGGCCACCGAGGCGGGCATTCACATTCACCAAACCATTGCGATATGCCCCGTTGTCGACCCGGTAAAAACCATGGCGGCCATTGAGCAGGGCTGGTGGGTGTACGAACAATATTTTGTGCGCAAGTGGAAGCGCTCACTGAAAAAGAAACTGGCGCTCTACCCCGAGCTGAACTTTTCTGAGCAACTGCACGGCATGAAACGATTGCGGGACTTTAACGATTATTTTGTTCCCAACCACACGCCGTTTAACGAACCCGACGAGTATTTTCGCGCCTACGCCCTGAGCGCAGACCTGCTGAGCACATTGAGCAACCCCGCCCATATTATTGCGGCCCAGGATGACCCAATGATTATTGCCGAGGACTTCGAGCAACTGCGCGGGGTAAAACCGCTGAGTATAGAAACGCCGCGCTTTGGCGGGCATTGCGGCTTTGTTAAAAACTGGCGGCTGGACAGCTGGGTCGATGACCGAATGCTGGAGATCGTCCAGCTGCGAAAGCAGCAGCCTCGACAGGCTGCCAGCACCGAAGCCGCAACGATGACCTAACGCGCCGCCAGCGCGTCACCAATGGCAAGGATTCGCAGCGCTTCGTCAACATGCAGCGACTCCACCAGGCGGCCATCCACAACAACCACGCCCAACCCCTGGGTCTCGGCTTCTACCCAGGCTTGGTGAATTTTTTTCGCTTGCGCTAATTGTTGCTCGGACGGGCCAAAGGTTTGGTTAGCCGCGGCAATCTGTTTCGGGTGGATCAGCGTTTTGCCATCGAAGCCCAATTGCACGCCCTGCTCACAGGCTTGCACAAAGCCCGCCTCATCGTCGAGGTTAAGGTGCACGCCATCGAGCACATCCAAACCGTGGGCGCGCGCCGCCAGCACGCATTGGCTAAGCGATACCTGCAGGCCCAACCGGTCCGGAGTGTGCGGTACGCGAAGCTCCTTGGCCAGGTCCGAGGTGCCCATCACGATGGCCTCAAGCCGCGAATGGCTGCCCGCTATCTCGTCGATGGCCAATACGCCTCTGGGCGTTTCTGCCATTGCCCAAAGCTTGAGCGTCTCCGGCGCTTGCTCCTGAACAAGTAGCTGCACCACGGCCTGCACTTCTGCGGCGGATTCCACTTTCGGCAAGCACAGGGCAGAGATCGGCGCGTGAGCAAAGGCGGCTATTTCTTCTCGGCCCCAGGGGGTATCAAAGCCGTTAACGCGCACCACCAATTCGCGGTGCCCGTAACCACCTTCGGCGAGCGCATCCAGAATGTGCTGGCGGGCCTGCACCTTTTGCGACGGGGAAACGGCATCTTCAAGATCGAGGATCAATACATCGGCGTCGAGGCTTCGCGCCTTTTCCAGGGCGCGGGTATTCGCGCCAGGCATGTATAACACTGATCGACGGGGAAGGTACGCCATTGAGGTCACTCCGCAAAAAAACGCCAAGTCTAGCATAGGGCTGAACCGCCGGATCGCCCAGACCCGAGGAATTACAATTGCGAATCATTTTCAATTAGCGCAAAATATCCCGCTGCTTTACCGTCGCCAACTTGAGGACTCTTCATGACTAAGTATGTGCTAACACTGCTCTTGCTGTGCCAGTTTGGCGTTGCGCAAGCCGCGCCGGACAATCGCCGCGCTATCGTGACGCACTACACCAATTTGGCACACGCGGTGTTCGACGATGCAAAAACGACAGCGCAAACGTTGTTGAGTCGTGTTGAGGCCCTGCTCGCCGAGCCATCAGAAAAAACCTTAATGGCGGCGCGCCAGGCCTGGATCGCCGCGCGCATCCCCTACCAGCAAAGTGAGGCCTTTCGCTTTGGCAACCCAGTGGTTGACGACTGGGAGGGGCAGCTCAATAGCTGGCCGCTGGATGAAGGCTTGATCGATTACGTGGACCAAAGCTACGCCGCGAGCCTGGGCAATATCGCCGCCGACATGAATATCATCGCCAACCCCACTATTACACTGGGCGGCGGCGCGATAGACGCCACCACGATCACCCCGGCGTTATTACAGGACTTACATGAACTGGCCGGCAATGCCGCCAACGTGACCAGCGGCTACCACGCGATTGAATTCCTGCTATGGGGCCAAGACCTCAACGGCCATCAAGCCGGTGCGGGCGAGCGCCCCTACACCGACTTCAGTAAGGGTGAAGCCTGCACAAACGGGCACTGCGAGCGCCGCGGTCAATATTTGCTGGCCGCGACACAATTACTCGTTAGCGACCTCGCCTACATGACCCAGCAATGGGCTGCCGAGGGCGACAACTATCGCCATGAATTACTGTCGCTGCCCACCGAACAGGCGCTGGCGCGCATCTTCTACGGCATTGGCTCACTGAGTTTGGGCGAGCTTGGTGGCGAGCGTATCAAGGTGGCCCTAGAAGCCAACTCAACCGAGGATGAGCACGACTGCTTTAGCGACAACACGCACTGGTCCCACTACTACAATGGCCTGGGCATCAGCAATGTGTATAAGGGCGAGTACCAGCGCATAGATGGCAGCTGGGTTCGCGGCCCCTCGCTGAGCCAAGCGGTTGCCGCATCGTCAGCGCAGGCTGACAAAGCATTAACGGCCGCCCTGAGTACCACCATGGCGCGCCTGCAGTTGCTAACGCAAGTGGCCGAACACCCGGAGCGCCCACAAAAATTCGATATGTTGATCGCCCCAGGCAATGCACAGGGTCGCAACTTGCTCGGCAGTATTCTGCAAGCGCTGACAAACCAAACCCGCGCCATTGAAGACGCCGCGGCAAGCCTCGGCATCAACCCCAACGCGATTTAACGCCTTGCCACGCAACCGTTTTTTCACCCTTGTCGCCCTGGCACTGATACCACTATCGAGCTGGGGCACACCACCCCTTGAGCGACCGGCGCCTGAACTAAGCCCACAGCAACAACTTGACTGGGCCGTCGGCCGCAGCTTTGCCCACCGCCCGTGGGTGTCGTCACCGGCAACCACAACCGCACGCGATGGCCTCGGCCCGCTATTTAATGCGCGAAGCTGCGCCGGCTGCCACCCAGGCAATGGCCAGGGCCAACTTCCCGCAAAAGGTCTTGGAACGGTACTGAGGCTGCCGAAAGACAGCCTGTTTGGCAGCCAACTGCAAGACCGCGCCCTGCCCGGTTTCACAGCGGAAGGCCGAATTGCCTGGCGAGTATCCCGCCATGCGCCGCGCCCCCATCGGCAATACCTAATCGCCGAGTATCGGCAGCTTTCAGCCTCGGCACGCTTGGCCCCCATGCTGATCGGTTTGGGCAAGCTCGACGCCATTGATCGTGCCCAGATCCTGGCCTGGGAAGATGTCGATGACCGCGATAATGACGGTGTTTCCGGCCGAGCGGCCACACTGGATAACGGGCGGCTTGGCCGCTTTGGCTGGAAAGCTTCCCAAGCCTCGCTGCGCGAGCAAATTGCCCAGGCCTTTGCTGAGGACATGGGCATCGACAGTGCAATACGTCGCGCCACCCGCTGCGACCAAATTAGCGCGGCCGCTTCTGAGAACGACAGAATGGCTGCCCGCGCCCGCTGTGAGCGCGCCTCTGGCGCCGACCAGCCCGATGGCAGCGAAATCAGCTCGAAGATTCTCGGCGCGGTTGAACACTACATTGCCAATTTAGCGATCCCCGGCAGCAGGGCTGACCACCATGGCCCCGCCGCCAGAACCTTTGCCGAAATCGGTTGCGCAAGCTGCCACCGTCCAACATTCGCCACCGCCAGCGGCACGATTTATCCCTACAGCGATTTGCTGCTTCACGATATGGGCGACGGCCTGAATGACGGCGTCGCCGAGGGCGCAGCGCGCCCCGAAGAATGGCGCACTGCGCCACTGTGGGGGCTTGGAATCCGCAGCGCAGAGGCGGACAATACCCGACTGCTCCACGACGGCCGCGCGAACAGTGTTCGCGAGGCGATTGCCTGGCACGGCGGCGAAGCCCGCGCCGCGAGGCAGCGTTTCAACGCCTTATCGCAAGCACAGCAGGCCCGTCTACTCGAATTTTTAAAGGAACTGTAAATGTCTACCCCAGCGACCCTGATACAACACTGCCGGAAGTGGCTGTTGCTGCCCTGTTTCAGCCTGCTCGCTGCCTGCACCCCGCCCCCCGAACAACAGCTGCTTGAAGACACTGCGCAAACCAGCTTGCTGCCCGCTCACCGGGATTTTGCTCTGGCGGCAAAGCAGCTTTCTCAGGCCACCCAGGCATTTTGTAAATCGCTTGACGACGCGGGGCTACAAGCAGCCCAAGAACATTGGCGACACAGCGCGGTAGCGTGGTCGGGGCTGCAAGTAAAAAGCTTCGGCCCCCTGATGGAAGACAATCTAAGCTGGCAAATCCAGTTTTGGCCAGATCGTAAAAACCTGGTCGCTCGCAAGCTCGAGGGCCTGATCGCCGAGCATGCCGACGCCACCTCCTTCACCGCCAGCACGATCGCCGACGCGAGCGTGGTGGTACAAGGCTTAAGTGCGCTGGAGTATTTACTGTTCGATGAAAAAGCGGCTCAGCTTGATCGTTATCAAACCGCCCCGTTGCGCTGTCAGGTGCTGAGCGCTATCGCCGAGCATCAGAAAACGTTAAGCAAAACACTGCACGAAGCCTGGCTGCCCGATCACGGAAACTACCTTGGCACCTTTGCGCAGCCCGGCCCTAAAAACCCGGTTTATCCCGACCGCCAACAAGCCATTGCGGCGCTTTTGGAGTCACTGGTTGCCGGTGCCGAATTGATAAAACGCGATAAGCTTGAGCGGCCTCTGGGCTTTGCCAACAGCCGGGGCCTAAGCCAGGTGTACCTGCTTGAGTGGTGGCGTAGCCGCTTCTCTCGCGAAGCCATTATTGGCAACCTCAATGCGTTGCAGCGCCTTTATCTGGCAGATGAACTATACGGGATCGACGACTATCTGCGGCAGCATCAGCACAGTGAACTGGCAGAGCAGATTACCAGCACCTTTGAAAAAACCATTGTCGCTGCGCAGGCCGTTGAGGGTGACCTTTTCTCGGCCGCGACTGATCCAGCGCAAAAACCTCAGCTGCTCGCACTTTATACTGAGGTACAGCAATTACTCGACTTGCTAAAAAATGCCCTGCCGGATGCTCTGGGTATCACCCTGAGTTTTAACGGCGCCGACGGAGACTAGTATGCAACGCCGCACCCTGATCGCTGGTGCACTGGGTTTACCCGTAGCTGCAGCACTTTGGCAGTTCACATCCGCCCCAGCGCAGGCCAACTACAGCCCGGTGTGCAGCGCGGCAAACAATGCCGAGGGCCAGCCAATACTGGGGGCAATGCACGGTGATCACTGGGCTTTTACGCTGCCCGGTGACGAGCGTGGCCACGATAGCTGTGTACACAATGAGCGAGCAGAAGCGCTGTTTTTTGCGCGTCGCCCCGGCACCCACATTTATGTTGTCGACCTGAAAACCGGCAAGCTTCGCCATAAAATCAACGCCGCCGAGGGCTACCATTTTTACGGTCACGGCTGTGTAAGCGGCGATGGCCGCTACCTTTACACCACAGAAAACCACGTTGCGGATAACGGTCGCGGCGTTATTGGCGTCTACGATTGCTACGACCAGTATCGATTAATCAGCCACATGGATTGCGGCGGCATCGGCCCTCACGAACTCGCCTTAATGCCTGATGGCAAGCACATTGTGGTGGCGGTGGGCGGCATTAAAACGCTGCCAGCGAGTGGTCGTAAAACCCTCAACCCCGGAGCGCTTGAACCCGGTTTGAGCTACCTGAATTTGGCGGAGCAGCGCGTCGTCGCATTCATCCCCTCCCCCGATGCCCAACTGAGCTTGCGCCATTTGGATGTCAATACCAACGGCGATGTTGTGGTGGGCGGTCAATATCAGGGAACGACACCCTCCGCCAAGCCACTCATTTACCACCATCGGCTGGATGGCGAGATGCTTGCACTGGATATCAACACCGAGCTGGCCATGCGCAACGACTATGTCGCCAGCGTCGCCACCGACGATCAGCAAAATGTGCTTTGCAGCTTCCCCCGCGACAATCAGCTGGGGTTGTGGTCAATACCCCAGCGCCGCCTGCTGCACAGCTGGCGCTTGCGGGATTGCGCTGGCGCCGTGTATGACGCCGCCAACAAGCAGTTCATTGTAAGCAGCAGCTCCGGACAGCTAATGGCTGCCCGCGCCGGTGAAGACCAGCTGTCACCACTGGCCTACCTACCGGGCCTGCGCTGGGACAATCATTTAAGCCTGATCCCACCACATCTGGCCAATACCCTCGGCTAGCCACAGAGACGCTATGAAACGACGCCAATTTGTTAAACACGGTTTGAGCGGCGCGGCACTGACTTGCCTGCCGCGTTTTAGTCTGGCGATGGCCACGCCGCCAAACGGCGACAGTGACAACGGCGAGCGCTACGATTACGTGCTGCGCGCAGAGCGAGGTAGCGCGACCTTAGTACCTGGCAAACAGAGCGAGATACTGGGCTTTAACGGACAATTCCCCGCACCGACCATTCGTGTTCGCCAGGGTGAGCGGCTGCGCCTGCGCTTCGAAAACCACCTGGATGAAGCCAGCACCATTCACTGGCATGGCATTCGCATTGACAACGCGATGGACGGCGTACCGGTGCTGAGTCAGGCGCCTGTCCAGCCGGGTGAGAGCTTCCTCTACGATTTTGTTTGCCCCGACGCGGGCACCTTTTGGTATCACCCCCATATCAACTCCATTCGCCAACTCGGCATGGGAATGGTTGGGGTATTAATCGTGGAAGAGCGGGAACCGCAACCCTACCACGAGGTGATTATCGGCCTGAAAGATTGGCGGCTGGATAAAAACGGCGACTACCTGCCGCTCTCCATTCCCAGAGAGGCCTTCCGCGATGGCACACTCGGCACCGTCAACACGGTGAATGGCCGCCAGCAACCCACCATTGATATTCCCGCCAACCAGGCCACGCGCCTGCGCGTGCTGAATATGGACAACACGCGGGTATACCGACCGCGCCTGGATGGCAATTCGCCGCGCATTCTCGCCCTGGATGGCAGCCCCGTAATCCCTCACCGCCCCTTTGAAGTAACCCCACTGGGTGCGGGCATGCGTATGGATCTCGGTTTTGTCGCCCCGGAGCCCGGTAAAGAATTTGTTCTCTACGATCAAAAAGGCCGCTTTGGTGTCGAGCTGTGTCGCCTGCGCACGGTAGACAGTAAACCGCCAACACCGCAGGCAAACACCGTGACGAGTTTGCCGCCCAACCCGATTGCAATACCCAATCTTGAACAGGCCGAGTTACTGCGCTTTGTCTTTGAGTGGCAGGGCGCGCTGTCGCCGCTTGACCAGGAAGGAAATGCCGACCACAGCTTTTGGCTGATTAACCGCCGCGCCTGGGGTTCGCACGGCCACCATAGCCTTCCCGAACCACTGGCGACACTGAGCCTTGGCAAAAGCTATATCGCCGAGCTGCACAACGCCACGCCGCATGCGCACCCTATTCATCTACACGGGTTGATTTTTACTGTATTGTCTTCTAATAAACGTAAGGTAAACCCCTATCAGAGTGACACCATACTGCTGGAGAAGAACGAACGCGCCCGCATCGCCTTCGTTGCCGACAACCCCGGTCGCTGGATGTTTCACTGTCACGTGATTGAACACATGAAAACGGGTTTAATGGGTTATATTACTGTGACGTAAATTGTAAGGAGCGCTATTGAGAGTTAGCCACCAACGCGGCACTGAGATATCCTTTGCGCACTTGGACACGGACATCCAGTAATCTCATGACGCTTACCCGAAAAGCCACTCTGATTATCGCTAGCACCATGCTGTTTACCATTTTTTCTGGTTTGCTGGCACGTGAGCTAATACTCAACCCTCATCTGAAGAAAATCGAGAACGCTGCCGACCTGCGTGACGTGGATCGCTTCGAGCAGGCGGTTGACCGTTACCGCGCTAATCTGGAGAGCCGCATTGGCAGAATATACGCGGCAGCAGGCTTGCTTCAGGGCCTTGAAGGGCAACTCGATTGGTCCCCGGTAATCTTGCAACTCGCCCATATAGGCGGCTATGGCGAACTGGATTACTTTATCCTCGCGGATGAATCCGGTGAGAACAGAATTGTAAAAGCCGGCGAAATCGCGGAAAAAACCCGTCACCTTCCCGACAACGCCACCCAAGTTGAGATATTTAACGAGGCAGTATCGCGTCTTGACCAACAGGGCAGCGCCAGTATTTCCGGCTTGCTACTAAGCGAGGGAGACGGCCCTCTGATCTATGCTGCCGGCCGAGCCAACTGGACCACGGATAAACTGCCGTCGATATATATTGCGGTGCGCCGTATCGATGATGCACTGATCGCATCGCTGGGTGAACGGCTCGGCCTCACCGTGAATGCCATGACTCACGATGAGAGCATCAAGCAACGCGAGCACTATGGCGTCGGGCTGGGCCAGCGCAGTGAAGATGACACCTTGTACTCCCTGCTCAGGAACGACGCCGGCGACGTTATCGTACACATGTGTTTCAAAACAGCGCCGCGCGCCTTTGACGACGAAATTTTCAGCCCAACCATCGTCGCGGCCCTGATCATAGCAACGCTGTCTTGGGCGGTGGTCATCGTGCTTATGAAACGCGCCGTTATCTACCCCATTGAAAACCTCGCCCAGACCATGCGACGAATACGGCAGTCGAGTAATTATCAGCAAAAACTCAATTACAAACACAATGACGAGCTCGGCAAACTGGTCGATGAGTACAATGAGCTCCTGGAACATGTCGCCAACCACACCAGCAAGCTCGAAGCCTACTCTTACAAAGATGCCCTCACCGGCATTGGCAATCGCCGCCTTTTTCAAGAGCGCCTGGATTACCTGTGGAAGCTGGCATCGCGCCGTCAGCTTAGCCTGAGCGCCATTGTTTTCGACCTGGATTATTTCAAACAGTACAACGACCGCTACGGCCACGACGGCGGCGACCATGTATTGCGTCAGTTTTCTGGCTTACTGAAAAAACGCTTCACCCGCGAAACCGATGTGATTGCCCGCACGGGTGGGGAAGAATTTATTGTTCTGCTGTTCGATGTGTCCAAGGCCAATGCCCTGAAGTTAGCGAATAGGCTCGTAGGCGATTTACGCTTATTAGCCATCCCCCACGAAGCCTCGCCGCAATCTGGAGTCGTCTCGGTTAGCGCCGGGGTTGCGTCGTTTACCCCAATCAAAGATAACAGCCCCGACGAGCTGATTAGAAAAGCCGACGAAGCACTTTACGAGGCTAAGGCGGCGGGACGGGATCAGGTGTCTATCAGCCCTGATTCACGCGCTTGACCGCATTACGCCATCTTTCGCGCAAAAGAATTCGGACATAAAAAAACGGGGGCTTCAACGCCCCCGTTTTTCGTTCGCGCCGCTGTTGTTATTTACCCGACTCTGCACTCAGGCTAACAACATTACTCGCCGCGCCGCTGCTCACTTCAGCTTCGGGCTTAAGTATCGACTCAACAGGCTCCGCTGCGCCACTGCTCGCGCGACTGCGCTTGGCTGTGGTCGCCGACTTGGTTGAGCTGGCTTTGGTGGATGCCGCACGTGCCTTTTTAACCGGGGCCTTAGCAACAGCACCGCTGCCGGCTTTCTTCACGGCTTTTTTGGCAGGCGCTTTCTTGCGCGCTTTGGGCTTCTTGGCCTCCGCTTCCTGCTTGCTGATATCCGCCTTCACCGCATCCAGCAGTTCCTGGAAGGCTTTCTCGACACATTCGCGGTAGAAAGCAGGGTCCGGCATGCTGTCGCGATCGCCCAGAATCGACATGGTCACGACACCGGATGAGCTAAATACCAAGTGGAATAGCCCTACGCCCGGTGTGAGCAGGCCCAGCCCGTAATAGCGCACCATCTGCGCACCCGCGGAATACAGTGGGAACGGCGGCCCCGCGACATTCGACACCACGGAGCTGATACCCAGAGGCAAGTGCTGCGTCAGTTCGTTATTGACGTAGGTGTTGACGATGGGCCGCGTCATTGCTGGCGGCATCACGCCGGCCAAGCGCAGCACATCAACCAGGGGCGAGTTTTCTCCGAAGGCCTTGGCGTCCTGGCTGCTTTGATAAATGGCTTTCAAGCGCGCCAGCGGGTCATCCAGCTCGGTGTGCACTTCGACGAACACCGACCCGACCTGGTTATTCTCATCAGACACCCCGCGGCGCGTGCGCATGTTCAGCGGGATGGACACCGCCAGGCTGTCCTCGGGTAATTCGTTGTGGTGCTGCAGGTATTTGCGCATCGCCCCGCCGACCACCGATAACACCACATCATTTATTTTGACGCCGCTATGGTTCTTCACAAGCTTGACGTCTTCCAGCGAGAACTCTGCTGCTTCAAACACACGGTAGGGGCCAACAGGGGTATTAAAGCGCGTGCGCGGCGAGGTGATAGACGGCATGGGAATGCGCTTGCGCGCAACGCCCCACGCCAGCTTGCCCAAATCCGCAAGGGTATTGGCGGCGCCGCCCAGCATTTTCACACTGTTTTTCAGCTGATTAACAGCCGTCGCCGTTCCCAGATACAGCGGGCTTGGCGCGATATCGACCATGACTGTTTCCGGGGCTTCCGGCACCGCTTCGGGGTCGGGCTCAAGATCGTGAATCACCGACATAATTGACGAGCCGCCAGCGCCATCAACCAGTGAGTGATGCATCTTGGTGTAGATGGCAAAGCCCCCTTTCGGCACACCAGGGATATTGTCCAGACCCTCGATAATATAGGCCTCCCAAAGCGGGCGCGACATATCGAGTGGACGGGCGTGTAAGCGAGCAATCAGGATACACAGCTGGCGCCAATCGCCGGGCTGGGGTAAGGCGAGATGGCGAATATGAAACTCGACATCAAAATTGGCATCTTGTACCCAGTAGGGACGGTCAAGCTTACCCGGCACATTCACCAATCTGGAACGGAAAATTGAGTGTTTCTTTAAACGCCGCTCAAAGTTTGCGATCACACCCTTAAAGCGCACAAAACCACCCGGCGCCGTCGAGGGGTCATAAATACCCATTCCCCCAACGTGCTGTGGTGTATTGGGGTGTTCCAAATTGACAAACGCGGTATCGAGTACGCCTAACTGCTTCATCCTTTAAACCTCATGTTCCTGTATCCGTGCAACGGCCGATCAGTAAATTATTGTTTTGGGGCCACACTGCACACCTCTCCAGCTCAATGCACAGTTTGTTCCAACAGTGTAAAACTGAATGCTGCTCGGCGCTATAGCCTGATGGCCCAATACTGGTGACAGTTTGGGCCAGTGCCCGCTCCTAGCTCTGCCCATCCTTGGTGCGGCTGCGCTGACGCTCCGGCGGCGGAGCACCAACATGAGGCACGTTGCGTTGCCGAGCCAGTTCTATCTGCTTTTGGCGATCGCGAAAACGCTGCCGTTGCTCGTCAGTGAGCGTGTCATGGCACGCGGGGCAACTTACCCCCTCTTCATATTTATCGCTCTGCCGGTCGGCGTCGGTAATGGGCCAGCGGCAACCGTGACACAGTGCGTATTCACCCGGCTCCAGGCCTTGTTTCACGGATACTCTGTTATCAAATACAAAACACTCGCCCTGCCAAAGGCTATCGGGCTGGTCGACCTCCTCCAGGTATTTGAGAATGCCGCCCTCCAGGTGATAGACCTCTTCAAACCCTTCGCGTTTCATAAACGCTGAGGCCTTTTCACAACGAATGCCGCCGGTGCAAAACATGGCAACTTTTTTGTGTTTCTCGGGGTTGTAGTTCTGACGCACATATTCCGGGAATTGGCGGAAGCTCTCGGTTTTCGGGTCGACGGCCCCCTTAAAGGTGCCAATCTCCACTTCGTAGTCGTTGCGCGTATCGATCAGTACCACATCGGGGTCAGAAATTAAGGCGTTCCAATCTTTTGGCTTTACGTAGGTGCCCACGACTTCGTTCGGGTCGATGCCGTCGATCCCCATGGTAACGATTTCTTTCTTCAGCTTTACCTTCATACGGTAAAAAGGTTGGCTGCTATCGAAGGACTCTTTATGGCTGAGATCTGCCAACCTTGGGTCAGCTTTCAGATAGGCCAATAGACTATCGATGGCCTCGCGGCTGCCTGCGACGGTACCGTTAATGCCCTCTTCGGCCAGCAGCAATGTGCCGCGAATATTCTGGGCAAGGCAATGGTCAAGCAAGGGCTCTCTCAGTTCGTGAAAGTCCGGCAGGCTGACAAACTTATACAGCGCCGCTACAACAATGTTTGACATATCAGCCCTTGGCCTCCTTTTTACTGCCGCCGAGGCACTGCGGCGAATCGGGAACCGCTGCCGTTTTTTCCTGCCATTCCTCAGGGCTAAACAGGTGAAGGGCCAGCGCATGTACCGGTCCGGCTAATTCCTCGGCAAGTGCAGCGTAGACGGCCTGGTGTCTGGCCACTCGCCGCTTACCGCTAAAGCCCTCGGCAACAATGACAAGCTTAAAGTGAGTTTCAGAGTCTTTGGGCACGCTGTGCATATGACTTTCATTGGTCACTTCAAAGTGAGTCGGCGACAAGGCATCTGTAATTTTGTCGCGAATGGCCTGTTCAATGTGCATGGTGCTCTACTCCTGCTAAATCCTCGCCCATTATACACCGCGAGCACGCCGTGCTGCGGCGACAGCATCGGCAGCCCAAAGAATTAATTCGTCGGCCTCATCAATGAGCTCCTCCGGCGCAAGCCGGTAGCTAAGTTCAACCCATTGATGTCGGCGTTGGTATCGAAACGGCGGCAAATCGCGCTGTTCATAGTTGCCGGTATTGTGTGAATCCACCTTGAAATACAGCTGCTCATCAGCGATCAGCGCGAACATCAGTCCGTCGCAAAAAATGCCGTAGCCGCCAAACATACGCCGCGCGCTAACTGCGCCCAGCGGCTGTAACTGCTCCAACAGGTAGGAAATACCTTCATCCACAGGGCGCCGCCTCAATTAACGCCAGTCGCTCGGCCAGCAAGTCTGCGTTGGCAGCGAGTCCCCAGCGCATATAACCGTGTTCGCCACAGCGATAAACCCGGCACAGTAGTCCCTGCTTCAGGGCCTGCATCGCCCACTTTTCCGCCTGCCCCAGCGGCATTTTTAGCGTGGTAAATAGCGGCGTCACCGCACAGAGCTCGACGTCGCGCCCAAAGCAGCGCAGCAGCTGTTGCGCCTGTTGGTGGGCAGCAAGCGGCAATTGCTGCCTCATCGTTTCCTGCCATTCACGGTCGGCGAATAACTGCTGGCCAATCAGCTGCGCCGCATGATTAACCGACCAGGGCCCAAGTTGCTCGCGCAAGCGGATAATCGTCTCTGGGTGACTCAGCACGGCGCCCAGACGCAGCCCGGGCAAACCAAAGAACTTTCCTACCGAGCGCAGCAGCACAACGCGCTTATCGGCCAACAAGGCATTGGCCTGATAGGCCGGCACACAATCCACATAGGCTTGATCAATTACCAGGCAACCCTCTGGCGGCAGTAGCGCCAACCACTGCGCGACAACGGTGACCGGGAGTTGCTGGCCATCGGGATTATTGGGGCTGATCAGCACTAAATACTGAATATCTTGCTCGCGAATTTGCGCGGCCACTGCCTCGCTGCTGTAGTCGCTGAAAAACCGGCAGTGATGCCCCCCCAGCTGCCAGCGGTAGGCGTGTTCTTCGTAGGCCACGGCGGGCAACAGCACATTGCCCTGGGGGTATAACTGCGGCAGCAGCTGAATTACCGGTTGGCTGCCACCACACAGCAACAACTGCGCAACATCAACCTGGTAATAGGCCGCTGCCGACGCCTGTAATTCGGGGTTTTCATAGGGCAATTCAGTGAAGCAATGGCTCGGCAAGGCCGGAACCGGCCAGGGCCAGGGGTTGATCCCGGTGGCCAGATTTAACAAGGGCCTCGGCATGCCTTCGGGGTAGTGAAGCTCATTGGGGTCGCCACCGTGGCGAGGCGGCACGATTCGCTCGCTCATAGTAATGCTCCCACCAATGCACTTAGCAACCACACCGCGCAAACCGTATCCACCAAACGCACACTCCGCCGCACATCCCCCGGCTGGGGCAGGCGACCTGCGCCCAGCGTCGCGCGCTGTTGCTGCTGCCCATGGTAATTAGCGGCGCCTCCGACAGTGATGCCTAAAGCGGCGGCGCCGCTGGCCATTACCGCGCCGGCGTTAATGCTCTTCCAGCGCCACCCCTGAAAAACCAGGCAGCGAATCGCGCTCGCGGAGAAAGACACCAGCGCAAAGCTCAGCGCGGTGAGCTGAGCGGGAATAAAATTCAACACATCATCGCAGCGCGCTGCCACGCGGCCGAACAAATTAAAACGCGCATTGCGGTAGCCCCACATCGCATCCAGGGTATTGCTCAAACGGTGCACAAGCACCCCGCAAGGGCCCGCCACGGCAAACCAAAACAGCGAGGCAAACAGCGCATCACTGCTATTTTCCAACGTCGTCTCGATGCTGGCACTGAGCACCTGGGCGTCGTTGAGCTCTGCCGTGTCCCGGCTGACTATGTATGACAAAGCCTGCCTGGCACCGGGAAGATCACGCTGTTCTAACGCCGTTAAAATCGGCTGCACATGCTCGCGCATACTCTGCCAGCCGACGGCCAAATACAAAATGACCACGGACAACAACGCCTCCAGCAAAGGGGAGAATTCGCTCAGCACAACACTGATGCCATAGAGCATAAGCACCGGAGGCAGCACCGCGACGGTGTATGCCAGAGCACCTGCCCACAATTTGAGAGAGCCACTTCCCCGGTTGAGCCTGGCCTCCAGATAATGCGCAAATCTGCCAAAGCCAACCAGTGGGTGGCAGCGACGCGGCTCGCCCAATACACGATCGGCAAGCAATGCAAGCAGAGCGAGTACTGCGGTGGGTATAGTGAGTTCTGTCATGGTATTGGCGAGCTGCGCGGGCACAGCCATGATCTCAGGTGAGTCGATGCAAGGGGCGGGACTGTAATCAAGGGGCAATCGGCGGTCAAGGTTGGCGCGGTTATTCGCCCTGCAAGCGGTAGAATTCGACGGCGTTTTCCCACAACACACAGCGCGCATCGCTATCGCCCAGTGCATTGCCGATGATCTCAATATCTATTGGATTAAATGGCCTAGGCGAGCGCGTTGAAGGTAAGTCAGTGCCGAACATCAAGGCCTTTGGGTTAATGCTATGGAGGCGTTTGACGACCTGACTGACAGCGAAGTCGACCCGTCCAAAGCCCGTTGCCTTAACCTTGACGCCCCTCTCAACCAAACGATACAGCAGCGGCAACCCGGCCTTACTCAAGCCCAGGTGATCAATACTTACCGCCGGCAGCGCACACAGCGGCGTTTCCAATTCTTCCAGTGCTGCGCTGTCGCAGTAGATTTCCGTGTGCCAACCCAATAGCTCGTGCACCCGATTTGCAAACGAAAACAGGTGCTGCACCGACTCCGAGCCCCCGCGCCGCAAATTAAAACGAACGGCGCGAACCCGCTGGCGGTCGAGTGCCACCAAAGTATCATCGGGCGTGTCATGGGGCAGCTGGGTAACGCCCACAAAGTGCGGGCCGAGGCTGGCGAGCGCGGCTTGCAGGTAGGACTGATCAAAGCTCTGAAATGACCCAGACACCACTGCCCCGCCGGCAATGCCGAGGTCAGCGGTCTGGTGGATGTAGTCGTCGACGGTAAACGCAGACGGCAGAAAGCCCTGGTTGCTGGTCAATGGGTAAGCGGGATCGATGATGTGCAAATGTGCATCGAAAATAAGATGGTCCATTGCCACTCCGCTCCAACGTTGGGTCGCTGCTCAGGGCCGTGAAGATGCCCGATGAGCTTGATCAAAAATCATACAGCGCATCCAACATGGCAGATGAATAGCCACTTTGCAAACCTCAGTGCGCAGTAGCCAGCTGAGACTTAGCCGCGATCCACTGAGACATATACTGATGACTGCGCAGGCTGTGGTGGCGAAGCATGGCACCGATAAAATTGCCCTGGCGATGAACAGCCAGCTCGCCAGATAGCCGACCAATACGCGACCGAAGCGCTTGGCTTGGCTCTGCGGACGTAAACGGCGCCAGGCAGCGCACGGCGCGCTCTTGGGCACTGCGCCAGTTCGATTCATCGCGGTATAGCGACACCGCTGCCTCAATCAACGCCTGCGGCGAATCCGCAACCACCCCGCCCCAGTTGGCTGGCGTATCCACCATCCCCTCCGCGCCAATGCTTGTGGTTACCGAGGGAGTTGCCTGCTCCATCGCCTCCAGCAGCTTGCCCTTTTGCCCGGCACCAAAGCGCAGAGGCGCGATACAAACGCGGGCCTGTCGCATCACGGCGGCGGCATCTTTGGCCCACCCTTTCAGCAAAAAACCCTGTTTTTCACTGTGCAATTGCTGCGCTTTTGGAGGCGGGTACGCCCCGTACACATGACACTGCGCCGATGGCAGTTGCCGGCGTATCTCGGGCCACAATTCGCTGCGTAAATAACGCAGGCTGTCCCAGTTTGGCTCGTGTCGAAAATTGCCAATACAGATAAAATGGCGTCGCTGCGCGTAAGGCAGCGGCGACGCCGTTCCACCTTCACTGCTAAAAGGCAGGTGATGCAACAGCTCGGCACTAACGCCGTAGTGGGACTGCAGCAGCGATATCTCGGCAGTAGAAATCATCAGGCTAAGGTCGCATCGCCATATGGATGCCAGCTCGCGCAGCGCCAGCTCACTACTCAGTAACTCGCTATCGGGCCGCATGGTGTTCTGCCCGCGCTTGAGCGCCTGATGGCGGGCGTCGCGCAGGCAGTGAAGATCCTGAGTATCGAGTATGCACATCGCCTGCGGGCACTCTTTGGCCACTCGCCAGGAAAATTGCTCCTCGGTGAGAAAGCGGTCAAACACAACCAGGTCTGGCTGCATTTTTCTAAGCAATTGATTGAAGCTATCGCAATTTAGCCGAATCTCGACCTCATCCACCGCGATGTCGCTAAGCGGGTAGCGGTGTTCAGACAGCGCCGCCGCACAGGCGAACGTCACCCTACCGCCAGCGGCTTGCAGACAGCGAATCAGTGACAGTGTGCGCCGCCCCGCCGCAGACGAATTTGGCTCGGGCCAAACGTGGCCGATATATAAAATGTTCTCAGGGGCGCTCAATATCGCCTTCCTTCAGATGGCTAGTCAAAATCGCTGTACGGAATGGGAGGCTCAGGCGGCGTGTAAATGGGCTGCCAGCGATCATCGAACTGGTACTTCACATACAGCGATGCATGATTGGGCTCGTAGAAATCAGCTCGATAAATATCCGCTGCCAAGCCGATATACCAGTGGCGACTCACGCGCCGCTCTATCGCCGCTTCCAAAAAATACCCCGGGCCACCGCCAGCGCCGCCGCCAGTGGCGAGTTCATACAAGGGGTCCTCATCGCTCTGCGAGAACGACACGGCTCCGCCGAGCAAGTAAGACCAGTGTTCACCAACGCGACCGAAGTAGCGCACCGGAATGGACAGCGATACGTACTGCTGCGGGCTGTAATAGGCACCGTGTTGCAAGCTGTATTCACTCAGGTTCTTATCGTAGCTCAACCACATGGCATTGAGGCCGATACGCAGGTTGCGGTTCTCCTCGGCGATAATACGGCGGTAGACGCCCCCCAACAGCCCAAGCCGCTGGTTGTCGGCGACATCGTCGCCATGCAATTGATGAACCTGCGCGCTCGACCAGTAGCCGTAGCGGCCGCCCTGGTCATAGTTCAAACCGAATTTAATGCCGCTGCGCAGCACCCCGCCCCACTCCTTACCAGCCCCGGTGGCGCCGCTTGGAACCGTCATACCCGCGTAGGACAGCGCCGTGCCGGTTTCGGGTCGTCGAGACGCTGTGGCAGACCAGCCGAACTTACCCAGTTTGCCGCGAATCGACGCGCCCCCCACCCAGTCTTGTTTGGTAAAACCCAGTGGCGTGGTGCCGATATCCACTTGCCAGTTGCGCGCCTGCCACCCGACACCAACGGCCGTGCCGCTTGCCGATTCCTCAAAGGGTATGCGCGTGATGCCTGGCGGGGTATTGCCATCGGGGTCGAGATAGTCAACCTTCCCGGAATCGATGGACACACGATCGACACGCAATAGCGCGTGTCCATCGTAGCGGGGAAAGGGCCAGCGCAACTCAATCGGAATTTGCTGCAAGCCAGTTCCGGAGCGACGCTCGGTGAGGTCTATACCCGCTTTAATGTATCCCGACTGCCGTTCGCGCAGCTCGTCAATGGCGGCCACCACACTGCTACCCAGCCAGTATTCGCGGTCGGCATTGTCATACAGTTGTCGGCGTGCGTCTTCAGACAGCACCGTATCAACGGGCTGCCCCTGCGCACGCTGCAAGGCGGCGTAGGCATAACGCTGCGCCGCCGACCAATCTTTTGCCGCGATGGCCTGCTGCATCGCCGTGCGCAACTGCTGATCGCTAACGTCGCCGCGCTTGGGCAACAGTGCCAGCCACCGCTCGCTTAATGCTGGTTTTCCATACTGGCTTTGCAGCGCCGCCGCCTCTAACACCTGCTCACCCGTCAACTGTGCTCGCATTGAAAACAGCGCTTGCTGATGCTGCGCAAAGGCGCGTTGATCGCCAGATTTCCCGCTCAAGCTCAACAGGGCCAGCAATGCCTGGGGGCGGTGTTCACCGCGAATATCAGCGGCATCGCGATAGTAGCGGCGGGCTAGAATAGCCTTGTCACGCTCGGCGAAGTACTGCCCTTTTGCCATCGCATAGCGCGCTGATAAGGCTTCCAACTCGGCATCACTCAAGCCGTTTGCATTCGCCTCGGTACGCAGTGGCCGATACCACCGTTCAAAGGCATTGAGGTCGCCCATCTCCAACCACAGCAAAGCCACACGTTGCTGCCTCTCGATACTCTGGGAGCTCATAGGCAACAGCGGCTCAATCAGTGCGCGAGCGCGCTCTTCCTCGCCCTCTTGCCACCACATTTCCGCCAGACTGAGCTGAGTATCGGCATCATCGCGATAGCGCTCTTCCAGCGCCTGCAGGCTTTGCAATCGGCCCTGACGGTCATCGACAGGCAAGCCTGCCACCGCTTGCGCAAACTCCAGACGCAATAAATTGCTGCGCATGGCATTGCTGCGGCGCGCCCTGGGAATCGAGCGCAGCTGTTCTATGGCCAGGCCCGGCCGCCCTCTGGCTGACAGGTATAAGGCGTAGGCGAAAACGCCTTCAGCATCGCCGCTAACCCCAGGCGTTTTGGCCATATATTGGTCAGCACGCTCGCTATCGCCAAGTTCGATCATGGCCTCCGCGGCATCAAGCCGCTGCCACGGTGAAAGCGGCGGATAGCGCAATAGTTCCTCAAGTGCCGACGACACCGCCGCGCTATCTCCCGACTCACGGGCCCGCGCCAATTGCTCAACACTTTGCTCGCGCAGCCACGCTCGCCGCAACGGTGCGACACGAGCGCGCTGCGCCGCGCTATAACGCCAGTAGACCTGCTCAGCTTGTCGCGGGCCACGCCACTGGCGGTGGAGCTGAATTCGCCCCCACAATGCATCCTGGTTATCGGCTTCACGCGACAGTGCCTGGCGGTAGAAGGCATCTGCACCGGAAAAATCGCCCTCTCTGCGCGCCAGCTCAGCCAAGCCAATCAATGGCTCGACTTCACTACCCTGAATTGCCAATGCGTCGTAAAAGGCTTTGCGCGCACTGGCAAATTGCCCGGCTTCCAGAAGCGCTTCGCCACGACGAAGTGCACGCCAATATGCCGCGGTATCTATCAGGGAACGCCAACGCGATTGTTGGTCAGGATCGCGGTTGACACGTTCCGCATCGCGAAAGTAATTCAGTGCCTGTTGGTGCTCGCCGCGCCGCAAATATACAAGCCCCAAGCCACCCAGTACTTCGGGGTCGTTGGGGCGGCCATTCAGGGCGTAGCGCAATTTGCGCTCTGCCCCGACGAGCTTGCCCGCCTCCAGTAACGCTAAGCCCTGGCTGCGCGCGCGATAGTGAGGGTCGCGCATTAAGCGGCGCTCCTCCTGCCGCATCTCCAATGCCAGCGCTTTGGCCTGTACCGCTGCTATATTGTCGGGAAATCGCTCGGCCAACAGGGTATGTGTGCGTATACGGCTCGGCCCGATGGGCTGCTCAGCAAGGGCCGCAAGCCAACGTTGCACCGCTTGTTGAGCGAGTGAGGGGTCGTCGAGCAAATCGCGTAATATACGTTGACCAGCCTGGCTATCCGGATTCTGCGAGAGCAATTGATCTGCCAGCGCTAAGCGCAATGGCGCCACGTTGGGGTACTGGTCGTTCAGCGCGCGAAGCCGGCGTATGACGACAGGTCTTTTTCCGTCGACTCGCGCCAGTATCTGCAGATACTCCAATTCACTGGATAGCAACACAAAGCCGCGAGGGTAAAGCTGTATGAGTTGCTGCGCCGCTTCCTTTACCCGACCGGTTTTCGCCAGCAGAGTCACCTGCTGCATCGCTGATTTTTTGTAGCTGTGCAGAGCAAGGTAATCGGTAAGCTGCAAAAATGTCTGCGTTTCACCAAAACGCGCTTTCAACTCCGAAAGCATGCGCTCTGCGTCCTCAACATTGCCGTCGCGAACCGCAAGCCACACTCGGTACACATAAGCGCTTTGTGCATCTGGGTTGATCACATCCAAGCGCTGCAACTTGGCTCTGACCAAGTCATCCCGGCCCAGTAACTGCGACTCAATCAGCTGTATTTCGATGCTTCTTTGTAAGGACTCATCCACCGTCAGCGAATCAGTGCGCCCACCGGTGACAATGATATCGGCCGTCGTCGCGCCCTCATCTGTCTCACGCAAATTCAGTGGATCGCGCTGCCACAGCAATACGCCCACCGCGCACGCCAATATAAGCCAGAGCAGGCCTGTGCGGTTCATGAACACCCCGCTTGCCAATTTGGCTGCACCGCGCCACTAGCCGAAAACCGCAGCCGACCCGTCATCCATGCGTCAGCAAATAAATCCAATACCCGATTGTAATAGTCGCGCTGGCCGAGGCTGTCGCTATTGGTTCTGCCATTGCGCACACGTTGCTGCTGCGCTTCCAGTAGCGTCGTTTTGCCGCTGTTCGACAGCATCGGTAATAGTGCAGCAGAGAAGCCCCATGGGCCGTTGCCTCGCGCCGTTGCACTGCCAACATTGACCACCTCGGGAACATTGTCGCGCTCCTGGGTAAGCGCCAGCATCACGTCAAAGTGATTGCGCAATGCCGCTGCCGCCCTCGCCTCTGGGTGCAACATGCCCACCCAGAGATACACGCGTATCGCATCATAACTACCCCGTTGACCGCTTTTGGGGTCTTGTCGCCACGCGCCCTGGCGCCAGGCCACCCAATCGGGGCTCAAGCCATTTGCCGCCGTGTCGCGCAGCAAGTCGGGCAAAGCAGCGGCCAACTCCGGCCAAACGGAGTTGGGCTGCAGCTCAGCAAAGCGGCTAAAGATCTGCGGCATCCAATAACTTGGATTGAGCCGCAATGTATTGTCGCTGACAAAACCCTCAGGCGCCGGCATTAGCACCCTGCCAACGGTGTCGATGACGCGCGTTTCCTGCTCGGCGATATGCCTGGCTAGAAAATACCCCTGCGAGCGATAGTGGTGATCCCCCCAGAGGCGGCCCGCCTCAGCAAGGGAGTAGGCGATCCAGGTGTCGGAGTCTGCCGCTGAGTTGGCATCCAGCACTGCCCCGCCACTGTCCTGTGAACGGCCCCACAACCAGGCGGGCAAATGAGTGCTTAAATCGCCCTTGGCAAGGTATCTCTCTGTCCAGGCGTGGAGGTTTGCAAAGCGCTCCCGGTCGTTTGCCAACAGGGCAAAAAACATCGCGTAGGACTGGCCCTCAGAGGTCGTAATCTGGCGCGGGTCACTGCCATCAATGACCCGGCCATTCTCTATATACTGCTCTGCGAAACGCTGCCATGCGGGCCAGCTACACTCAGCCCACAGCACGCTCGGGAACATGGCCAGCAATAGTGCCCAACACCGACGAATCACTCGTCCCCCTGTTGCAGGCGGCGACACGCCACACCACTGAGTAAGCGCCAAAGCACCACGGCCAACATCAATACCACGATGATGCTGATAATACCTAGCAGCATTGGATAGCGAGAGAAGTGGTACCAGATAAGGTCCCAAACGCGCAGTTTACCGACATAGTATTTATCGCCGACATTGAAGCTCGCTTGCCCTCCCTCTCGAAATACCACCACCGAGCCATACATCTCGGCAATTTTTCCGCTATCTGCCAGCGCCTCTCGCACCATGGCCATATCACTCGGTTGTGCAGCAAGCACGGCAACAACACTTCTGTCGTCGTTATAGGGAGAGCGCATCCCTAGCAGCGCCGCAAAGGGCCCACTGGCGCGCACTTCCACTTCCGCTGTTGCCGATGCCAATGTTGGCGCCGCCCCGGCCCAGGTATCGCTTTCAGACACGATATTTTTGCGCGGTTTCTGCAACATGCGCTCGCTGCGATCAAACAATAACGGTAAATCCTCACCGCCTTGTGTAAGCTGACCGTTGGCGGCAATCAATAGCACATCGCGATCCTTTAATGCGGCTTCCTGCCAATCGTCATACAAGGCCATTGCCAACGCCGGGTAACCGGAACTGGCTCCCGCAAAGCTCATTAGCTGCAGGTAGGTTTGGATAATCTCTTTGTTCTTGCTGTCGGGCAGCAGCACAGCCGTTTCTGACAGGTCGGCCATACGCGTAAAGGGATAGGCGGCGTTAGCGAACGCACGCAGATTGGGCATCTCGATGTAGTGCGCGAAGCCGGTAAAATCAACGGTTGAATCGGCATCGACAACAGCGTAGCGCTGGGCGGGCGCCAAGCTTTTACACTCGCCACTATTGATACCGGCAAAATCAAACTTAAACTCCAGCTGATTGCGGCTGCCGACCTTGAAGGCCGGAATACGCAGGCGCTGATTGGCCGATAAGAAGCCATCATTCAGCAAGGGCACACGGAAACGCTTGGCCTCACCGGAGAACCCTTTGCGAGTTAAGTTAAACGCCTCAATAAACTGTTCATTAATGCTCAGGCTCATTTGCGAGCCACTGCCATCTTCAACCGGAGGCGAATATCGGTAATCCAACTCTACGGGAATACCGCGGCTGCGCCAGGTGAACAGATCCGGCGGAAGCTGGAAGCCCACCCTCACCGGTGGCGGTGTGCGGCCTTCGACTTGCAATTGGTTGAGGTTATCAACCAGCTCGCCAAAGCGAACGGGGCGATCGGTGGGCAGCCAATTCGGCGCATCGTAGGGCTTTCTTGGCTCGCTTTGCACCGCGCGTTGAATCTCTGCGACAGGCCCGGATAACAACTCACTACCCAGCACCAAGCCCCGTGCCGCCTGAACCAAGTCAGCATCATCGCGCCCCTGGATCAACAACAGCTTGGCTGCGGGGTTCTCAGGGTGGCTGATCATTTGCAGGGTCGGCGCACTGACTGGAGGGAAATCCTGCAGCGCGCTCGGACGCTGTGTATTGGTCATAAACACCAAGGCGTGCTGCTTAGGCAGACGCTCCGTTTCCACCGGGAAGCTCGCCCCGCGCCAGCTTGCAAGTGCCCCAAACCAGGATGTCACAATACCCGCTGCGTGCAGCCTTTCCAGGCTGCCCTCACCAGTGAGCACTACTGGTAGTTGCAGGGCGCGGTAATCTCGCCGATCGAAAAATGGTGCGGGCAATTGCTGCAGATTGTTGGCAACGGGCAGCACGCGGCTGACCGTTCGCAGGCGGGTGTCACCGGTTAACTCTGCCCAAATGCTTGGGCTATCGGGGCTGTAACACTCTTCTGGTGGTTGCCCGACCAGTTGCACACGCACTTGGTTAAAGTCAGCTAAGTAGCGCGTGTTCAGCGGAATACTCACCTTTTGCTGCAAGCGTTTTTCAGGATCAACAGCCACCGCCGACATAAATTCGCCGTTCAGATACACCTTCAGGTGCGATAAATGGGGCACCAACGACGGTGAAAATGAAAAGCCCAAATCCAGCGTGGCTTCTTCAACGAGCTCGTCCAACCGTGAGCCAAAGCTGAGTCCAGCCGAACTTTCACTACCGCGCAGTAATACACTCTGCGGAAAGCCCAACTCAGTCAACGAGTAATCATAGCGTCTCAGCTCTTCAGCCTGTCGCCACTCGGAGGGCGCTGGCATCAGTTGCTCAGCCCACGTCGGCATACACACTGCCCATAGCAGCAACAGCAGCCATCGACAGGTGTTACTTGCTCTCAGTGTCTTGTCACGCTGACTCATGCTTCTTCCACCCTAATTAAAATTGGCTGAGGGCGAAGACTCTTCGCCATCCCCACCAGCGCATTAATTGTAGTCAGTAACTGGGGAAGCGGCCGCGGCCCCGCCCTCAGTAGACGTCGATAGCCCTGTATGCTGATGCTCATTACCGCCGCCATACTGGTCAGGGGTTTATCGACGCTCATATTTTGTTTCCAGCTCACCCAGTTATCAGCGCGTGCAAATGTACACTGCACATAATTCACCATGCTGCTTGGAGACTGATCACACAGGCGCAAGCCGACAACCTCTCGCCCTTTAAATACTGTCGTCATGGCGAAACTGTATTCCCTGCCCGCGCGATCCATAATGACATTCACTTGCTGCCCCACTTGCTCTGCAGCATCTGGAGATAGCTCAACCCGCGCACCGCTTAAGGAAAAGTCTACCAATTGCGCGTGCAACAAATGCCCGCTTGGCAACTCCAGCGCTACAGGAAATCTCACCTGCACGCGATGGTCGCTGCGCAGCTGTTTCGCTTCGGCGGCAACGGCCACAGCGCCGCCCAGGATCAATAAGTTGTAAACCACCCAGAACAGGTTGAGTAAGACCGCACTGATCTCATTACTCGGCCCCGCATACAAACGCCACAAGCCAACCAAAAAACCAAAGGCGTTGAGCAGCACCAGCAAGATATACGGCCGGGACATAACCCAGTCGAAATATTTTTCGTGGATCAGCCCGCCTTTAGCGGTGACATTAAAGGTGCCCTTGTGTGGCGCAAACAGCGCCACCGTGGTCGGCCTGGCAATGTACCAAGACAACACCGTTTCGTAGACTTCCCCCCAAAAAGAGTGCCGATATCGCCCCTGAATTTTGGCGTTTACCACCGAGGAATACAGCATATGGGGCAACACATACAGGAAAATCATAATGGCGGGCGCGTAGATAATATAAGTATGCAGCAGCAAAAACGCGAGCGGCGCCAACAGGAATACTAAGCGGGGAATGCCGGATAGAAAGTGCAACATCGCATTGAAGTAACACAGGCGCTGTCGCAGCTTTAAGCCGGGACCCCGCAGGGGGTTATCCAGTCTAAGAATCTGCGCCATGCCCCGTGCCCAGCGAATACGTTGACCGATGTGGGCCGAGAGCGTTTCCGTCGCCAACCCGGCCGCCAGCGGCGCGCGTATGTAAGCGGAGTTGTAGCCGAGCCGGTGCAGCCGCAGCGAGGTGTGGGCGTCTTCGGTGACAGTCTCAACCGCAACACCACCAATTTCCTCCAGCGGGCCACGGCGAATAATCGCGCAGGAACCACAGAAAAACGTCCCGTTCCACAGGTCGTTGCCATTTTGTATCAGGCCGTAAAACAAACCGCCCTCGTTGGGCACCTTTCTGAAGTTGCTGAGGTTTCTCTCAAAGGGATCCGGTGAGAAAAAATGGTGGGGAGTCTGTACCAGCGCCAGCTTAGGATCACCTAAAAACCAACCCATCGACAGCTGAAGAAAGGCGCGGGTAGGAATATGGTCGCAGTCAAATATCGCAACGTACTCGCCGCGCGACTGTTTTAAAGCGTTGTTGATGTTCCCCGCCTTCGCATGGCGATTATCATCGCGGGTAATGTAGTGCACGCCCACGTCGCGGGCGAAATCGCGGAAGTCATCCCGCCGGCCGTCATCTAAGAGGTAAATTTCCAGCTTGTCTTTGGGCCAATCCAAACCCTGGCAAGCGTAAATTGTTGCCCTCACAACCTCCAGGTCTTCGTTATAACTCGGCACAAAGATATCTACCGATGGCCAGTCGGCGGTATCTTTAGGCAATGATTTTGCCGGTCGGTTGAGCGGCCAGATATTCTGAAAATAGCCGAGTAATAACACCAGCCAAGCATAGAGTTCAGCGAGTAAAAGTACGATGCCAAGTGCCAGACCGAGAGGGTCATCAAAGTTCAGCGTTGAGCTGCAGCGCCACCAGATATAGCGGCAGGAGATCAACAGCGACAGTACGATCATCAGCATCTGCGGGAAACGACCGGGCAAACGGTTGAACACCAGTAGAATGCCAAACAGCGCCGTTGCGAAAACAAACTGGGCCAGCGGATCAAGGGGGACGGTAATACACAGCACTGCCAGCACGGCCGCAAGCGCAATCGTTAGTGGTTGGCGATGGCGCCTGGCAACATTGGCATCTCGCGTTTGCCAGAATGACGGCTGAAGCCAAGCCTTGTTTGCCAGCCCCTGCAAACGGCCCTTGGCCCCGCCGACCGCATACCGTAACCGCCGTGAGAATCCCCTTGTACGACTTTTTTGCGGCGGCGTGCGCATAAAGAAGAGCCAGAAAACCTGCACAAGGATACGCAGCGGGTCGAGCAGCTGGGGACGAATTAAGGAAATATGAGGAAAAAACACTTCTGGCAGTCGCCAACTTTCGCAACCCGCAATTCGGTTGCGTAAAAACAGCGCAGAAAAGAGCAACCAACTGACTAACACACACTTTCCGGGCAGCGACACGACCTTAACACCGGCGTAGTACCGGTATCGCGCCCGTAAAATAGATGAAAAGTCCTCCTTCATTCTACTCGACTCTGAAACTCGCTCTGGCACCAGAGCGCAAGGCTCTGAAAGTCCTGAGCCGCTTGGCTATCCGGCGCGCGGGCAATAACCGATGCTAATTCGGCCTGGGCCTCGGCGATGATAAGGTCTTCATGCACCACCCCCGGCACCATTTGCTCTTCAAAATCATCGGCGATCAGGTTGGCAATGGCACTGGCCAGGGCTTGAGCTGGCTGCAAACGGTTGATGAGTATTCGATAATTCGACGCAGGCCAATGCCCCGCATCTTGCTTTAACAAGGCGTAACTCGCGGCATCCGGTGCTGCGATGTATAGGGTCAGGTCTACATTGGGCAGCGAGTAATGCGGCAGGGAGCGTGACGTCGGGCCATCAATCAATACGCAGTCCAGCGGCAGTGAGGCCAGATCCGCAACAACGGCGTGTAATGGCGATTGACCTGCCACCAGTGTTGGAAAAAAGCGCGATAGCTCATCGGCATCGAGCTCGCCGAAGGGCAATACCCAGCGCCCATCGTCATGCTGCAGTGTTGCCTCTTTCCAGGAAGCACCCTCTAGGCTTGCCTTCGCCCATCCCACCTTTTCTTCGGGGTTTACCGCCAGGGCCAAACGCAGCATATTGTCGACGTTGGCATCGATGCACAAACACCGCAGTCCTTGCTGCTGAAGGGCAGCCGATAGATTCGCCACGACTGCTGTCGTGCCAACACCGCCGTGCATACCACTTACCGTAATCGTCAACATAGTACTGTGCGTTCCACAACGTAGGCCACTACGTAAGTCGCAAGGCGAGTCACAACGTGAACCACTGGGTGAGTTTCAAGCACGCGTCAGCACTCGCTATTGTCATCGCGGCGATTAAGTGCCTGCAATAGCGGCCAGCGAGTCATCAGCCGCGAGCGTTCACTCACTCTGAAGTTCTCTTTATAGGAAAAGGCCGCGCCCGCACCCAGCGCGCGCATCACCGATCGTATATCACGGCTCAATGGCTCAGCACTGAGCTTGCCAACGCGCTGAGATTCTCGAGCGTGCTCCTGCAGCTCCATTGTTTTTTCCTTGGGCGGAATATCCATACACTAAGTCCCAAATCTAGCCGAAGCTCGCGTCGGCAACCATTGGCAATCACACCTATATTTATAGGGTTTTTGTCAGGCACAGCCGCGATTCCTAGCCATTCTGACGCCCCCTGCGCTATAGTGCAATCACCGCGTATTACGTCCCGAAATATACGAGACAGCACAGCGAATGAGTATTCAGGCGATACAACACAGTTTTGAAGAGACCCTGTCACAGGACGGCTTGTTCTGCTTGCTGGGTCATTCCTACGCCGATTTCATCGCTACACTTTCGCTGCTTTCATCAAGTCACCAGAGTTTTGTCTTTCAAGAAACGCAGAAAAACGTCTTCAATGGCCTGGATGAGCAAGACCAGCAGGCGCTGGCAAATCTTTGCCAATCTCGTTCAGCGGGCTGCTTTTTCAACCACAGTTCGAAGACACTCAATTTAAAGCAACTGCTGCGCGACACCGAAAGGCTCTCGCTACCGCGTAAAAGCGGGCTTTGTGTCGTCCTAAATGAAGACAGCTTCGACCGCTCTTCACCCGCTAAACTTCAACAGGCGCTGGGCGCGTGGCGCCGCTTTTGTCGGCGCGGCCAATACCGCATCATGTTTCTTGTTTGCGGCCCCTGTGAAACACTGCGGCCACTGTTAAAACGCCACAGCAAAACCTTGTCCGGGATCGCAACACAAACCCGCATGTCCAAGCTGCGCTACTCGCTACTCATTGATCACTGGCTCAGCCCCCATGGCATGCTGGCACACCAGGAATTTTTGCTAGAGCTCGACAGCCATCATGCGATCGAGCATCTTGAGCAGTTACTGAAGCCACAGGCGAACGCCACGATCGAGAGCAGTGACGTCGACACCATCTACACCGTGCAGCGCCTTAAAGAAGAGCTTTACCAAAGTGCGAATGTCATTGCCGAGCAAAGCGACAACAGCGCACTGCTTGAAAGTCTGGACGGCGTCGTCGCGGCAACCGTCATCTTCGACTGCCAACAGGCCGACGATATCGAAACCCTGGCGTTAATGATTTACCAGCTTCGCGCAAGTGCCGGCGAGCAGCTAAAGATTCTTGTACGCGAGTCACTGCGCTGCCTGCGTGCGGCAGATGAGGCCTACTTGCTTAGAGCTGGCTGCAGTCTAATCATCCCCCATGGGGTCCATGCAAGCGCTGTACACAGCTTAGTGGCAGCAATTCAAGGCCACGTATTTACGCGCAACCTGCCCAGCAGCTTGAATAAACTGATAGAAACGCGCCCCTATTCCAGCGACTACGGCTACACCGAACCGGCTGCCTTCGCTCGCTACGCAAGGCGGGCCTTCGACAACAGCCTGTTCAGTGAACTTCAGCATTTGATTGTTGAACTCATGCCGTTGCCAGGCATCAGCATAGAGCAGATTTTTGGTCTGTGCCGCCTGCGACGAGAAGGAGACTTACTTACTGTCGTCGACGGTAAAGTGTACTTTTTTCTCTACGCCTGCTCTTTACGAGACGTAGATACGGCGCTGCGCAACAGTTTAGATTTGCCGGTGAATGATTTATTCGCCAGCCGCCTGCTGCACTGTGATGCCGACGATATTGATGAACTGCTAGACAAACTCTTGCTAGCCTCCCCGTCCATCAATGCACAGCGAGCCCGCAAACTAATGGACCATCGTTCACAGCACCGCCCGCTCGCCCCGGCAGAAAAGCAGCGCGGCGCGGCCGCCTTTGCAAAACGCCGCCGACTGGACACCACAATACAAAGTGAGAGCGAGTAAGCAGCCATGAATATCCATGACTTTATGCTCACTGTGAGCTGCAGCCTGGTCGTCGGGCTACTGCTGGGTTATTTTTTTCGCGAGGCGCTGCTGGGTTTTAGTCAATTCATGCATCGCCATCTTGAACCCCGCCATCTTCGCCGCTATCGACCGACGACACCAACGGCCAATGCCCCCTCAAACAAGGATGACGCCCAACAATGAATGGCAAGGTCCGCAAGCTTCAATCGCAGGAGTTAGTGCTACCCGAGCTGGCGATCTGGAACGCCTATTTTTTAATTAAGTTGGTGCTGTATTTTCAGGGAAAAATGCAGTTTCACGTCGTGGAAAATATCGCATTTGCGATCTTTCTTTTGTTACCGGTTTCTCTTCCTGTATTGCGCGTGGCTCGTCAGATCAGCGCCGTGATCTTCGCGCTATGGCTAATCCATCTGGATTCTAATCTGCCTCCACTGGAACGGTTATTTGCCCAACTCGAACAACTCTCCCACTTTGAGTCGGACTATCTCGTCGAACTCGCCTGGCGTTTTGTGCCCGATATCAACCCCCTAATCGCGGTTGTAGGCATTGCCGTTTACGTCATAGCCAACCGCTACTTTCGTTTAACATCATTCGTGCTATTAGCACTTTTCGCAGCAAGCCTTCACAGCCTGAGCCCACAGCCGACCGCCCCCATCGCCAGCCTTCCAGCAGACGGACGCAGCGAACATAAAGCGCAGGCGAGTGGCTCGCCGCAGGGCGACGAGGCACTAAACAATTACCTGAGCAGTTTCTTCAGCCGAGAAGCTCGACGCCAGGTTCGCTTCCCGCCTCTCGCGCAAGAACGCCAGGCCTTCGACGTTATTTTCCTCAGCGTTTGCTCCCTCTCCTGGGACGACCTTGATGTCGTTGAGCAGCGACAGCACCCGTTATTGCAGCGCTTTGACTTTGTCTTTGAACAATTTAACTCGGCCACCAGTTACAGCGGCCCGGCTGTCCTCAGGCTAAGCAGAGCGAGTTGTGGGCAGCTACCCCACTCTGGGCTCTATGAAGAGACCAGTGACCAGTGCCTGCTAATGACCCAGTTTACGCAACAGGGTTACGACCATGCCCTGTTGATGAATCACGATGGTCACTTCGACAATTTTCTCGAGAGCACACGCCAACTTGGCCACGTCGACGCTGAACTGTTTCCCCTTGCGGGCATCCCCCAAGCACAGAAGGCCTTTGACGGATCGCCGATATACAGCGACCTCGCGGTGTTGGAGAACTGGTGGCAACAGCGGCTACAATCGCCATCTCCCTCAACAGTCGCGCTTTACAACACCACCAGTCTGCACGATGGCAACCGCCTACTGGACAGTCGGGAAAATCTGCGTGGCGCACAAAGTTATAAGCGCCGAATGGATCGCTTATTTGGCGATATTTCACGCTTCTTAGACCGCCTTCAGCAAAGCGGCAAAAATGTTGTTGTGGTGCTAGTTCCCGAGCACGGCGCGGGGCTGCGCGGCGACGCCATGCAAATTCCGGGAATGCGTGAAATTCCCACACCGGCGATTACAAAAGTGCCGGTTGCCATCAAGCTCATTGGCCCAAACCTGGAGCGTCAGGGCCCCGCCGCGCGTATTACTCAGCCCAGCAGCTATCAAGCCATTGGCCAACTGCTGGCCGACTTTATGGCTGCCGATATTTTTGCCAGTAAGCAATTTAGCACCAGTGACTGGCTGAGCACCCTTCCCCGCACCGAGCCCGTCTCTCAGAATGATGGCAGCACAATGCTCAGTATCGACGGCGAGAGCTATCTGTCACTCGATGGCAGCAGCTGGACGCGCTACTAGCGCCTGTTAAGACTACCAGGGCCTGTGAAGAGGCCCTCTCAGGCTAGTGGAAGAGGCGTGTATTGTGCTCGCTGATTTGTTCGTTGAGCGTCCAGTAGTCATATATAACGCCAAGCAGAAACACGCCGCCCGTTAGTAAATACACAATCCCAGTCAGCCATTTACCGAGGTAGAAACGGTGCAAACCGAAAATACCCAGAAAGGTTAGCAATATCCATGCGACGGAATAGCTGGCAGTGCCTGATTGATAGCGACGATCGGCGGAGCGTTCCATGGCGGGAATCAACACTAAGTCGATAATCCAGCCGATAAAAAACAAGCCCAGGGTAAAAAAATACAGTGTTCCGCTTATCGGCCGTCCCAAATAGAAACGGTGAGCCCCCATGAAGCCGAATAGCCACAATACGTAGGCAATAACGATATTATGAGTATCACTGCCGGGCGCAGATAACTTAGTAGACACTTCCCCTCCCACTGCTCGCAGTTTTCGTTACGCCACCTTACACGGGGCGCAAATGGAATAGAATGGATAACGGCATCGCACCCTTGCCCGCGTTCGGCTCCTCAACGTTCGCGATGCTATAGCCCGCCCGTTGAAATACTAAAGACCAGTCACCGAGCGTGCGAAAATACCACGGCGGCGCATCC
The DNA here is from genome assembly GCF_002306875.1 of Spongiibacter sp. UBA1325. Lineage (NCBI taxonomy): Bacteria > Pseudomonadati > Pseudomonadota > Gammaproteobacteria > Cellvibrionales > Spongiibacteraceae > Spongiibacter > Spongiibacter sp. UBA1325. The sequence continues at coordinate 239,534 of NZ_DBTD01000010.1, forward strand.
TTAAATTGCTGATGAAGGTGGCCAGGCAAGCCTTCCCAGCTGCCCGTTAACCACCTTGAGTAGTAACTCTCGCCGCGTGTAATAAAACAGGGGTGCAAGGTTTGCACCAATAAATGGCCACTAGCCGACAAGGCCCGCTTGAGCGACCTCAAGGGCTGCTCGACTGATTCACCCAGCAGAGAAAAGTTACACACCGCCAAATCGAATGTTTGCGGCCATGCCACCTCATCTAGCGCCTCATAGGCAATGCACTGGCAATTCTTACTGCCCCGCGCTATTGCCTCCGCCACCAATTCGGCGACGGCATCAAAACCGACAACGTCAACGCCGTGCCCAGCAAGCTCACGCATTAGCCAGCCCTCTCCGCAACCCACATCCAGAACGCGTTGCGGGTGATGGCTCAGCACAGCGTTAACAATTGCCCCATTTGTTACCGCCACCCGGCTGGCGATTGCCTGTTGATCAAGCGCAGCAACCCAAGGCCCCGCATTCCTTTGCCAGCTCTCTACTATCTGTTTCTCGCTGTCAGCCACCGTATTTTTCCCTCCGCTCCATTGCGCTACGCACCGCTATTCGTCCGTTAAAAAGTCGCTGACAGCCCACGCCAGGCAAAGTACCATTTCCGGGTTATCTCGCAGCAGACAACTCACTATGCCCAGCATTCGCTTCAATGATCAAACCCTGGACTACCTGCCAACGGAGACTGTGCTGCAGTGTTTACTGCGTCACCGCCAGCAGATTCCTCACGGTTGCCAAGCAGGTGCTTGCCAAAGCTGCCGAGTCAAAGTAAACGGCCCACTGGCGGCGCAGCAAATGCACCTCGCGCAACAGGGGCTGCGCCCCGATGAGCGAGCCGACGGTATCGCGCTTAGTTGCCAGTTACAGCCCTCAGAAGGCTTAGAAATTCGCGGTGTTTCCCCAAAAAATGACCAACACACTGCCAGTATTGTCGCGCGAAGCGCTCTGAACGAACAGGTTTGGGAACTCACCCTGGGCACGCGACTGCGCTGGCAGGCCGGTCAGTACTTTAGTGTGTCAGTAAACGGCGTCGATTACCGCTGCTATTCCGCGAGCAACCTTGCCGACGATGGCAACCTGAGGCTGCAACTTCGCCGCTACGAGGGCGGGCAAGTCAGCGACGCGCTGTGCCGCGCCGAGATAGGTAGTGAGGTCACGCTGCAAGGCCCACTCGGAGATTTCACACTGCGCAGCGACGCGCGAACCAAGCGCATATTATTACTGGGTAACGGCACCGGCCTGGCGCCGCTCCTTGCCCTGGCCCAACACGCCTTGCAAGAACTCCCCGCCACACCCATTACATTGATCCACGCCTATCGCTCGACACAGCAACCCTACCACTGCACGACGCTAGATGCGCTGGCCAAGCAGGCGGATATCACCGTGGCAAGCGCCAGCTGGGCAGACAGCGCCGCCTCGGAACTGGACAATATGCTTGATAAGTTGGGAGCGCTGTCCGACACCGCCTGCTACCTGAGCGGCAGCACTGACTTCGTCCGGCACTATCAACGGCGCCTTTTTATGCGCGGCGCGTCACGCTCCCACATATTCTGCGAGTCCTTTCTGGATTTTACTCAGCGGGCATAAAAAAGGCCGGCATATGCCGGCCTTTACACTCACAAAAAATGCGCGTCTTACAGGAACAGCTCACCACTTTCGGCACGCTGCTCCAGCAGCGCAGGAACGGCAAACACATCGCCGTAACGTGCTTGTAGATCTTTAGCGCGCGCCACGAATGCCTTCAAACCATAGGCATTAATCGCCTGGAAGACACCACCCGTTTGCGCGGGAAAACCAATCCCCATAATGGAACCGATGTTGCCGTCGCCGACGTTGGTTACCACGCCTTCTTCCATCGCGCGTACGGCTTCCAGGCATTGGCTGAAGACAAGGCGGTCCTTAATGTCTTCGTAGGGCATATCGATGTATCCATTTGGCGCATACGCCTCTTTGAGGCCAGGCCACATATGCTTTTTGCCACCTTCGGGATACTCGTAGTAGCCGCCACCGTGAACTTTACCGCGACGCCCGAACTCATTCACCATGCGGTCGAGAATGCGGGACGCTGCATTGTCTTCCCACACTTTGCCCTGCGCTTCTGCATCGGCTTTGGCTTGCTGGCCGTTTTTGTACGCGGTTTCCTGGCTGATTTCATCGATCGCCGCCAGCGGTCCAACAGGTGAACCATTGTCGCGCGCCGCCGACTCGATAAGTACCGGATTAACGCCCTCTTCCAGCATCTCAGCCCCTTGAGATACCGTTTTACCGATAACCCGAGTGGTGAAGAAGCCTGGAGCATCGTTTACAACGATGGGGGTTTTACCCAGCTGCTGGGCCAAGTCGAAGGCTTTCGCCAAGGTCTCGTCACTGGTCTTTTCGCCGCGGATAATTTCAACCAGAGGCATCTTTTCAGCGGGCGAGAAAAAGTGCATGCCAATGAAGTTTTCAGCGCGGCTGCTCGCCTGCGCCAACTCGGTGATTGGCAAGGCTGAGGTATTCGAGGCAAACACTGCACTGGCATCCAGCGCCGCTTCCGTTTCCTGCGTTACCGCTGCCTTGATCTTGCGGTCTTCAAATACCGCCTCAATCACCAGCTCACAGCCTTTCAAGTCTGCGTAGTCAGCGCTGGGCAGAATGCGCGCCATGTACTCCGCTTTCTTCTCTTCGGTCACCTTGCCCTTGCTGATGCCTTTATCAAAGTAGGCTTCGGCGTAGGCCTTACCGCGCTCAGCATTTTCCATGCTGATATCTTTGAGTACGACGTCAATACCTTTCTGAGCGGCCATTGTCGCAATACCCGCACCCATTTGACCGGCACCGATGATGCCGAGCTTCTGGCAGCTGAATTTCTCAGGGCCCTGCGGACGGCTGGCGCCGCGGTTCAACGCTTCCATTTGCACGAAGAAGGCGGTCATCATATTGCGGGCCGTTTGATCCAGCAGCAAGCTGAGGAAATAGCGACCTTCAACCTTCTGCGCAGTATCGAAATCGACACGGGCAGAATCAACCACACAGGCAAAGATGGCGTTTTGTGCCGGCATCAGGTTCTTGGTCTGGACCATAACATTGGCGGGGCCAAAGAAGGTCAGCCCCTGGTTGGCTTCCTCTTCAGGGCCACCGCCAGGCATTTTGTAGCCTTCGCTATCCCAGGGTTGCTTAACGCCGCCCTCAGTGTTGGCATTTTGCTTGATCCACGCCTTGGCTTGGGCGTGCATATCCGCTTCGTCATCGGCCAGGGCATTAACCAGGCCCTTCTCCAAGGCTTTATCCGCCTTCAGGCGTCGGCCCTGGCTAATCAGGCCAATCGCTTCCTGCATACCCAGCAGGTAGGTCATACGCACAACACCGCCGGCACCAGGCATCAAACCGATCATCGCCTCCGGCAAGCCCATTTGAATGCCTTTGACGGCCACGCGATAGTGACACGCCAAGGCGATTTCAAAACCGCCACCCAGCGCCGGGCCATTCATACCCACCGCTACGGGCACACCCAGGGTTTCCAGGATACGCAGTGGCGCTTTGGTCGCCATAATGCCGTCGTACATTTCTTTTTTCTTATCGGCAGGTGGATTCAGATCCATCTCCAACATCTCTTTGATGTCGCCACCAGCAAAGAATTGGTTGGGCTTGCCACTGCGCAGATAAATACCGGTGACGCCGCCAGCCTCGACCATGCCCTGCAATTCTGCCACGGCTGCGCGCATGGCCTTGTCGTATTCCAGGCCCATGGTATTTACAGTTTTACCCGGCTGATCAAAGATCAATTCAACGATGCCGTCTGCGTCTTTCTCTAAACGAATATATCCCATTGTTCTGTATCTCTCTTTGCCGCTCGGCAGCCAGTGCCGAGCCAAAAATTCACTGTTCCCGCGAATTACACGCGCTCGATGATGGTCGCGATGCCAATACCACCGCCTGCACACAGCGTAACCAGGCCGCGCTTCAGGTCACGACGCTCGAGTTCATCCAACAGGGTGCCGAGAATCATTGCACCCGTCGCACCAATGGGGTGACCCATGGCGATGGCGCCGCCATTGACGTTAATTTTCTCATCGGGAATACCGAGACGGTTTTGGTAACGCAGCACCACCGACGCGAAGGCCTCGTTGAGTTCAAACAGGTCAATATCGTCAACGCTCAGGCCGGCTTTTTTCAGTGCTTTCTGTGTCGCGGGAACGGGACCGTCCAGCATGATGGTGGGCTCACTGCCAACCAGCGCACAGCTAACGATACGTGCGCGCGGGGTTAGGCCCTGCTCTTTGCCAGCGGCTTCGCTGCCGATCAGTACCAGACCGGCGCCGTCGACAATACCCGAGGAGTTACCCGCGGTGTGCACGCATTCGATATTTTCCAACTCCGGGTATTTCAGTTTGGCGACGCCGCCGTGACCGAAATCGTTAAACATTTGGAAGGCCGGCTTCAGTTTAGCCAGGCCCTCGGCAGTGGTTTCAGCACGAATCAACTCATCTTGCTCTAACACCACAACGCCGTTCATATCGCGGACGGGAACGATGGACTTGAAATAGCCATTGTCACGCGCCTGCGCTGCGCGGTGCTGTGAGCGCGCTGCGTACGCATCCACCTCTTCACGACTGATCCCATCCATGGTGGCAATCATGTCGGCGCCCAAACCCTGGGAGATAAAGTAGGACTTCATCGCCACCCACGGATCGCCGGTTGCACCGCCGCTGGCACCAATACCGAGGCGCGACATGGACTCAACACCACCGGCAGCCACTAGCTCTTCAAAACCGGAAGCGACTTTAGCCGCCGCCATATTCACGGCATCCAGACCACCTGCACAGAAGCGGTGAAGCTGCGCACCGGTAGTAATGTCGTCCCAGCTCGAGTAGACCAGTGCCGCTTTGGCAATGTTCTGTCCCTGCTCCTTGACTGGCTCGCCACAGGCGAGGATCAAATCTTCGACCTTGCTGGTATCCAAATTGAGGCGCTCTTTCATCTCCTCAAGAAGATTCGTCACCAGGTCAATAGGTTTTACTTCATAGAGCGAACCGCCCTGTTTGCCCTTGCCGCGCGGGGTGCGAATCGCATCGTAAATAAAAGCGTCTGCCATGCTGTGTCCTGCCAAAGTAGATTGGGGTTACGTCAAATAGGCAAAGCATGGCGTCTGAGCTGGGATGCGGGCAATAACATATCCGGTCAATGGACTGACATCTATGATATTTCGTTTTATTTAACAGCCACTTAGCCGAAGAAGGCAGGTGTTAGCTTTCGCTATCGCGCTCTCGCTGACGAAACTCGCCCGGCGTGATGCCAGTCCACTTTTTGAAACAGCGGTGAAACGCCGAGGGATCGGTAAATCCCATCAGCGCCGCGACGCCGTTAATGGAGAGCTCTGAGCCACTCAAGTAGGCCATCGCCGCATCGCGCCGACACTCGTCTTTAAGTTGCTGGAAGGTCGTTCCCTCTTTTTTTAGGCGCCGCCGCAGTGTTGGCGCCGACATATTGAGGGCCTCGGTGATCCGTTCAAAACTGGGGAAACCTTGCGAGAAATCCTGGCCGATCATGGCGCGTACCCTGGCGACCAGGCTGCCATCGTCACGACCACTGCTCAGCACCATGAGCGGATAAGGCGCCGTGCGCAAAAACTCTTTTAAGCTGCGCTCGTTCTGCACTAGCGGAAAATTGAGATAGCGCGTGTCGAAGACAAATTCATCACGCAGCTGGCCATAGTACACAGGGCATTCGAACAGCTGCTGATAGCGCACCACACGCGCCCGCTCCCGGGGCGCCTGACCAGCGAAGCGCACTTCTTTTAGCTCGATATTTGTGCCCACCAGCCAGCAAAAGAAACGGTGCCACAAACTCAGGCCATAGAGGTCGGAGGCCTCCACAAAATCGCCGGCAAAGCCTTTCTTGACACTGCCATAACCCACGATGGCACTGTCTCGGCGTGTATCTAACTGAATCTGGGTATCGGCTTCGTAGAAGGTGCGAAAGAACTCGCAGGCGCGTTTGATCGCTTTGCCCAGGTTGTCGCAACCCAACAGGCAATAACACATCATACGAAAAGCGCCCGGGGTCACCTTGTGGCCGAGCATCAAGCCAAAGGCTTCATCCTGTATCAGGCTCATTACCTGTTGATACAGGCGCGTGTACTGCATCGCGGTGATATGAGGCTGATAGCCGTCGCTGCGGCTGTCTATCGGATTGAAGGGAATCTGCGCATATTGCAGAATTTTGCCCGCATCGTAGCCGCGCTCCACCGCTAGGTTGAGCAGAGAGCGAGCAAAACGACTGGGAACAGCTTCAAGATCCATAAACTTCGCTATTAGTGTCGGACAAATGCACAGCTTGTTGGCCCCTGCCTCCGCCGCACGACGGAGCAAGCCCCAACCAAGTCACAAATTTACCGCCAGAATGTTAACACCCCTCTACACTGTCTGCTAAGTTGTGAAGATAAGGTAATAAACGCAGATTCGCTTGCACAAATGGATAACAGAGTGTCTTAACAGTGATGGAAGAGCAACGTTTCGATCTTTTCTTAACCGGCCACCTGGCTGTTGGCAGCGACCGCGATCGCGCTGTCCAACAGCTGGCCGCGCTGTTTAAGCGCCCGCCCGACCAAATAGACAAACTCTTGCGCGGGCGCAGCAGCCGTATTCGCAAGGCGCTCAATGCGGCGGAGGTACAGCGCTTGCAGGCCGGCTTCGACAAAATCGGAATTCTTACTGAAGCGCGGCCCTGCCCCGAAGGCACCCCACAACAGCGCGCCATCGCTGAGAATATTGGCGACAGCCAGGATACCTTGTCACTGTGCCCGACGGGCAGCCCGGTGCTGCGCGAAAACGAGCGTCGGCAGGTGGATGCCATCAGTATAGACACAAGCGCCCTCTCTTTGGCGCAAGTGGGCAGTCGCCTTCAAGAGCCCAGAGAGACCGCAGTAAAGGCGCCCAATACCGACCACCTACACATTCTCGACCACGACTAAAACGCTTACGTCACTGGCGGCAGTTCAGGGCTTAAAAAGGGCATGCCGCCTACCCCTTTTTACTCACACTGCTCTGGCGAGGCAGGCGCATCACCACTTTGAGGCCCGGCCGATTATCTTCCAGGCTAATTGTGCCGTCATGCAACTTCACCACCGCATGCACCAAACTCAAGCCCAGACCATTACCGGGGTGGCAGCCGCGGCTGCTTTCTACACGGAAGAAACGCTGAAAGACTTTTTCACGATCAGCATCCGGCACACCGATGCCCGTATCTGCGACATACACGCGGTAGCAATCGGGCTCAACCGATAAGCCCACCTGCACCTCACCACCCTCCGGTGTGTACTTAATGGCGTTATCCACCAGGTTCGCCACCGCTTGAAAGAGTAGGTTTCGGTCCCCGGTGACTTTGCCCACCCTCGCCAGCGCGGTGTTGAACTGCTGGTCTTTCTCCATGGCCAGCGGTTCATAAAGCTCGATAACGTCAGACACAAGGGTGCACAGGTCGACATCGGCGAAACCGGAGCGGCGGTTACCTGACTCCACCTGAGCAATGCGCAGCAACGCACTGAAGGTGCCGAGCAAGCCGTCCGCTTCCTCTATTAATGCCTCCACCTGCTCGCGATTGGCAGGGTCGCTGCAGTCGTCGTGTAAATCGCTGAGCTTATTTCTAAGACGCGTTAGGGGCGTTCTTAAATCGTGGGCAATATTATCGGAAACTTGCCGGACCCCGGTCATCAACACCTCAATGCGGTCGAGCATCTGGTTGACGTTTTCCGACAGGCGCCGGAAGTCTCCGGTGCTGCCACTGACATCAATGCGCTCGGAGAAATCGCCGCTCATGATACGGTGCAGGGTGGTATTGATGTGCTCGATCCGCCGCAAACTCAGCCCAGCGGTGATCGCACCGCCAATCGTCCCGAGGATAATAGTCGCGACCATGGAACGCGTTAATGCCCCAGCGACCAGCTTTGTACTGTTAAGCACATCGGCATAATGACGTGCCACTAACAGGCGCTCGCCACTTGGCAGCTCGGTGGACAGCGCAACAAACTCGTTGCCGACCGGGTCCGCCATATTGGTTAAGGACTCAAAGTCGAAACCAATCCAGCCATTGCGGTATTCCTTGGCGTCGGGCCACTCATTGAGGTTGCCGGCGATTTTGCGTTTCTCGGCGTCGCCGACAAAATAAAAAAACCGAATCAGTCGCGTCGGCCCGCTGTGCACCTCGACGAATTCGTCAACGGCTTCGCTACCGCCCTCTTCGTAGGCTTGGCTAAGCGCCTCCAACTCAAGCTTGACCGAGCGATGTACGTCGCTAAAGAAATCGTAGGCGATAAAGGCGTAAATCAACGCCAGTACCATAAATACTGCCACGCTCAGCCACGCGACGTAGCTGACCAAAAACCGGAAGGTAAAGCTGGTAAATATCTTACTCAGAATCATCCAACATATACCCGGCGCCGCGAACAGTGTTGAGCAATTGACGATCAAAGCCCTTGTCTATTTTCTGCCGCAACCGGCTGATATGCACGTCGATAACATTGGTTTGGGGGTCAAAGTGATAGTCCCAAACATTCTCCAACAGCATGGTGCGGGTCACGACCTGACCGGCGTGGCGCATCAGGTATTCCAACAGTTTGTACTCGCGAGGCTGCAGGTTGAAGGTTTCACCGCCACGGGTCACTTTGTGTGCCAACAGGTCCATTTCCAGATCGGCAACCTTGAGGCGTGTCACTGCAGAACTGGACTCGTGGCGACGCAGTATCACTTCAATGCGCGCTAGCAGTTCGGCGAAGGCGAAGGGTTTAACCAGATAATCGTCGCCGCCCGCTTTTAGCCCCTTCACCCGGTCATCTACTTCACCCAAGGCGCTCAGTATGAGCGCCGGTGTGGCGTCGTTGGCCGCTCGCAGGGTTTGAATAATGGTTAAGCCATCCACATTGGGCAACATACGATCGACAATCAGGGCGTCGTATTCCTCTGTGGTTGCCTTGACCAACCCGGACTTGCCATCGGCCACGTGCTCAACCTGATAACCACTCTCCCGCAGCCCTTTTACAATATATTCAGCGACACTCAGGTCATCTTCGATCAATAGTATGCGCATCGCGTACGGCTTCCCTTGTTCATTATTGTGACTCACTACACAGTTTTTCTTGGCATTCGCTATTGCATCAGCGGTTGCCCACTAAGGGCCTATGGCTAAACCCCTACGGTACATCTACGGATTATTTCCCGGCGCCGTGCTGGATATTCTAAGTCCATGCTCAACAACGATAATTCCAGCATAGCCGAGGATACAAGCACATGATCACGATCACTCAGACCGCAATCATTCCCGCTTCCCTGCATCGCGTGATCCTGGCCCTCGCCGCCACTCTGCTTTGCACCCTGGCTCACGCCGGTAAAAGCAACAGCTACGATGGCGAGCTCACTTTACCCGCCGACCATCGCCCTGGCTATCAGCCAACCCTGCGTTTTTGCATCGAAAAAGATGAAATGACAGGGAGCTTTATCGCCCACAGCGCCACCGAAGCCCGCTTTAATCGCATCTGGATGAACCAGCACCGCGCTAAAACAGGCAATGCGGCGAAAAAAGAGCTTATCAAACTCGGCGCCAAAGCACTTTACCGCGCTATTCATAAACGTGCATCCATGAACTTTCTTCCCGATGAAAATGGCCGGGTTCGCGTCGCGAAATCCAGCAAGAACTTCGCCGTCGACTACAACCTCCACCTCCGCAGCAGCTCACTGGCCTTCGGTGTGGCCGTAAATTTCTAGACCCAAGGGCAATAAACATCGGCCGCCATAGCTCTGCTACAATGGCGGCCGTTTTTATTTGGGTAGAAAAAAATGACTCAACAGGCTTTTCCCGTAGCCGGCGTTTGGCCTCGCCTCGCCGCCGCTGTTTATGACGGCTTCCTGATGTTTGCCGTGTTATTTGTCGCCTCGCTACTACCGGCACTTCTGCTTAATGCCAAGCAGCTGGGCAACTCACCGGCAACCGATAGCGTGGTGCACGAACTCAATGCCCCATTGCAAGGCTGGGCCTACAGCGCCTATCTGTTAGTACTTATTGTTGCCTTTTACGGCTGGTTCTGGAGAAAAAGCGGGCAAACCCTGGGCATGCAGGCCTGGCGCCTAAAACTGGAGTCAACTTCTGGCGAGCAGGTCACATGGCAGCAAGTGATGATTCGGCTACCTGTGGCAGCGCTGGCTTTTTTCCTTTTTGGAGCCGGATACTGGTGGGCGTGGCTGGATAAGCAGGGAAGAAGTTGGCAGGACATTGCTTCGTCGAGCCGCGTGGTACAACTTCCCAAGCATAAGAAATAGAGGCGCTAATTACGTGCGCTTCATCATCAGCAAGCCTCCGACCGCAAAACAGATGATGATCGGACACACACTGGCATAGATGGGGTCGAAGCCATACACCAGGCTCGATGGCCCCAGAATATCCTGCAGGGTGCGGAACACGATACCGACCATCACCCCCACGAAGATACGAAAACCCATTGTCACATCGCGCAGCGGGCCAAAGATAAACGAGATCGCCACAAACACCATGCCCAGTATGGTTACCGGCTGCAGCAGTTTATTCCAAAACGCCAGCTCGTAGTCGCCCGCATTCAGCCCCTGCTTATTCAGGTAACTGGCATAACGCCACAGCCCGCTGATGGAGAGGTCCTCAGGATCCAACACAAGAACATTGAGCAGCTCCGGTGACAGATCAGACTCCCAGTCTCGCTGCGGGAAAAACTGCTGCTCAGCACGCTGTTCACTGAAATCAACTTGCCGGACATCCTCAAGCATCCAGCTGCCACCGAGGTAATTGGCCCGTTCAGCGTAGGTACTTTGCACCAGCCGTTGCTGATCATCGAAGCGATAGATGCTCACCCCGTACAACACGCCGTTGGGCTGAACCGCATTGAAATGCATAAAGGCGTCGCTTTCGCGGTGCCACATTCCGTGCCGCGAGTGACTGCTGGTCGACTTTTGCAGCGCAATCGCGCGCTGACTTTCCGCAATTTGCTGGGCTGCTGGCGCAACGTATTCGGCGACGAACAAGCCAATCAAGGTGATAAATAGCGTCGGCCGCACCACCGCCATCACCAACTTGGCGGTTGACACGCCCGCCGCTCGCATTACCACCAGCTCGCTGCTGCTCGCCAAGCTACCCAGCCCCGCCAAACAGCCCACCAGCGCCGCAAAAGGCAGGTACTTATAGAGACTGCCCGGAGCCACCAAGCCGACATACTGGAGTACAGAGACAAAGGTATAGTCGCCCCGTATCTCTTTCAGCTCGTCGATCAGACTGGAGAGTAAGTCGATACCGACGATGACCAACAAAACCAGCAAGATAGCCGCGGCAACTGTGCGCCCGATGTAGCGATTTAATTTATGCATGACACTCAACCACGGCTTCGCCTCCAGGTCAGCCACCAGTGCCGCAACACGCTATCCCAGTAAAGCAGGATAAGCCCCAGCGTGAGAAAGATGAGGTGAATGACCCACATTCCCGGCAGCACTGGCCAATTGCCCTTGGCAATGGCATCGCGCACGGCATTGAGCGCCACCAGATAAAACATGTAGAGCATAAACGCCGGAAACATTTTGCCGTAGCGCCCGCGACGATGATCCGTTTTACTCAGCGATACCGCGATCAATGCCGCGATGGGCACCAACACGCTCAGAGAGATCCGCCACTGAACCGCTGCGATATCCTCAAGGGCATCACTGCGCCATAACTCTCGCGTTGATTTTCCATCGATCTCTTGGCGATAGGTTTTTACTTCCGGGTCGCGCATTAGCTGGCTAAGGCGTTCAAAGCGGGTAAATTGATAATCGGACTGCCCAGGCTCGCCAACATACCGCACCCCTTTGTCCAACACCAAATGGCGCTCGCCAGTGGCTGCATCCACTTCAAATCGACCGCTCTCGGCGGTAACCAGCGACACCAAGGGGCGCTCGCCCCCGCCGCTTTGCTGAGGCTCGGCCTGAGACATAAACACAGAGCGCATCGTCTGGGAATCGCGATCAGTTTTTTCGATATAGGTGACCCTGCCACTGCCCTTATCAATTCGAAAGCGTCCCTCAACGGCCGCCTTCACACCGATTTCTGCGCGACTCTCCGCAAGCTTCGCCGCATAGGCCTGTATACCTGCGGGGCTCACCACCATGCTGATATAGGCCACGATGGCAGCAATGATAAAGGCGGGAATTTGGGTGTAGAGCAGCAGTCGACGACGGCTCATGCCGCAGGCACTCATTACCGTCATTTCGCTATCGACATAGAGGCGGCCGTAGGTCAGCAAAATACTGATGAACAGCCCCAGCGGCAGCACCACCTCCAAAAAACCGGGAAGGCGGTACAACATAATAAGAAACAGCACATCGGGCGAGAAATCGCCCGACGCCACCTGTGCAAGGTACTTTACAAACCGCCCGCTCATAATGATTGCCAGCAGCGTTAAAGTAACCGCAAATACAGATTTAAAAATTTCACTCGCAAGGTAACGAAAAAGAATCACAGCTACCAAGCCCCTCTGCTGGCAAATGGTTTCACGCGCAGATAATACCCTTTACACTAGCGTCATAACACGCTGCCCGTCCCGGTTTTGGACGCAGCAAGCACCGATATAAAAATCTGGCCCGCATTATCGCTTATCGCGGCGCCCTCTGCGAATGTTTGTCTGAGAGAGAATCAATGCAAATCAGCCTAAAGCCCTGCAAAGACCCGAAAACCATCGCCACTGACTGCCTTGTCGTCTTCAGCAATGGCCAGCTAAGCGGCGCCCTCACCGCTATTAACGAGGCGAGCGATGGCGCAATCGACGCACTGCTGAAACGCGGCGATTTTAAAGGCAAGGTCGCAGAAACACTTTATATCCCTTATTTACCCGGTATTCGCGCCAAACGGCTGCTGCTGGTCGGCACTGGTGACAGCGAGACCGTCAGCGATGCCGACGCTGACAAACTCCTGCAAAGCGGTATTGCTGTATTGAACAAGCAGCAGAGCAAAGACTGCTGTCTTCTGTTTGGCGATCTGCGCGTCGACGGGCGCAAAGCCAGTTGGCTGCTGCAGCGCAGTGCCCAGCTGCTGGAAGTGTCCCGCTACCGTTACAGCGAAACCTTGAGCAAGGCAAAACCGGGCAGCGCATTGCGGCGCGCCGTGTTGCAAGGCAGCAACAGCGACAGCAACCGTAAGCTCGTCGAATATGGTCAACAAACGGCGGAAGGCATTAACGTCACTCGTCGCCTTGGTGATTTGCCCGGCAATATATGCACGCCGGATTTTCTCGCGAAAGAATCACGCAAACTCGCTCGACAGTTCGAGAAAGTAAAAGTTAGCGTGCTCGATGAGAAAAAAATGCAGCAGCTCGGTATGGGCGCCCTGCTCTCGGTTAGCGCCGGCAGCGACCAGCCCGCGCGCTTGATTGCCATTGAATATCAGGGCGCGGCGAAGAGTCAGCGCCCGCACGTACTGGTGGGTAAAGGGGTCACTTTTGACACGGGCGGCATCAGCCTTAAGCCCGGCGCCAAGATGGATGAAATGAAATATGACATGTGCGGCGCCGCCAGTGTGGTGGGCACACTTCGCGCCGTTGCCGGAGCAGAGTTAAAGGTCAACGTGGTCGGCATTGTCGCGGCGGCCGAAAATATGCCCAGCGGCCGAGCAACCAAGCCCGGTGATATTGTCACCAGTATGTCGGGGCAAACCATCGAAATACTCAATACCGACGCCGAAGGCCGATTGGTGCTCTGCGACGCTCTCACCTACGCAGGCAAGTATAAACCCGCGTCAGTCATCGATATCGCAACGCTGACAGGCGCCTGTGTTGTTGCCCTGGGTAAACACGCTATCGGCCTATACAGTAATCAAGACGACTTTGCTGCAGAGCTGCAAAACTGTGGTAACGAGGCACGCGACCGCGCCTGGCCTATGCCCTTGTGGGATGACTACCAGCCGCAACTGGACAGTAACTTTGCCGACATGGCAAATATCGGCGGCCCCGAGGCCGGCAGCGTTACCGCCGCCTGCTTCCTGTCGCGCTTTTGTAAAGACTATCGCTGGGCACATTTGGATATCGCGGGCGCCGCCTGGCTGTCCGGTGCCAACAAAGGCGCTACTGGTCGCCCGGTAGGTCTGCTCTTCAACTACCTGCAAAGCAAGGCAAAGGACTAGGTGACACGCGTCGATTTTTACATTATCGGCAGTACCTCGGCCGATGCGGCAATGGATTTCAGCTGCCGGCTGGCCGAGAAAGCATGGCGCGGTGGTCATCAAATATTGATGTACTGCGCCGATGCCCAGCAAGCCGCCGAACTCGACGACCGTCTTTGGCAGTTTAAGCCAGAGAGTTTTCTTCCCCATGAGCTGGGTGCAGAGGGTGGCGCTGACATAGCGATCTGCCACGCAGGCGACCACACCGCCATGGGCGATCATTGCGACCTGCTGATCAATCTCGCCCATGATGTGCCCGAGCCATTCAGCCGCTTTACACGGCTGGCAGAAATTGTCGATCAACGCGAGCAGTCGCTGGCGGCATCGCGGCAGCGCTACAGCTTTTACAAGCGTCGCGGCTACCCGCTGCACAATCACAACGTCGGCCAATAAGGGGGACTGCAATGAGCCACACCAACGACGAACAACTTCCCCTGTTAGACGAACTGCAATCATTAAAAACCGTTCTCAGTGACACCGGCGACGACATCCCGGTGCTGAACGACATTATCCACACGCCCGATACCGAGCCCGCCGAGGCTTCAGATAGCGCGGAACAAACAGCCAGTAACAGCAGTGACTGGCTGGCCGGCGGTGACGACGACCACAGCAGGGAGATTTTTTTACAAGAATTGATCGACGATATGCTGCCCGACATAGAAGCGGAACTTCGCAGGCGTCTGCTTAAGCTCGACGGCGACGTACTCGAGCGCTGGTATCAACAAAGCCGTCAGCGCTAAGGCAGCGCGCCAGAGCACCGGCGCTCGCCCCCGGCGTAAAACCTCTCCAAACAATCCTCTCGCGCTTTGGCCCAGAGCACCAAAACTCAGTATACTTATCGCCTTTTTGCGTTAGCGCCTTCCCGCGCTCTGCGCCCAACAGTTATCGCCGAACGGAAACCCATGGATAAAACATTTCAGCCTGCGGACATTGAAAGCAAGTGGTACCAGACCTGGGAGGAAAAAGGGTATTTCTCCCCCGCCGGAGATGGCCCTGCCTACAGCATCATGATCCCACCTCCCAATGTCACCGGCAGCCTTCACATGGGGCATGCGTTTCAGGATTCGATCATGGATGCGCTCACCCGCTATCAGCGCATGAAAGGCGCCAAAGCGCTGTGGCAAGTGGGAACCGATCACGCAGGTATTGCCACCCAGATGGTCGTCGAGCGCAAACTCGCTGCGGAAAGTGGCCAGACCCGTCACGACCTGGGCCGCGACGCCTTCCTGGACAAGGTATGGGAATGGAAAGAGGAGTCTGGCGGCACAATTACTCGCCAGCTGCGTCGCCTCGGCGCCTCTGTCGACTGGCAAAACGAACGGTTTACCATGGATGACGGCTTCTACAAGGCCGTTCAAGAGGTCTTCGTTCGCCTTTACGACGACAAATTAATCTACCGCGGTAAGCGCCTGGTCAACTGGGATCCCAAGCTCCACACCGCCATTTCCGACTTGGAAGTTGAAAACAAAGACGAGAATGGCCATCTCTGGCACTTCCGCTACCCATTGGCTGACGGCCAAACAACCGCCGATGGCAGCCGCTACCTTGTCGTTGCCACCACCCGCCCGGAAACCATGCTCGGCGACACCGCCGTCGCGGTAAACCCCGCAGACGAGCGCTACCAGTCGCTGGTCGGTAAATTTATCGAGCTGCCGCTGGTCGGCCGCCGCATACCCATCGTTGCCGACGACTATGTCGACCGCGAGTTCGGGACTGGCTGTGTCAAAATCACCCCCGCGCACGATTTCAACGACTACGCACTTGGTCAGCGTCACAAGCTGCCAATGATCAATATTATGGATCAGGACGCTGCCATCCTCGGCCGCGCAGACGTCTACAACAGCGATAGTAGCGCGAACGATGAATTAGATGCCGGCCTGCCCGAGGCCTATGCAGGGCTGGACCGATACGCCGCGCGAAAGGCCATTGTCGCCGACTTAGACGCAGCAGGCCTGCTGGAAAAAGTCGACGATCACGCGCTGAAAGTCCCCCGAGGCGACCGCTCAGGCCTGGTGATCGAGCCCCTGCTCACCGACCAGTGGTTTGTGGCGACGGCAAAATTAGCCGAGCCCGCCATTGCCGCCGTAGAAGACGGCCGCATCCAATTTGTACCCAAGCAGTATGAAAATATGTATTTCAGTTGGATGCGGGACATCCAAGACTGGTGCATTTCTCGCCAGCTGTGGTGGGGCCATCGCGTGCCCGCATGGTATGACAGCGAGGGCAATATCTATGTGGCCCGCAATGAAGAAGAAGCCCGCAGCAAGTATGGTTTGCCCCCCGAGCTGGCGCTGCAGCAGGATGAAGACGTACTCGATACTTGGTTTAGTTCCGCGCTGTGGACCTTTGGCACCCTCGGTTGGCCGGAGGCGACCGAGCGCCTGAAAACCTTCCATCCCACCGATGTGTTGGTAACCGGCTTCGACATTATCTTCTTCTGGGTCGCTCGCATGATCATGATGACCATGCACTTTATGAAAGACGAAGACGGCAGCCCCCAAGTCCCGTTCAAGACGGTTTACGTCACTGGTTTGATACGCGACGAACAAGGGCAAAAAATGTCCAAGTCCAAGGGCAATGTCCTCGACCCCTTGGACATGATCGACGGCATTGACCTCGACAGCCTGTTGCAAAAACGCACCGGCAATATGATGCAGCCTCAACTTGCCGAGAAAATCGGCAAAGCAACGCGTAAAGCCTTTCCTGAGGGTATTGGCGCCCACGGCACCGATGCACTGCGTTTTACCCTCTACTCGCTGGCCTCGACCGGCCGCGACATCAACTGGGACATGAAACGCTTAGAGGGCTACCGGAATTTCTGTAACAAGATCTGGAACGCTGCCCGCTATGTGTTGATGAATACTGAGGGCGAAGATTGCGGCACGGGCAATGAGCCCGTCGAACTCAGCCTCGCCGACCGCTGGATCTGCGCGCGCCTGGAACAAGCGCAGCGGCGAGTGGCTGATGCGATGGCCGCCTACCGCTTGGATCACGCCTCTCAAGAGGTCTATGAATTTATCTGGAACGAGTACTGCGATTGGTACCTGGAACTCTCCAAGCCAGTCCTTTGGGACGACAACGCCAGCGCCGAAGCAAAACGCGGCACGCGGCGTACGCTCATCCAGGTTCTTGAAGCAACCCTGCGCCTTGCTCACCCCTTTATGCCCTTTATCACCGAGGAAATTTGGCAGCGCGTGGCCCCAATTGCCGGCATTAATGCAGGCGATAGCAGCATTATGCTGCAGCCCTATCCCTGCTCAAATGATCAAGGCATTGACGAGCAGGCCCTTAGCGATGCCGAATGGTTAAAAGCTGTTATCACCGCAATACGCAACATTCGCGGCGAGATGAACGTGCCCCCCTCGAAAGCGCTCAATGTGCTGCTGCGCAACACCAGCGAGGAAGATAGCCAACGCCTGGAAGCCAATCGGCAATTCCTGCTGAAACTAGCAAAACTGGACGATATACGCGTCCTGAACGACGGCGAGCAAGCGCCGATGGCCGCCACACAACTGGTTGGCGATATGGAGGTTCTCGTCCCGATGGCAGGCCTCATTGACAAGGCCGCGGAGCTGGCTCGCCTCGACAAGGAAATTGCCAAACTGGACAAGGACATCCAGCGCTTGAGCGGAAAGCTTGGGAACCCCGGTTTTATCGACAAGGCACCGGCAGCGGTCGTCGAGAAGGAAAAAGAAAAGCTGCAAGGCCAGCAGCATGCTCGCCTGCGACTCGTTGAACAACGCGGCGAAATAGAGGCGCTGTAACGCCGCATTGCCATGCTTTGATCCAAATGAATGGGTCAAAGCATGGACAACAGCGCTAGAGTCGTTATAGTAAACAGCAATCTCGGCAGCGCTATTCACCCAACTGTGATGTTTTCTCGTTTCGCTGACAACCGGCAAGCCCGGCTCCCCGCCCCGAAGCAGACCGCTCTGCCCGCTTCCTATCTCTTTTTCCCGGACTGGTGGCAATTTTCTCGCCGCCCGACCGAAAGCACCTTTATGCGACCCGACTGCGACAAAGAGGATAAGCAATGAGCGACCGCGTAACTGGCACCGTGAAATGGTTTAATAACGCCAAAGGGTTTGGCTTTATTACCCGAAACGAAGGCGAGGACGTATTTGTCCACTTTCGCTCCATTCAGGGGGACGGCTATCGCACCCTGGACGAGGGCCAGAATGTCGAGTTCAAACTTGTAGAAGGCCCCAAAGGGCTGCAAGCCGAGGACGTGCTCAAGGTCTGAGCCTGGCCGCCGTGTCGGGGTCCTGCTCCGACGGTATAGCGGCATCAATGGCGCGGTAAAGTTGCGATGGTAACAGTGGGTTAGTTAATACAACGCGCTCACTCGCCGCCGGCAGCGACTCTTCGTGCTCAGGTCGCTCTCGCAAATAGATGACGGTGACCAACGCTTCCAAGCAGGCCTCACGTCGATCACTAATTACCAACTGCGGCGAGGCGTCTGGTATCTTGGCCAAGTGTTTTTGCAGGCCATGCACATCGGTAACGAAGTGAGCACGCCAACCTCGCCGGCTCAGCGCCGCCGACAGCGATAAACGCAACCGCTCATCACTGACCAGCGCGATAATCGGCAGGCCAGCGGCGTCGACATCCGCATGATTCAATTCCAGCTTTTGCGCGGGTAACAGCACCGAGAAGCAGCTACCGGCATCGTCCACACTACTCACCAGGATATGCCCGCGCATGAGCGACACGAGTTTTTCGGCGACAGCCAGCCCCAAGCCCACCCCACCAAAACGACGGTTTCGAGAATTTTCTGCCTGCACAAAGGGCCGAAATAACTCGCGACTGCCCTGCTCGGGAATCCCCACACCGTTGTCGTGAACCTCAAAGACAAGTTCGGCCCAGTCGTAGTACTGCCGCTCCACGTCGCTGGCGGGACGCACTTGCAGCTCAATAATGCCTCTCGGCGTACTGTAAACAGAAAACTTAACCGCATTCTCAAGCAACACTAACAGTAATTGCCGCAAGCGAATGGGGTCGGTAAACAATTGCTCTGGCAACCGCGGATCGATGCGCAATAGAAACTGCTGCTGATTCCTGGCCACCATGGGCGCTACCGCCAAGGCGACTCCCTCCAGGTAATCCCACAGCTGGACATTCTCTTCCTCTAATGTCACGTCACCGGTTTCAAGCAGTGAGTAGTCGATAATGTTGTCGAGGGTTGCCAATAGACTCTGAGAGGAACGGCGAATGGTATCGAGCATTAACCGCTGCTCGCGGTTCAGGGCCGACTTTGACAACAGGTCAGTCATACCCACCACAGCATTCATCGGGGTGCGGAACTCATGCCCCATTACCGAAAGAAAGGCCGACTTGGCATTACTGGCCTGCTCTGCCCGCTGATTCGCTTCTTCGAGTTGCATGCTTTGCAACCGCAAGCGATCTTCAAGCCCATGCTTGTCAGCAAGCAGCTGCCGCTCTGCCTGCTTCGCCGCGCTGATATCCGATTGAACACCCACCATACGAACAACGCGCCCCTCAGAATCGCGTTGCACGGCCGCCTGAAAACTCACTTCGAGCACGGAGCCGTCCCGACGACGTATCTTGTGCTCCCCAGAAAACAGCTTGTCATCACTCTTCAAAAACGCGATGAATTCCGGATTCAGCCGTTGCTGATCCGCTTCCGGAATACTGTTCATCAGCACGCGTAAACCGTCGCGCTCGTCACAGCGCGACAGCCCGACCATTTTCAGCCATGCAGGGCTTAAGTACACCTCCTTCGCGAGCAAGTCCCAATCCCATATGGCATCGTGTGAGGCCATAACCGCCAGGTCAAAACGCTGCTGGCTGTGCTGATATTGTTCGTGCATCAGGTACTGGTCACTCATGTCGCGAATCAATAACAACAGGCGACGGCTGCCATCTGCATCGGTGTACCAACCGGGGTATAACTCAACCGCCACTTCACTGCCGGAATGACTCATCAACATCAACTCGATGCCTTTAAAGCTGGCATCCTGGTCTGACGAGGACTCCATCAGAAACTCATATTTGTGTTCGAATCGCGGTGCAAACAAGCTGCGCAGAGAGCGCTTTATCAGTGCGGCATTCCGATAGCCCAGTAATTTGGATGCGGTTTCGCTGGCGGCAATCAACACCCCTTGTGCGTCGCATATCAACACCGCTCCAGGAATTGATGCCATCAGGGTCTGGCGGCGCAACACCTCCGTTTCAACATTGGCCTGCAAGGCCGAGACCGTGCGCTGACGCCGCGACAGCAATACGGCCAGCACTACCGCCGCTGATACCATCACCACCAATGAGAACAGCAACAACAAGCGGTTGCGCTGCGCGCTCTGCCAGCGTTTTTCATCCCTTGCGATCTGCGCAACTAACTGATCATGCAGCTTGCTGAGCGCATCGATAACTATGCGCTGATCCAATTCAGCATTGAGTGGAACGGCGGCGGCATTCCCCACCTTGTAAGCCGAGTAGGCGGACACAATAGATTGCAGCGATAGCAGGGCTTGTTGCTCCCCCCCTAGCGATTGCAGTGTTGCCAGTGGAGACTGCGCTCGGCTCATTTGCTGCTGAAGCGCCTGAAAAGCGGCGAGATCCGAGTTTTCCAGCAGGTCGAAGAAACGCGGAACGACCGCACCATGGTCAAGTAAATAGTCGACTTCGGCCAAGGTCTCAGCAAACGGGACGGGTCGCTCGATAAATCCAGTAATTTCAGCCCTTGCGCTTCCTACCGCCAGGCTTGTTGCCAACAGCGCCGACCACACCAAGCGAAAGGCACAACGGCGCACAACATACCGACGCGCAGTGGTGCTTGCACGCATATCATCCCTCCCTGATTTGCTGAAGGCTCATCGTTGCCAACACCCATGGATATGGCGCATCATCTCCCAGCGCGTGGTGCATAAAAATGCGTAGTTCCACTAACGTAGGCCTGCGATTTACCGCGATGAAACACCCCGCATATGGAGCGTTGCCATGACAGATTCATTTAAGTTAGCGCTGATTACCGGCTGCTCAAGCGGCTTGGGAAAAGCACTTGCCGAACAGGGCCTTGCCCACGGCTACCACGTGGTTGCCACCGCCCGCAGGCCCGAATCGATTACGCTGGAGCACCCTCGCCTTCACAAGCGCGCATTAGACCTCAATGACCCCGAGCACATTCGAACGCTTTGCACTCAGCTGCACGAGGAGTTCGGCCAGATTGATCTATTGATTAATAACGCGGGCTTTGGCCTGATGGGGCCGATGCTGGAAATCAGCCCACAAAAACTCGCCGAGCAATTCCAAACCAATAGCATCGCGCCGCTTGAGCTTGTTCAGTCTGCACGCCAGTCATTAAAGCGCGGGAGCACGGTTGTAAACATCGGCAGCGTGTCAGCAAGTTTGGTGACGCCCTTTGCCGGCAGCTACTGCGCCAGCAAAGCTGCATTGCACGCGTTGAGCGATGCCATGCGCATGGAATTAGCCCCCTTTGGCATTCGAGTGATGGTGGTTAGAGCAGGCGCCATCCGGTCGAAATTCGCTGAACGCGCCGAATCTGAATTGACGCCACAGCAAACACAGGGGCCCTACCAGCCACTGCAACAAGCCATAGCCGAGCGAGCAAGCCTGTCCCAGCAAAACGCGAGTGATGCCGACGACGTTGCCAAGCGTATCTTCGACGCCAGCGAACAATCACGCTGCCCCGCCTATGTGGGCGTTGCTAACGGGCATCGGCGGCTGTATTCACTCAGTAAGTTGCCCAGCCGCGTTACCGATTGGTTGCTGTCACGCCGCTTCAAGCTCAGTACGTTGCACGGCGACGAACTGTAATTGGGGTGCTATACTCCGCCGGCTGTGGCCGATATTGCCGGCCCTTAATTCATTGTTTTGTTTATTTATTTTTGGTTCTGTATTGTTATGTTGTTAATTCTAAGAATTATTATTTCTGCAGCGCTCAGCGCACTGACGGTATTTTCTCTCTCCAAATTGGGGCTCGCTAGCCTGGCAGCACTGCCCGCAGCTCTTGTATTTGCAGCGCTACTATTTGCCATGCTGCTTTCTCCACGACTACCCAGCATCATTGACGCCCTGGGCAGCAAGCGCGAGCGCGGTACCGTAAAATGGTTCAACGTAAGTAAGGGCTATGGTTTTATTACTCGTGAGGGGGGTGACGATGTATTCGTTCACTTTCGCTCTATCCGTGGCAAAGGCCGAGGCCGCCGCAGCCTAATGGAAGGACAACTCGTGGAGTTTGTGCTCAGCGAAGGCGAAAAGGGTCCGCAGGCCGAGGAAGTTTCGGTCGTCGACTAGCGCCCGCTACCACTGGGTTAATAATGCGGCGGCTTCTCCATATCCGCCGCGAAGCCGGGCTGAGCCAAGCCCTGCTCTTCCATCGTTTCACGCATTACACGACTGGCTTGCGCTAATTGGCGCAGCTGCTGTCGCAAGATACGCAGTTCGCCGTCCTGCTCACTTACCCTGTCGTTAAGCGCATTGAGTAAGTCTTCCTGATAGGCCAACTGAGTTTGCAGCTCCACTAGCTGCTCTGTTTCGCGACTGGACATCGGTGCAGGCTCCTGAAAAAATCGTGGGCTACTATACCGCCCTCGCTGGTTATTATACTTTTTTGCATAAGAATTTTTCGAGTGAAGCCTCTTTATGTCACGTATCGTCTACTCCACAGACCAAGGCCGGATGTGTCCACAATGTGGAGAAGCCCAACAACAGTGCCGCTGCAAAGATATCAACGCCGACGCTGAACGCAGCGCCCGCAGCGGCGATGGCATTGTGCGTATTCGTCGAGAAACCAAAGGCCGCAAAGGCAAGGGCGTGAGTATTGTCAGCGGCATACCGCTAGACGACGCCGCCCTGAAAAAACTCGGCAAGGAGTTAAAACAAAAGCTCAGTATTGGCGGCGCGGTGAAGGACGGACAACTAGAGTTCCAAGGGGATCAGCGCCAAGCCCTGAAGCGCCTATTGGAAGAGCGCGGCTACACCGTCAAACTTGCCGGTGGTTAAGCAGTTCAAACTGTTATGAAGATTTGCCAGCTAAGCCTGCCGTCTGTACAGGCGCTCTGGTAGCCTGAAAGAAAAAGATCGAGGCGTCTCACATGACAGCACTTAGCGAAACAATTGAAGTCGGCATCGTCACTCACAACATCGACACCATGTGTCACTTCTATAGCAACACCCTTGGCTTGGCCTTCGAGGGCAAGCTCGACTTCCCCGGCGGAACAATGCACCGCTACCGACTGGGCACGGCAGTCATCAAGCTGGTGAACTACGGTGACGAAACGCCCGAGCAATGCATTCCTGGCGGTGGCCACGCTGCCTGCGGCTATCGCTATATCAGCTTTGGCGTCGCCGACCTGAACAGCGTTATTGCCCAGCTCAAAGCGGCCAATGTCGGGATTGCCGTCGATGTTACCCGCTTTGCCGAAAACATTGGCTTCGCCTTTGTATGTGACCCTGACGGCAACTGGATTGAGCTGTTCGGCGGCTGTTAAACGTCGGCAGACATGCCGTACTTGCGCATTTTTTCGATCAACGTGGTTCGCCGCAAGCCGAGCAGCTGCGCCGCCCGGCTTACAACATGATCTGCCGCCCGAAGGGCCTGTTGAATCCGTCGCTGCTCAAAGTCAGCCACCTCTTCCTTGAGTGATACACCCTCAACCGGAAGCTCATCAACGGCGGTTGCCGCCCCGCTCGTGCGCACTTCAACGCGCGCTGGTGGCTGCCACACCAACTCGGCACCGCGGTAGGCGTCAGGCAAGTCCTGGCGCCCCACCACTTTGTCCGGGTACATAATCAGCAGTCGCTCCAGCAAATTTGCCAACTCTCGAACGTTACCCGCCCAAGAGTGAGCCTGCAGAGAAGCGACTGCTGACGGCGCTAGCGCCAGGGTGCCCAAACCGTCGTCGGCAAGCTGGCGGATGATGTCGCGCACCAGGGCGGGAATATCCTCTTTACGTTCGGACAAGGCAGGAACCTGCAGCGGAAAAACGTTCAAGCGGTAGTAAAGGTCTTCGCGAAATTCCCCCGCGTCGATCATTGCCGGCAAATCCCGGTGCGTCGCGGCGATGATTCGCACATCGGCGCTGCGGCTCTCGCTGGAACCAACACGCTCAAAACTGCGTTCCTGAATAGCGCGCAATATCTTCACCTGCATATCCAGCGGCATGTCGCCAATCTCATCCAGAAACAAAGTGCCGCCGTCAGCCAGCTCAAAGCGACCGGCGCGGCTAGAAATCGCGCCCGTGAACGCGCCGCGCTCATGCCCAAACAATTCTGATTCTAATAACTCTCGGGGAATGGCGCCGCAATTGATCGGCACAAAAGGGCCAGAGCTTCTGGAAGAAAGACGGTGTATTGCCTGTGCAACCAATTCCTTACCCGCGCCGGAGGGACCGTTAATCAGCACCGTTACCGATTTGTCGGCAACTTGGGCTAGCAGGTGCGTCAACTCCTGCATTGCCGGACTGCTGGCGACTAAGCCGTGATCAATGTCCGATGGGACATCGCCGAGCATCGACCCCAGGCGCCCTAAGCCCTCTAGCAGCGAATCAAATACCGGAGCGTCGATACAGGCCACGCAGTTCGACCACCGCCCTTGCTGAGCCAGCGCACCCGCCAACAGACAGGGACGCTCGTCGAGCGCTTCGGGCGCAAGGCGCGCACCGTCGGCCAATAACACGGCATTCGCCTGTGCCAATTCCTCAACGCAGGTCACCCGTTGCTGGTTTGGGTCTAGTGCCTCTAACAACAGGCGATAGTGGGCGATGATATTGGGATCTGCGTCGATGAGTAACTGGATACGCGTTGGCATGGGTGCCACATTTTCTCTGTTTGCCGTTGTCGTTTTTTTGACTATAGCCAAGCCCGGGCAGCATAACCACACCAGCATGTCGGTATTTTGACACAAGCATCTCCACTCTTGCCCGGGCACCACGCTTGCTGCAAAATCGCGCCCTACTGCCTTTCCCTACACTCAGCCAGGACCTCAGCATGTCGACCAGCGAAACGCCCGTGTACTACCTAACTTGGGACGAACTGCACCGCGACACCCGTAACCTTGCGCGCAAACTCACCGCCACGCCGTGGAAAGGCATTATCAGTATCGCCCGCGGTGGCTTGGTACCGGGCGCCATTCTCGCGCGCGAACTCAACCTTCGCGTCGTCGACACCCTGTGTATCGCCAGTTACGACCACGACAAGCAGGGCGAGATTAGTATTCTCAAATCAGTGGAAGGTGACGGTGACGGTTATCTGCTGGTTGACGACCTCGTCGATACCGGAGGCACTGCAAAAATTGCCCGCGAGCTGCTGCCCAAGGCCACATTCGTCACCATCTACGCCAAACCTCAGGCGATGGCGCTGGCCGAGTACTACACCCGCGAATTCGCTCAAGATACCTGGATACATTTCCCTTGGGATATCGAGCACAGCTACAGCGAGCCGCTCATTAAATAACGAACCGCCGACGAAGCCTTTGCGCCACGCAGATAGAGTCAGTAGAATCTCCCGCTGCGCTTTTCGCCCCGGTGGCACAGCTGGATAGCGCGGCCCCCTCCTAAGGGGCAGGTCAGAGGTTCGAATCCTCTCCGGGGCGCCACCTCTTCCATGCTCCACTCTTCAGCTATCGCGCACTGGCGTGCTATGCAAGGATCGCCGGCGAGACACTGGGCTGACCGGCGTGTAACCAGTCTCGCAACTGCTCCGCTTCACGTCGATAGGTGCGCCGTTCCGACTGATCTAAGCGCAACCACCGCAGGGCATTTATCAGCCAGCGGTCAGCAGAACCATTCAAAATACCCGCCCCGGGGGTACAGCAGATATGGTGCCAGTGCAGCTGATCGTCGCACCACAGCAAGACCTCGCCATTGGGCGACAGCGTATAAGCCAGCCTGGCCTTAGGTGGCAGCGCCGGGCCGTGGTCCACGGAGCGGGCAACGATTACCGCAGCGTCATCTGCCGGGCGAAGCAAAGACAGTAATTGCCGATAATAACGCGGGCTTGGCAGCCCCAGGTCAAAGCGCCCCCAACACAGTTGATGATCGACAACCTGCCCCTCAGGGGGACTGGCCAACACCTGGCGTTTACCGCCCTTAAATTGCGGGTACCAAGGCTGACAGTGCAGGCTAGCCGCGTGAAAAAACACATTGCTCAGCCAATGCAGTCGCTCACGATCCTGACCACTCACCGCGATATGGCTGTGATAGACATAGGTCCCGGCATCTGCACACCACTGACGGCGACAGGACCAGGTGTCCGGCTGGCACTGCCTCGCATTTATTGCCCTCGCCATACTCAAGAGTCGCTCAGCAGAGGCCTCGGCTTCTGCCACGGCCTGCTCAACCGTTATTTCATTGGCTTGTTTGGCAGCCACGTTTAATCCCATTGATACGAAATTTCCAGGCCGTAGTGACGCGGCGGCAACTGCGCCTTCGTGGTTGTGCCAAGATTGTCACCCAGTGCCACCCCGCCGCCAAAAAACAGCGAGTCTTTCAGGTTGTTCACGTACATCGCCACACGCAGCTTCTCGTCGGGCAGCCAGGTCAGGCGTGCGTTATACAACTCCTGCCCGCCCAATGTCGCGCCATCGTAGAGATTGGCCTTGGCATCCAGGCCGACAAAAATTTCCGAGCGGTAAGAGTAATGCAAGCGCGGAATGAACGCGCCAAAGCGCGTTTGCCAATGGTATTGCACGGCGAGCGAGCGGGTGTTTTTTGGCACCACCGCAAAGGGCTCGGCACTGCGATCAAAGCTGGAGCCATCCGCTAAAAATACCGTGTAATCCCGATAATAGGCATCGGTATAGCCGGCATTGGCATTGACCTGTAGCCCTTCGTAGAGCCAGGTTGCTTCCAATTCGGCGCCCTGCACTACGGCAGAACCCGCGTTATCCAAAAACAGGATGACATCGGTCGGCCCACCGGGGCCCGTCTCGGCCTGCTGAACTTGGATCTGGTCGTAGCTCATATGGTAGATCGCACCATTGAGACGCAAACTCGAATCGAGGGCATCGAGCTTAAACCCGACCTCACTGTTCTCCACCACCTCTGGCTCGAACTCATTGAGGCGTCGCCCCCGCAGACCAATACCGCCCGATTTATAGCCCTCGCTGACGGTCACATAGGTCATCAAACTATTGAGGCCGATCGCCGCGATGTCCGCCTCTTCCCAGATATAGCTCACCGTCAACGCTGGCGAAACCTGGTCAAAGGACAGCTCCGATGACGTCGACACCGGCGCGAGAAACGGAATGGGTTGTGCAAAGTCGATATTGTCAAAATACGCTCTGGGCACTGGGTTATAGATGCCACCCTGAGCATGAATAAGCCCCTCACGCAGCCCAAAGGCATTGAAATCGGCGTTGTATAAAGCAATCTCCCGCTGTTTATCATCTTCGGTGTAACGCACGCCCAGCGTTAGTTGCAGATGGGACGTAAGATCGTAACTACCCTGTACAAACAGCGCACGTGTTTCATTTTCGATATAGCTTAAATTGACCGACGCTGACAGCAGCGGCAGCACAAGGTTATTGGCAGCCGCCGACAGTAAATCGACCCCAGGCAGCGCAACGCCTGCGGTACTACTCAGCAGAAATTCCGGGGGAATACCCAGAACCCCGTTGGCGCCAATAATTTGTGGATAGGGAAATCCATCGATGCGCTCTGCAGAGTAGAAGGCGCCAAACGTCAGGTCGAGCTTGTCCTCGAAAAACCGCCCGTTGAATTTCAGCTCCTGACTGAGTTGGTAATGCGTTTCTTGATCCGGGTCGACGCCGGAGGCCGTCAGGGCTTTTAATGCCAAACGCTCACCATTGTGCACGAGGCTAAAGTCACTGCCGTCAACATCCTCCTGCTTACCCAAGCCATATTGACGGCTGTAGGCGGTGATCGACTCAAGGTCAAGCGGCCCCATATGCCAATTCAGCTTTATCGCGTGAAGCTGTGACTGCTGGCGATAAAAACTGGCTTCGGTGTTGATAGCCACCTTGCGCTGCTCTGCCAAGCCCTCCTGCTGCTGACATCGCTGGGCGTAATTATCAGGCTGCTGGGGAACAAAGAATGTGGCCGCCGCCGCTTGCGCATTGATCACTTCGCAATTGTTCGCCTGCCCTTTCTCATCCTGCGAGCTCCAGAATGAAAAGACATCGAGTTGCAGGTTCTCGGTAAGGTCCCACAATAGCCGCGCAGACACCGCTTGCCGGTCCTCATCGCCAAAGCGTGTGCCATCGACAATATTCTTAACGTAGCCATCCAGGCGCCGCACAGTGCCACTGAGCCTCAGGCCCATTTGATTTTCGATCAATGGCAAATTAACGCTGGCCTTAATATCCTGGCGGCCGTGAGAGCCGGCAGTGACCGTGGCGCTGCCGCTCGGGCGACTAAAATCTGGTGCAACCGTGCTAACCAGCATCGCACCACCGGTATTGTTTTTACCAAACAGCGTGCCCTGTGGCCCGCGCAATACCTGGATGTTTTCAACATCAACCGCATCTAAGAGTTGAGAGTCCTGACGGGCGATGAAAATACCATTCAAATACTGGCCTACTCCTGGGTCGAGCTCAGGTGTAGAGGCGCGCTGACCGATACCCCGCACAAAAATCGCTTGGCTTTTGGTCGCCGTCGGCGCTATCTGCAAATTCGGCACGATGTTCTTAACATCCGCCAGCGATGTGATGCCCGCATCCTCCAGCGCCGATGCCCCGATCGCCGAAACAGAAATCGGCGTGTCCTGCAGACTCTCCTCCCGGCGCCTGGCCGTGACGACCACCTCCTCTAACTGCGCGTAAGCGGGTGCACTGAAAATCGGTAATACCGTGACGATACTGCCAAAACAAAGCGGCAGCAGGCCGCTACCCAACATAACCCTATTCACTGCGATACAACCTCTATTATTGTTATGTAATCACCGCGCATTGATACCAGCGAGTGAGCCATAGAGCTTACGCGAGGGAAAACAGGATGTTGACGCTATGTCACAAATACTGCGCTGCAGTGCAATTACATAAACTGCTTACATGACAAGGGGCAGGCGTGGCGGGACGTAGAAAAAGAGCCCCGGAAGCAGGGTAAGCAACCGGGGCCAATACGGAGAGAGGTCGCGACGGGATAAGAACGTCAGAGAGAGGGGGGAGACACCATCCCGCCGCGACACAACTAAACGATAATCATTATCATTGAGGTTTGCAAGCGTTTTTCTTGCTCTTTACTCGATTTCTATTAATACCTCACCCGGAGTGACGCGATCTCCCTTGCTAACGTGGATATCACGAACTGTGCCATCAATCGGCGCCTGCACTTCCGCTTCCATTTTCATCGCCTCAGTGACGAGCACTGGCTGGCCCGCCTTAACCACATCGCCCTGCGCCACTAATACATCGACGATATTGCCCGGCATATTCGTTGTAACATGCCCCGGCTGAGTTGCCTGCCGGCGTCCACTCCCCCCGTCGCGCTGGTATTCGTTCAATGCCTCGAAAACCACTTCCTCTGGCATACCGTCCAGCGTCATGTACAAGTGCCGTTTGCCTTTACCCTTAATGCCGACGCCGGTAATCGCCACTTGATAACTTTCACCGTGAACATCGATCACAAATTCGGTGGGCACCGCATTTTCCGCGGCGGGGCGATCGGTCTCGGGTTCCGGCTCTAAAACCTCGGGTTGCAATGTGCCATCGCGACGCTGCTGGAGGTAGCTGCGGCCCAGATCCGGGAACATGGCGTAACTCAGTACATCCTCTTCACTGTCGGCCAGCTCGCCAATTTCTGCGCGCAATTTCTCCATTTCAGGCGGCAGCAAATCTGCAGGGCGAACATCGATCACCGCTTCACTGCCAATCGCCTTGGCTCGCAATTCTTCATTCACCGTTCCCAGCGCCGCGCCGTAGTGACCCTGCAAATAGCGCTTCACCTCATTGGTAATGGTGGTATAGGGCGCCTCTGCCAGAATATTCATCACCGCCTGGGTACCGACAATCTGCGAGGTGGGCGTTACCAGCGGCGGGAAGCCCAGGTCCTTGCGCACCCGGGGAATCTCCGCGAAGACTTCGTCGATACGGTGCAAGGCACCCTGCTCTTTTAGCTGGTTCGCCAGGTTAGACATCATGCCGCCCGGCACTTGGTTTATCTGAACGCTGACATCTTCGCGAGTAAACTCACTCTCAAACTGCCGGTATTTCTTGCGCACCGCCCACAGTTTCTTGGCAACGCTTTGTAAAACTTCCAGATCCAGGCCCGAGTCGTAGGGCGTGTCTTTTAGGCCTGCAACCATGGTTTCGGTCGCCGGGTGACTGGTGCCGTTGGCAAAGGCTGAGATAGCGGTATCGATAATATCCACGCCCGCCTCTACCGCCTTCAACTGACACAGCCCAGCCAAACCCGATGTCATATGCGAATGCAGGGCCAGCGGCAGATCGAACTCGGCCTTTAACGCCGCGACCAACTCACCGGTGGTACTCGGCGTCAGCAGGCCCGCCATATCTTTGATAGCCAGGGAATCTACGCCCATGTCCACCATCTTACGCGCCTGCTCGACGAACGTTTCCGTGTTGTGCACGGGGCTGGTGGTGTAGCAAATGGTACCCTGAGCATGTTTGCCGGCGGCCTTCACGGCGGCGATCGCCGTCTGCAAATTACGCACATCGTTCATCGCATCGAAGATCCGGAAGATATCCATGCCATTATCTGCCGCCTTGGCAATAAAGGCCTCGACGACATCGTCAGCATAGTGGCGATAACCCAGCAGGTTCTGGCCACGCAGCAACATTTGCAGCTGGCTATTGGGCAGCGCCTCACGCAACTTGCGCAGTCGCTCCCAGGGGTCCTCTTTCAAAAAACGCACGCAGGCATCAAAGGTTGCGCCGCCCCATACCTCTAGGGACCAATAGTCCAGGGCGTCCAGTTCGGCGCACACCGGCAACATGTCCTCGGTGCGCAGCCGCGTGGCAATAAGCGATTGATGGCCGTCTCGCAGGGCGACATCGGTAATTTTAATCGGCGTAGTCATAGTGCCTTCCTTTCCTGTGTGCACATCGTGGCCGCTAAGCGGCTGCAATCATTATTGGGTTTACAGTCCTGCGTGAGCAGCAATCGCCGCCGCCACCGCCAGGGCAAGCTCTTCGGGCCGACTCTTATCGGAGTACTCGATCAGTTCGGGGTGACTATCAACAAAGCTGGTGTCGAAATGCGCGGCGCGGAAGTCCGCGTGCTTAAGTATTTGCTGGTAGTAAGGCGCGGTGGTTCGTACGCCCTGAACACGCATATCATTTAACGCCCGCGCGCCGCGGTTGAGCGTTTCTTCCCAGGTCAGTCCCCAAACCACCAGTTTCAGGCACATCGAGTCAAAATACGGCGGTATGCTGTAGCCGGTATATATCGCGGTGTCGGTGCGCACACCCGGGCCACCGGGAGCGTAGTAGCGGCTGATTTTGCCGAAGCTAGGCAAAAAACCGTTCTTGGGGTCTTCGGCGTTCACGCGGAACTGCAGCGCGTAGCCGCGATAGCTAATATCCTCTTGCCGATACCCAAGCGGCAGGCCGGAGGCTATGCGGATTTGCTCGCGCACAATATCAACCCCGGTAATTTGCTCGGTGATGGTGTGCTCCACCTGAACGCGGGTATTCATCTCCATAAAATAAATTTGATTATCGGCAAGCAAAAACTCTACGGTGCCGGCATTTTCATAGCCCACCGCCTCTGCCGCGCGCACCGCCAAGTCGCCGATATAAGCGCGCTGCTCCGGCGTGAGCTGCGGCGATGGCGCAATTTCAATCAACTTTTGATTGCGGCGCTGTATCGAACAATCACGCTCATACAGGTGGATAACATTGCCCTGGGAGTCGGCCAAAATCTGCGCCTCGATATGGCGCGGGTTGACAATACACTTCTCCAAAAATACATCAGCGCGACCGAAAGCCTTGGTGGCCTCTGAGACCACGCGACTAAACTGACGTCGCAGGTCTGCTTCGCTGTCGCAGCGGCGAATACCGCGTCCGCCACCACCCGAGGTGGCTTTCAACATCACCGGATAACCGATGCCTGCAGCGACCGTCACCGCTTCCTCGACATCGGCAAGGTTGTCTTCAGTGCCCGGTGTCACCGGCACACCCGCCGCCACCATCGCCCGGCGAGCCTCGGTTTTATCGCCCATGCGACGGATAACCTCTGCACTGGGGCCAATAAAGGTAATGCCGCGCTGAGCACAGATTTCCGCCAATTCGGCATTCTCGGAAAGAAAACCGTAGCCGGGGTGCAGACCGTCGCAGCCCGTTTCCACCGCCAGCGCCAC
Organism: Spongiibacter sp. UBA1325; assembly: GCF_002306875.1. Classification (NCBI taxonomy): domain Bacteria; kingdom Pseudomonadati; phylum Pseudomonadota; class Gammaproteobacteria; order Cellvibrionales; family Spongiibacteraceae; genus Spongiibacter; species Spongiibacter sp. UBA1325. Next base: position 271,988 of record NZ_DBTD01000010.1, read on the forward strand.
CAGCTTGCGAGGATTCAAATACCCCTCCAGGGGGTCTGCGCCCACGTTGTAAGCCTCGTCAGCGCGCTTAACATGCAGGGAAAAGCGATCGGGTTCGGTGTAGATGGCCGCTGAGCGAATACCCATCTCGGCACAGGCGCGAACAATGCGAACCGCAATCTCACCACGGTTGGCAATTAGGATTTTTTTCAGCATAGCGACTGGTTTCCTAAGCCGGTATCAAATATGCGATCCACCCTAGCGGAAAATATTCCTCATAAGAAATTAATATTTATTTGCCTATATATAAGCAATAACTTATAAAACGAGTAAATTTTGCAGGAGACGGGGATGCAAACCAGCTACTTACAACGGCTTACTCTGCGCCAAGTTGATGTTTTTCTGGCAGTTTGCCAGCACATGAGCTACTCGCGCGCCGCCGAAGAGCTGTCGCTCACGCAACCCGCCGTCAGCGCGCAAATACGCAGCCTGGAGGAATTAATCCGCCAGCCGCTGTTCGACTACGTTGGCCGCCGACTCTATCTGACACCGGCAGGCAAGCTGTTACAGCGGGCGGCCCGCGACCTGCAGCAGCGGCTGGTAAATTTAGAGATAGAACTTACCGAGCTACACGGCAAGTTGCAGGGCAGCTTGAATATTATTATTGAGTCGAGCGCCGAGGCCCTGATTCCCGCTTACATCAACCGATTCTGCCAGCAGCACCCAGATGCGGAGGTGAGCCTGCATGTCGACAACCACCAGCACCTGATAAAACGCCTGCACGACAATATGCATGACCTCGCGATAATGACTCGCGTCCCCAGCGACCAGGGCTTGCAGTACACCCCCTTCGCCGAACATCAACTGCTGGCAGTAGCTGCCATACACCACCCCCTGGCCGGTGCAGGGGTGCTCAGCCTGCATGAATTTCTGGAAAACCGCCTGCTACTGCGCGAACCCGGCTCGGGCAGCAGGCAAGTACTCGAGGACTACTGCCAGCAGCAAAGCTGCGTGATTCGCCGCACCCGCGTGCTGGGCAGCAACCAGGCAATACGCCACGCTCTTGTCGACTCCGAGGATTGCGCCGTGCTGCCAGCCAGCGTGGCCGAACAAGGAATCAGCGACGGTAGCCTGGTTGCATTACAGGTGGAGGGTTTTCCCATTAAGCGCTCCTGGTGCAGCGCCTATCAACGCGGCAAGCGCCTCAGCCCGCTGGCGAGCGCCTTTCTTGATGCGCTACACGGGCCCGCTTAATGCTCTCCCAAGTACACATTCACGCGGGAAAATTCCTCGGACTCCGCCAGATCGGGAATTGTGGTTGCGCGCTGAAATTGCAGGTGGCGATAGCCGGGAAAGGAAAAGTCCTTCACCCGGGAGTCCGCCACCAACACCGTGTTGGCACGCGTCAGAAACTCGCCTAACAGCGGCAAATTGGCGCGATCGTAGAGCACGTCGGCAACCAAAATCACATCGTACGATTCACTGTCAGCAAAGAAATCTGCGCTGTAGGCGAGGTTCACGGCATTGGCCTCGGCATTGAGTTTGCTGACGGCCAATGCATCGCTATCCAGGTCGCAGGCGACCACCGATGACGCCCCGGCCTTGGCCGCCGCGATCGCGGCCACCGCAGAGCCACATCCGAAGTCCAGCACCCGCTTGCCGCGCACCAACTCGGGGTGGTCAATAATATAGCGCGCCATAACCTGGCCGCTCGCCCAGCAAAAACACCAATAGGCCGGGTAGTTCATAATGCGCTGAATTTGCTCACTGTCGAGCAGGTGCTGGGGGTAGGCTTCATCGAGCAACCACAACTCCAGCTCGGGCGCTAAAGGCAGGCGCTGGCGGGATAACTGCCCATGCGGGAGGTACTCGCGCAGACGCGCTTGCAGTGACGGTATTTTCATCATTTGTCCTGTTTTTAAGGCCGGCGCGATATGAGCAACGGTAAGCAGTCAAGCGCCAGTCCGCTCTCGGCGGCGATAGTATACGGACTAGCGACCGCTACGTCGGCGTCCAATTCAGCGAAATTGATGCCGTTTGAGCACTCGCCTCACGCACACTGATCACGCATAATTTAGCCAGCCACTGTCGAGAGCCTACCGTGTCACAAGCCACTGAATTTATCGTGCCCGCCTGCAATGAGTCCCACCGGATTCTCTATGAAGACGACGACCTGCTGGCCGTGAGTAAACCGGCGGGCTTATTGTCAGTTCCCGGCCGTCACCCGGCCAATCGCGATAGCCTGATAAGCCGTATTCAGCAGCAATACGCCGATGCATTAATTGTGCACAGACTCGATATGGCCACCTCTGGCCTGATGTTGATTGCGCGGAATAAAGACAGCCACCGCCGCCTGAGCCAGCAATTCGAGCGACGCCAGATCACCAAGCAATATCACGCCGTCGTCAGCGGCTGCGTTGCCCCTGCCCAAGGCATAATCGATCTGCCGCTGGCCTGCGACTGGCCGCGTCGCCCTCGCCAACATATTAACTTTGAGCACGGCAAGTCTGCACAAACCCTCTACGAATGCCTGCGCCGCAGCGACAGCCATAGCACCCTGCTGCTCAGCCCCATTACCGGTCGTTCCCACCAATTGCGTGTGCATTGCGCCAGTATTGGCCACCCGATCCTCGGCTGCGAGTTCTACGCCCATGAACAAGCCAGGCAGGCATCGGCCCGGCTGTTACTGCACGCCAGCGCACTCAATTTGCACCACCCCAGCACGGGTAAAGCGATACAGTTTACCTGCCCGCCACCCTTTGCCGTTTAACGGAAAAACATCTTTCACTGTTGCTGGAGACGTATAGTTACCGGTGGGGTTTTTCCTGCTCTAAACTATAGCCAGTGCACGAGGATAGGCTGGTGGTTGAAACGCAAACAAACCGTGATGGCAGCCAAATTGTGCTGCGCCCGAACCGTTCCGCCAGCTGGCAGAGTAACCGGCGCATCTTAGCGGCCATCGCGGGACTCAATCTGGTATTTGCCTCAGGGTTTCTGGCTATTGGCGCATGGATGATCTTGCCCTTTATGGGGCTGGAATTATTTTTGCTCTGGGTATTACTGCGGCGCGTCTTTGGCAAACTGCAGATTCAACAAGTGATTCACATAAACGAACAGCAGCTGCGTATTGAAAGCGGTTATTTTTGCGCAGAGCAACAATGGCAGTGGCCACAGCAACACAGTGGCATATTGGTGCTGGAGCACCACCACCCCTGGGCACCCCTGGAAATCAGCTTGTGCTGCCGCGCAAAAACCGTTCGCGTCGGGGCATTTTTAAATCGCGAAGACAGCGTTGAATTGCTGGCGGCATTAAAACGCCTGGGACTGCGCGTTCAGCAACACAGCCGCCCCGACACGCTGGCAATGTAGGCTGCTTAGTACACCGTTATTGCGACGCCGCCAAGCGCTACAGACTCGGCATGATAGTAGCCGGGCTCCAGCGCATTCATGCCGCCCAGCGCGCCAGTCAGCAACCACTGCTGAGGCGTGATGCGCCACCCCATGGCAACACGTTGGTTGACCAGCGCTAACAAGGCCTGCCACTGACCGCCACTCACGCCGCCGCCATAGGACTGTGCGATCATTGACGCATCGCGAAACAGTCGCAACGGCAGGGCATCCAGGTCGAGGCCCTGCGGAGACACGCCATTGCCAATAACAAAATATTTACCGGCGACATTGGCGCGAACAATCTCTTTGGCGGTGGGGCTAGCCGGCAATAACGCCAAGTCGGGCAACTCGAGTGCAATGGCCACGCGGCGAACGATCGACTGCAGCTCTGCCACGCTGGCAATGGGCGCTTCCACCGCTTGGTTTAACTGAAAGGCCAACTCCAACTCAACCATACCGCGGGAAAAATCCGCCAGCGCGACACGCTCACCCGAGGCCCGCTGGCCCGCCGCGCTCAAACTGCCATAAACCGTTCTATCGCTGCCAAAACGCTGCTGCGACGCGGCGTTACTCAACCCCGCCTTAAAACCAGCGGGCGCCCCGGTATGCTCGGCAATAAAGCGGATATTTTGCTCGACATAGGCCTGTTGCCACGCCACCTCTGCTGCCCACGTGGGCAGCGCCCACAGCCATACGGCAACGAATACGAAAACTCTATTCACTCACATCCCTCTCTGATAATTGGGCAGGCAATTCTGCCAGGCTTTTCACGCACACGCTCGGTGCGATATCCCAGGGATCGTACACTGCATTGGCGTCGCGCTTTACCCATGCCGCTTGCATACCTGCACTGCGCGCGCCGATCACATCAAATGGGTTAGACGACACCAACCAACTGTGCCCGACAAGGCCACCCGTTGACCGCAGAAAATGTGCATACACGGCTGGGCTAGGCTTAAACACGCGCACCTCCTCCGCACTCACCACCCCCTCAAACCAATCGCTAATTTCTGCCTTCGCCAGGATAGCCTGAACATCTGCTTTAGCCCCATTGGAGAAGGCGAAAAGTCGATGGCCCTCGCCGGCCAGCTGCGCCAGCACGTCGAGCACATCGGCAAAAATTGGCAGCTCGGCGTAGGCGGCAATCAACGCGCTGCGCTGCTCACGGGAAAGGGGCTGCGCCATGGCCTCACAACAATAATCCAGGGCCTGGCGCGTACACACAGAAAAATCGGCATAGTGCTGCATCAGTCCGCGCCGAAAGCTGTACTCCAATTGTTTCTCCCGCCAGCGCGCAGCGAATACCCCTGCGAGATCACCCATAAGCTCACGGAGCGGGGTCTCTATCGCCGCCGTATTGACCAGCGTGCCGTAGACATCAAAGCCCAGTATTTTTGACATAGTGACCCGCTCCTTTATTCAACGCCATCAGGCGGTGCACCAAATTGGCGAAGCGCTCTCGATCGCTGCAGCGCAAGCTAAACCAAACCGTTCGCCGCCCCCACCTCTCTGATTGAGCAGTCTGGCAGCAATTGAGGTAAAATGCGCGCCGTCTATATAGCGAGGTAGCCATGGCCACACCCGACAACACACCGCAGAAAAACGCTGACAAAACCCAAAAAGTGGGATTTGTTAGTTTGGGCTGCCCGAAAGCGCTTGTCGATTCCGAGCGCATACTCACCCAGCTGCGCTTAGACGGCTACGAGGTCGTTCCCAGCTACAACGATGCCGATGTTGTGGTAGTGAATACCTGCGGCTTTATCGACAGCGCAAAGCAGGAGTCGCTGGACGCGATTGGCGAGGCGATCAATGAAAACGGCAAGGTCATTGTTACTGGCTGCATGGGCAAAGGCAGCGACGCCGAAGCCATTAAAAATGCCTACCCAGAAGTCCTCGACGTAAGCGGCCCGGCCGCTGTTGACGCCGTTGTGGGCGCGGTTCATCAGTATGTTCCCCAGGACGACAGCTACCAGCCTCACCGCGACTTGGTACCGCCGCAGGGTGTGAAACTCACGCCCCGGCACTATGCGTATTTAAAAATTTCCGAAGGCTGCAACCACCGCTGCAGCTTTTGCATTATTCCGGCGATGCGCGGCGACCTCATCAGCCGCCCGTTGGCTGAGGTGGTCGATGAGGCCAAGCAGCTGGTCGCCGCCGGCAGCCGCGAACTATTGGTCATCTCGCAAGACACCAGCGCCTACGGTGTGGACACCAAATACAAGCTGGACTTTGTCGATGGCCGCGCTCTGGAAACCCGCATGCAAGACCTCGCCGTTGCACTGGGCGAGCTCGGCGTGTGGGTACGCATGCACTATGTCTACCCCTACCCCCACGTAGACAAAATGATACCCCTCATGGCTGAGGGCAAGATCCTTCCCTACCTGGATATTCCGTTTCAGCATGCCAGCCCGCGTGTGCTCAAGTTGATGAAGCGCCCAGGCAATCAGGAAAAAACGCTAGAGCGCATCAAAGCCTGGCGAAAAATCTGCCCCGACCTGGTAATACGCTCAACGTTTATTGTCGGCTTTCCGGGCGAAACCGAAGAAGACTTCCAGTTGCTGCTCGACTGGCTGGAAGAAGCTCAACTGGACCGCGTCGGCTGCTTCCAGTATTCACCCGTCGATGGGGCCAGCGCCAACGACCTACCAGACCCCGTGCCCGAAGACGTGAAACAACAGCGCTGGGAGCGCTTCATGGAAGTGCAGCAACGCATTTCCGCAGAAAAGCTGCAGCAGCGCATCGGCCAGCAATTAGAAGTGTTGATCGATGTCGTCGACGAAGAAGGCGCGATTGGACGCTGCTATGCGGATGCCCCCGAGATTGATGGCAAAGTCTACCTCGATGGCGTTACCGACCTTCGCCCAGGCGATGCGCTATTGGTCAATGTCGTAGGCGCTGACGACTACGACCTGTGGGCCGAGCCCGCCCAATGAATTTGCTGCTGCTGCAGCCATCGGATTTCTCTGGCGCCGATACCGTGCAAATCAGCGATGCGCGCGCCCAGCACATCCGCAAGGTACTTCGCGCTGAACTTGGCCAGCAGCTGCGCTGCGGCGTGCTTAACGGCCAGCTTGGCAGTGCGGAAATCACCGGACTTGGCAGCACCATAGAACTGCGCGTTAACCTGAATACGCCCGCTCCGGCAAAGCTCCCTTTGACCTTGTTGCTGGCCCTGCCTCGCCCAAAAGTGGCGCGGCGCATCATTCGCTCGGCAACCGAACTGGGCGTGGAAAAAATTATTTTGTTGAACAGTTACCGGGTGGACAAAAGCTACTGGCAAAGCCCGTTAGTCGACGACGCTCACCTCCACGCGGCCATGCTGGAGGGCTTGGAGCAGTGTGGCGATACGCAATTGCCCAGCATTGAACGCGCCACCCGCTTTAAGCCCTTCGTGGAAGATGTATTGCCAGCACTGCTGCAACATCGGCAAGGCCTATTGGCCCATCCCTACCACAGCCAGGGTGTGCCGGCGGCAAGTAACCAGCCGCGCCTACTCGCCATCGGCCCGGAAGGCGGGTTTATTCCTTATGAGGTGGAAAAACTGCTGGCCGCCGGAATGCAGGGCTTTAGCCTGGGGCCGCGCATTTTAAAAGTTGAGACCGCCGTACCCAGCATTATTGGTCGCCTGTTTCTGTAGCGGCGACAACTAATCCTTCAACAGCAATACCCCAGACGCAGCGATCAGCCCAACTCCCGCCACCGCTTCACCCCGCTTGGCGATCACCGGCAATCCTTGCACCAGTCGCTGAGCAAGCAACACATATAACAATTTCACGCCACCAACGGCCGCCACCGTGATTGCCGCAATTGCCAGGACATCTCCCGGCAACACGCTTTGCATGTCGACAAATAGCGGCAATAAACTGGCGTAGAAAACCACCGCTTTCACATCTGCAAGTGTCACCACCAAGCCCGCGATAGCGCTAGTACAAAGCGAGCCGGGCACCGCCGGTAAGGCCTGAGAGCGACCGGCGCGGGATGATAGCAACAAGCGTAAGCCCACACTCAGCAGAAGCAGCGCTGCGGCCACCTTAAGCACGATAAACACCACGCCCATAGCCTGAGCCAGCGCGGCAACACCGCCAATCGCGAGGCCGATAAACAGCAGGTCGCCAATAACAATACCCAGCGCTGCGGCAAGACCGTGGCGCCGACCACCGCGCAAACTGCAGGCAACTACCAGCAACACACTACTGCTTGGTAGCGCTGCCAGCGCCATCATTGCCAGCGCCAAGCCCAGCATCGCTGCAACGCTCATGGCTGCACCTGCGCACAACGGCGCTCCGCGTCGTTAATAAAGTCGATGGCCAAAGACTCAAAGCGCGCTTTGCACTCAATCATCGCCCAGTGGCCGCAGTTGGGGAAAACATGCAACTCGGCATTGGGGATCATCCGCATAGGCAACAAGCTGATATCCAGCGGACTCACGCGGTCATCCCGCCCCCAGGTAATTAGCGTCGGCGCCTGAATGCTGGGCAAATGCGCGACCACCTGCGCGGCGTTTTCTCCCCGCCGGTAATCGGCAATTGCAGCGATCGCCGACCGAGAATAGAGCGCCCGAGTGGTCGCCAGGGTGACGGGCTCGGTTGCCGCCGCGTATCGCGCCTCGAGCAGTTCGTCAGTAATAATTGACTGATCGTAAACCATGGACGCCAACCAACGTCGTAAATTTTCGCGGCTGGGTTGCTCGGTAAAGGCCGTTAGCAAGTTCAGCCCCTCCCCAGGAAAAGCGCTGAACAGATTCAAGCCAATTCCGCCGATAGTCATAAAGCTGGCGACCCGCTCGGGATACTGCGCCGCAATATACGAACCGACGATGCCACCCAAGGAGTTACCAATAATATGTACGCGGGAAACATCCAGGGTATCGAGCAGCTCAACACAGGCGGCCGCGCAGCTTTGTACCGGGTCTCCGTCTCGCGCATCGCTGCCGCCGTAGCCGGGCAAGTCAGGCAGGATGCAGCGAAAATGCTCGGCAAATACTGGCAAATTATCGCGATAATTCGCCCAGGCATTCACCCCCGGGCCAGAACCGTGGATCAGCATCACACAGGGACCATTGCCCGCGTCGTAATACTGAATACCACCGCCGGGTAACGCGGCATGTTGCGGGGCTTGATCGATTTTAGACATGACTTCTTCCTTGATACGTTAAACGCCAGCGGCCTCGCACTGCTGCTTTAAGGCCGCCAGGTATTGCTGGAACACCTCGCTGTGGGCGCGACTGCCCCGAAGAACAAAGCCGAGTCGAGCGAACCAGCTCAGGGCCTCCACCCGGCAGTGATAACTGGCCAATGTTTCCTGCCCGTGCTGCTCAAAACACCATACCCCGGTGCCACGCAAGTCTCCATCGATATACCGCTCCTCAATGCGCTCGCCATCCACGATACGCTCTATACGGCGCGTAAAACGGCTCAGCACAAATGGCGGACGACCATAGCGGTGCTGCACAAGCGCGCCCTCCTTGATATAGCCACCGCCCTCCACACTGCATGAATAGGGCGGGAACCAGTTGGCGATTGCCGGATAATTCGCCACGGTCGCGAATACCCGTTGAGCGGGTGCGCGAATGTGTATGCTGTCGACAACATCAATATTTAAGCGATCCTTCAAACTGCGCATGCTTTTCTCTCCTTTCCCTGGTATTGCTTTGCTTAACATTGCTTTGCTCGGCGCTGCTTCCATGAGCGGTGAATAGCGGCCCCAATTGGGGCCGCGATGTTAGTCATAACGCAACTGGTACTCGCGGTAGCGCAGACGCTCTTCATTGATCTCCGCCAACGGCTGATAAAACTGTGCGTACCAGGTTCTCAGTTTGTGGATCGGGCCATCACCGTCGCAGAGAATGGGGTTGTCGATGCGCGTTTTGTTGTGCCATATCGCCACATCTTCAGCAAAGGCCTCAAAAGCCTTCTCCGCATACATTTTGCACAGCTCAGCATTTTGCGCCTCGTTCAAATGGGGCAGGCGCTTCACCATCACCGCGTAGCGAATATCAAAGCATTCGCGCGCCACCGGCAAATGGCTGAGCAGCAGGTAGCTTTCAACGGTGTGGCCGTCGTAACTGCCGCGCATATACGTTGTTTGGTAGGCCGGGCCATAGTATTTGGCGTAGCTATACAGCTCGCTCTCCGCCGACAGGCGTTCGCTGTGGCCGCGCATTTCCTGCACAAAGGTGTGGCCATCCATAATGTTGCGAAAGCTGCGCACATTTGCACCGTGCACGGGGCCAAAGTGCGCCGCATCGGCCATATTGTCGATCAGCTCACGGCAATTGGCGTGTATGCGGTACTCCCGCATCTGCCAGCGGCTCCACTGGCGCGTATCGCACTCGCCCATAATTGGCGGCTCCTGCATAGCCAGCGGCGGATTACCATCGGGGTCGTACCAACAGAGCAACAAGCGGTTGCGGGCCAGGGTCGGCAGACGCTGGCCATCGAGACTCGCGTCAATCTGTGAGCCGCGACAGCGCACGACGACCTTTCCACCAAAACCGTCGATGTTTTGCGGGCTGTCCGCAGGCGGGCGAAAGTCGTCGAGTAATCCGAGGCAAAACCACCCCCTCGGGTAGCGATCGGGTATGTCCTCCGCCTGAATTTGGTAGGGAGGAAAAGGCGAGCATTGTTGTGACATGACGTGACTCCATTCAATGATTATTGTGGTGCTCGTGGGCACACGTCGAATCTAGTCAGCTTTGTAAAGCCCGCCCCTCGTCCCAGTAGGTGAGAATCCTGGCAACTCATCTATGCGGATTACGCCATTCAGATGAGTCGCCCTGCTGTAGCGACCCTGCCAGCACTCAATTTCACGAATTGACATAACTGTGTCAGCCGCGCACACTTCTGACTGCTGCTCGCAGTTCAGGCGGCGACTCGCACAAGCACAGCCAGTGGCTGCCCCTGCTACAACGTGACATCGCCCGCCTCGCCAGCACCCGAACAATACTAACAATACGGACATTTGCCATGACGTTACGCACGCTGCTTTTCCCGTCGAGGAAGTCGCTCAGCTTACTCTTGCTCACCCTCATGCTCGCCGCCTGTGGTGGCTCGAGCAGCAACTCTTCTAGCAATAACTCAGGAGGCAGCACTGACAGCGACCGCGACGGCATTGCCGACACCCGAGATCAGTGCCCCGCCACGCCCAGTAGCGAAATCGCCAACAGCAACGGCTGTTCTGCCTCGCAGTTGGATGACGATGGCGACGGCGTGAGCAACCAATCTGACAGTTGCCCGGCAACCCCAAGCAACACCGATGTCGATGCTCAGGGCTGCGCGATTACGGTTGAAGATGCTGACGGCGACGGGGTTGCAGATGCCAACGACAGCTGCCCAGCCACGCCAGCAGGAGAAAGCGTCGATACCAATGGCTGTTCCGCCTCACAGCTGGATGACGACAATGACGGCGTTAACAACAGCAGCGACAACTGCCCAAATACAGCGGCAGGCGCCACGGTGGATGCCAATGGCTGTAGTAACAGTCAAAACGGCGACAACGATGGCGACGGCGTTGGCAATGCCCAGGATCTCTGCCCACTGACACCGGCAGGTGCCAGCGTTGACCAAAATGGCTGCTCCGACGCACAGCGCGACGACGATGGCGACGGTGTTAGCAATGGTCAAGACGACTGCCCGGCCACCCCGGCAACGGAAACCGCCAATGTTCAGGGCTGCTCGCCCTCACAACTGGACGACGATAACGATGGCGTCAATAACGCCGACGACATCTGCCCCAATACCACTGCCGGTGCAACCGTCGACAGTGAGGGCTGTAGTAATGTGCAAAAAGATGACAACGACGGCGACGGGGTACTCAATGGCAATGACCAGTGCCCCAACACCCCGCCAGGCACCGCCGTTGAAGCCGATGGCTGCCCGCCAGCGACCATTACCGACGGCATCTCCTACGATGTAAACCTTGCATCGAATGTCGATGGCGAAAATATTGCGTTCACCCTGCACGAACCCACATCGCTGTCCTCGGAGGAGAGCTATCCGCTGATTTTGCACAGCCATGGCTACTCTGGCAGCCGTCAGTCAAGCCGACCCACCGGTGGCTTGCTGAAAGCTTTACTCGACGAAGGCTTTTACGTACTGAGCCTGGATGAACGTGGCCACGGTGACTCCGGTGGCACCATCCGCATTTTGGACCCCGACCTGGAAGGCAAAGACTGGCTACAAGTGCTGGACTGGGCCGAAGAGAATTTGAGTCAGCTTGCCTATGCAGATAATGGCCCGACTCCCGCTACCGAGAAAGACAATCCGCTGATCGGCGCCGTGGGAGGCTCCTACGGTGGCGGTTATCAATTAATGATCTACGCGATTGACCCAGAACACCGCCTGGACGCGATCGCCCCGGACATTACCTGGAACGACCTGCGCTATTCCCTGTATCCAAACGATGTGTTTAAAACATTTTGGGCAAGCGTGCTGTCGGCTGGCGGTAACCTGGCTGGCAATCAAGACCAGGAAGTCAACGAAGGCCTCGCCACCGGCTTGGCAGCAAACACCTTGGCCGACGATAAGCTGGCGCTACTCTACCGCCACAGCCCGGCCTCACACTGCGCCGGTGAGAACGACACGACGGCCGACGGCAGCTTGCGGTCGATTGATGCGTTCATTACCCAGTCCCACATGGATACCCTGTTTAACTTTAATGATGCCTACCGAAACTACCGCTGTTTGAGTGATCAGGGCGGCGATGTGCGCTTGTTCACCAAAGCCGCCGGCCACGGCATCGACAGTGGCGACGGTCAAAGTGTCTGCGGACGCTTAAATACTACCGACACAACCGTGAGCTGGTTTCAAGAAAAGCTACAGTTTGTGCAAGGCGCGGCCGATGAGATTCCAGAGGTTTGCTTCAACTTAGGCAGTGAAGGCAATGATGGCATCGTACTCAACGATGTGCCCTACGGCGGAGACAACTTTGCCTTTAGCAGCCCGCTGCCGATCATTGCCCACGAAGCCAACCTGCTGCCGACTGAGATCGAACTCTACACCGCCCAGGCCGACAATGAGGTAATCGCCGGCGTACCGACAATCAGCTTGAGCATGAGCATTGCCGACCAGCAAGCAGATGCCCCGCTGCTTGAGCCCATTGTGTTTGTCGGACTGGCCATTAGAGAATCCGGCGACAGCAACCCGCTTCAGGCGCCCACGCCGTTGATGAACCAGGTAACACCTTTCAGAGGCTTCGGCGATCACAATGTCGACTTGGTCGGGGTGATGAGCCGCATGCAAAACGGCGACAAGCTGGTGCTGATGGTCTATGGCTCCTACCCCAGCCAGTACGCCACCTCCGCATCCCCCCTGCCCATTCCTGTGCAAATTAGCGGCTCGGTTGCGGTTCC
>NZ_DBTD01000010.1:285021-494721 GCF_002306875.1 Spongiibacter sp. UBA1325
GGCTCGGTTGCGGTTCCGCTGCTGGCACCGCAACAAACGGCGCCCTAAGCCGCTTGCCCACCAGCATCGCTGGTGGGCGCTTTCTTCCATATCAACTGTTGTTACCCGCCTCTCAAGACCGTGCTAAGCCGCCTTGCTTGACGCCACTAACGAGCGACATCAGCCAATAAAAAAGGCCGGCAGAGCTGACCTTCATACGGGAAAAACAAGATGGTATTCACCTAGCCGAAGGCGATTAGCCTCCCCAGTTGTAGATCAAATCCAGACCGTAGCTGCGCGGCTCACCAAACATTACTGAGCGCCCCGCCTGCGGTAAATTGTGAACGTTGTTAACACTGTATTCCTCGTCGAGCACATTTTTGCTCCACACCGCCACATCCAACACCCCGTCAAATACCGGCAACTGATACCAACCCAGGCGCGCATTCAGCACGGCGAAGTCGTCCTGACGGTCCGCCTGGAAGGTTGCAAATTCCTTGCGCCCACCGCCATTGCGTTCATCAGTAAATGAGTAGGTGGCATTGAAGGCAATATTGCCCTTGTCCAAGCTGCTCCACAGCGTCCAATCAAGCATCGCCGTGTAGGCATGTCGCGGCGCCGAATCAAACACGAAGCCATCGTCGACATCGCCAGATAGCGGATTGCGGCTGGGCGCAATTTCCGCATCTAAGTAGGCATAGTTGAGCACGAGCATAAGGTGCTCTGTCGCCAGCCAGGTTGTGTCCATCTCAAAACCTTTGAGTGTGGACTCGCCGGCATTGGCTACGGTGGTGTCGCTGGTGGTATTGGGCACACTAAAGTTCAACTGCTGATCGACAAAATCCTGCTGAAAGATATCGGCATTCACCTGTAAGCGATTGCTAAATAAACGCGACTTCAGTCCCAGCTCGTAGGCAGTCACTTTCTCTTCATCAAAGCCGTCGATATAACGCTGAGCGCCCTCCTCAGTAACCTGCTCGCGGGTATTGAAGCCACCGCTTTTGTAGGCTTCATTGACCTTGAAATAGAGGTTGATATCGTCGCTCAGCTCATACTCGGCAATGAAGCTAAAGGAATCGTCTTTAAAGTCTTTATCGCCGCGCACATCATAAAAGACATCAGACAACTGGGTGGCAATGTCGTTGTCGTCGCGGTCGGTGTTATCCAAATCGCCCGGCACCACCACAAAACTGATCTGGCGGCGCAGCGCGGCAGACTTTCGGTTGTCTTCGGAATGGCGCGCACCAAAGGTCAGGCTGAGGCGGTCGTCCAGCACCGGTGGCTGCCAGGTAAACTGCGCAAACATCGCCATTGCGGTGTTTTCAATATCAAAACGCGCCTCGGTGAGCACCTCAATACGGTTGCCGGTGTTGTTGCCATCGGCAGTACTGCCCAAGGGGGCAGACAGCAGGTGCCCTATCTTGCCCGCGCCCTGGGTAGCCGCTTCTTCAAAGTAATAGAGCCCGGTGATGTAAGACAAACGCCCCGCAAACGCACTGCCGGATAACTGCAATTCGTGAGAGAACTGATCCTGATCGATCAATGGATGAACTGCCCCGTACTGCTCACTGCGACCAACACAGGGACTACACACAGCCGAATCACCAGGTATTGCCGCCACGGGAAAACTGAACACCGGGCTATTATCTAGGCGGTAGCCATCGCTGCGCGCGCCAGTTGCCAATATGGTTGGCGTGTTGTCGTAGAGCTCGCGCTGGGCATAGATGTATTTCGCCGCCAGTGTTTCGCTAATCTGCCAGTCGACCGACAGTTGATGGCCGGAAATTTCGCTATCGGCCTCTTCCATAGGGATAGCCGAGTGTATTCGGTCGGGGCGGTTGCCCGAGGTATTAAAGTTGTAAAACTGCCGCGCCCCCGAGTTAATTAAATTAGTGAAGGCGATGCCCTGATTGACCTCTGGATTGGGAATGGGGTCGGAAGGCCGGATATGGGAGTAGGCCATATTGGTGTTCGTCACCTCAGCCAGGTCATAGGCGTAATCGATATGGACGCTATCTGAAACATCCCAGGCGAAATCAATGCGGTAACCCATCGTGTCGGAGTCACCAAAATCACCACCTGCGCCGGTGTTTTCAATATAGCCGTCTACCCGCTTGGTGAAGTAGGCAAACTTGGCTGCAGCGCCCTGCCAGAGCGGCGTATTCAGCATGGTTTTACTACTGAAGAGATTGCGGTCGCCAAGGGTAAATGCCTGTTTGAACTGCGCCGCATCGACATTGGGGCGGCGAGTAATCAGATTAACGGCACCGCCGGTGGAGTTGCGGCCATAGAGCGTACCCTGCGGCCCGCGCAAAACCTCAATTCGCGTTAGATCTGCAAGGTCAGTAGCTAGAGCCGCAGAACGGGCGATATAGGCGCCATCGACATACACGCCCACTGGTGGATCCTGGGTGATCTGGGCATCGATCAGGCCGATACCGCGAATATAGATACGCAGAGTGGTGGTATTGATCGGAAACGGCTGGATGGTCATTGCCGGCACGTTGTTGGCAAGATCGCCCACGCCGCCAATGCCTTCGCGCTCCAATGCCTCTTCACCAAAGGCATCCAGCGCGATTGGCGTGTCCTGCAAACTCTCCGCCTTTTTCTGCGCGGTCACCACCACTTCTTCCAAGGCTGGCTGCGCACCCGCTGAACCTGCCACCCCGAGCGAGGCAATAAGCAGGCCACTGGCCCACCGCCGACAACTGCACTTCATCATCGCATCACTTCCTACGTTTTCATTATTGTTATGCCGTTAAGGCAAGTGTCTTAATCATAGCGCAGACCCTCGCACTACGACACATCATAATGAATCAGATTAGTAGGCATTTGCGGCCACGCGATACAAAAACGCCGCGGGCTTTTCAGCACGCGGCGCCAGTGGCCAATATAGGCGTTACGACTGGGGGCGATCCCACTTGGGCGGCAGCACCAACTGTTTGATCCCGTCTTTTACAGTATCGGCAGCGAATACGTCCCGCCACATATCGTTAAACTCGTGGAAGTTGAGCGTGATGATATTGTGAGAGTGGATCTGGTCGACAATGCCATATTCAACCGGGTTATCGTCCTGCTCTTCGGTGTACGTGCCGAACATACGGTCAAAAATAATCAGCACACCGCCGTAGTTGCGATCGATATATTCGGGGTTGCGACCGTGGTGAACGCGGTGGGCGCTGGGCGTGTTAAACCAAAACTCCAGCCAGGGGTGCAGTTTGCCAATCGCCTCGGTGTGAATGAAATACTGGTAAAACAGGTTCACCGCGTACAGGGTAAATACAACGCCTGGGTGCACACCTAACAGCACCATCGGCATGAAGAACAACCACCAGCCAGTCACTGAATACAGCAGGCTTTGGCGCATCGCCGTCGTCATATTCATGGTTTCGCTGGAGTGATGAACAACATGCGCACTCCAAAACCAGCGGATGCGATGGCTGGCGCGGTGGAACCAGTAGTAACAAAACTCCATCAGCACGAACAAGGGCACAACCGTCCACGCATTCACTGGAATATCAAATACGCGGAACTGATAGATCCAATTAATCACCGCCCCGGTGATGGCGATGTGCAGCAGCAACTCAAAAACCTGGTAGCTTCCACCCAAACCGAGATTGGTGAGGATCTCCCGCCATTCAAACTGCGACCACATTCGGTGGCCAGGCCCTTTGGCCTTGCGCACATAGAGCTCGACGATAAATGCCACAATAAAGATTGGCGTTGCCGCCATCAGTACGACTTGCTTCCAATCTACATGGGCGCCGAAAATTGCCTGAACCTGGCTGATCACATCATTCAACATAGGGACTCCGTTTTTTGTCGCTATTATTCCCGCTGCCGAGGCATTATGATTGACGCCACACGACATGTATTTGACCATTTCGGACATGTTAAGGTGCCGCAATGCCCCAGACTCGACTTCAAAACGCCGTGGTGCCCCATACCTACGTTCAATTGCTCTACGAGCATTTGGCCGAACACCAGATTGATGCGCAGCAGCTACTCGGTGAACCCGCGCCGCAAGGCATGGGCCGCTTTCCGGTATTGCGCTGGCGCGACTACCTGCAGCGCGCGTCAGCTGCTCTGGATGACCCGCTGCTAGGCCTGCACCTGGGACAACGTATTACCCCCCGTCACCTGGGAATTCTCGGCTATGTACTGCTGGCCTGTGGCAGTGTTGCCGGCGCGCTGCAACGCCTGGAGCGCTACCACCAATTGATCTACGACGTGAATCCCATGCAGCGCGTGGACTGCGGTGACTACATTGACTTGTGTTGGAGCGCTGAGAATGGCAGGCCCGGCGCCCTGGTCGACGAGACTGCGATTGCGGCCCTGCTGCAGTTTTGCCGGGACATCACCAATCAGCCAGACGCTGCGCCGCTAAAGGTCGAGTTTATTAACCCCGCCCCCGCAAATGTGCAGCCATACCAGCAGTGGTTTGCCTGCCCGGTGAGTTTCGGCCATAACCAAACGCGGGTGAGTATCTCGCTGGACCTGCTCAGTACTCCGCTGCGCACCGCCGACCCTGCTCTGATCGAGGTGCTGGAGGGTCAGGCGCGGAAACTCTTAAACAGCCTTGAAGCACCGCAGGGCCAGGAGCTGGCAAATATCGTCAGGCAGCGTTTGGTCAGCCAACTGCGCCAGGGGCCACCCAGCGCCGAACGCATCGCCGACACCCTGCATGTCTCGGTGCGCCACCTCCACCGAAAACTTGCCGCAGAAGGCTGCAACTTTCGACAGCTTCTTCAACAGACCCGCCAGCAACTGGCCGAAGATTATCTGGCCGATCCACGACTGCAACTCGGCGAGGTGGCGGCGCTACTGGGATTCTCCGAGCAAAGTGCCTTTAGTCGCGCCTTTAAAAACTGGACGCAGCTCACGCCGGCGCAATACCGCCACCAGCAGCTTGATCGTTAGGGCTTGCTCAGCAGGAAGCGCGGCAGCGACAGACCAAAAAACACACCTGTTAGGCGCAGTATAAGTATGGTGGCCATGGCCAAAAACAGGGCAACGCTGCCCGCAACGCCTAGCCCCTGTAAAACCAGGAACAGCGCGCCACCGGCGATCGCCGCGGTTGCGTATATTTCCCGCTGAAATATCAGCGGGATTTCATTGCATAACACGTCGCGAAGAATACCGCCGGCAACCCCTGTCATCAGGCCCATCAACAAGGCGATATCAGCGCTGTGACCCAGTGACTGCGCTTTTTGCAAGCCTGCCAAGGTGAAGAAGGCCAGCCCGATCGCATCGCACACCTCCAGCGTGCGCAGCGGTAGCCTCACAAATCTCGCCAGCACAAAAACCACCATCGCCGCGCTAATGCCCACATAGAGATAGGCGGGGTTAGCCACCCATATCACAGGGTGCGCACCGAGGATCACATCGCGCAGCGTGCCGCCGCCCAGGCAGGCGATCAGGGCCACAACCAGTACGCCGAATATATCCAGCTGCTTGTGGCCGGCGGTCAGCGCACCCGACATCGCAAACACCGCGATACCAAAAAAGTCGAGAAATACGATTACTGAAGACATTTATCCTCCACGGCAAGATTGCCCTGCACCGCTACCCTCTGCCCTTACACCACACCCTGTTCGATCATCGCATCAGCGACGCGGCGAAAGCCCGCAATATTTGCGCCCACAACCAAGTTCTCCGACTCGCCAAATTCCTTCGCTGCCGCGCTGCAGCGGGCATAAATATCCGCCATCACACGCTGCAGTCGCTCGTCCACTTGTTCAAAAGTCCAGCGGCGCATGCTGGCATTCTGGCTCATCTCAAACTGACTGACGCTCACGCCACCGGCATTGGCAGCTTTACCCGGGCCATAGAGGATTTCCTCACGCATCAATAACTCCGCCGCCGCGGGCTCGCAAGGCATATTGGCGCCCTCGCAGACGCACAGGCAGCCGTTAGCCAAGAGCGCCTGGGCATCGGCCTCCGTCAATTCGTTCTGCGTTGCACAGGGAAAGGCGACCTCGCCCTCCATTCGCCACACCGCGTGGCCGTCTTCGGGGTAATCATCTATGGGCGTGAATTCGGCTTTGGGAAACTCGTGCAGATAGGCCTCAAGGGACTCGCGCCGCTCCAACTTGATCTGTTTCAAAATTTCCACATCAATGCCATGAGCGTCGTATAAGGTGCCCGTTGAGTCGGAGCAGCTCACTGGACGGGCGCCAATCTGACGGAGTTTTTCAATGGTGTGGATCGCCACGTTGCCCGCGCCGGAAACTAAACAGGTTTTACCATCCAGGCTTTCGTCGTGGGCCTTCATCATCGTTTGCGCAAAATACACACAGCCATAACCGGTGGCCTCGCGCCGTCCCAACGAGCCTCCCCACAGGGGCCCCTTGCCAGTTAGCACACCCTCGTAGCGACCTGTCAGCCGCTTGTACTGACCAAACATATAGCCAATTTCACGCGCACCAACGCCAATATCCCCCGCGGGAACGTCGGTGTGAGGGCCGATATGGCGGTATAACTCCGTCATAAACGATTGGCAAAATCGCATGATCTCGCGATCCGAGCGGCCCTTGGGGTTAAAATTCGCGCCCCCTTTGCCCCCGCCAATTTCCAGGCCCGTCAGGGCATTTTTAAATATCTGCTCAAAGCCGAGGAATTTGATAATCCCTGCGTTTACCGACGGGTGAAAGCGCAAGCCGCCTTTGTAGGGCCCCAGCGCCGAATTGAATTCAATGCGATACCCCTTGTTTACCTGCACGCAACCAGCGTCGTCGACCCAGGGCACCCGGAACATAATTTGTCTTTCTGGCTCGACCATCCGCTCGATAATGCTGTGTTCAGTGTAGCGACGCTCCTTCTCCAACAACGGCTCCAGCGACTCCAACACCTCCTCGACGGCCTGGTAGAACTCCGACTGTGCTGGACTACTGCTCATCAGTCCGTTGATGGTGTTTTCAATTACTGTCATAGCATCCTCGCCGCTTTCCATGATCACGCCCCACAACAGGGCAAAACGCCTGCAAGCTTACACCTTCGCCTCCGCCGTCGCGACCTGAAAAACGCGATGCTTTAGCGGCGGCGCGGCAAGGTAAGCCGCTTTCATCCACGCAACCTTGTGCTAGGGTTGTAGTCAAAGCATTAGGCCTGCACTGGCGTTATCACATGATTGAGGGGGCGGTAATGAAAAGTAGGGAATCATGGCTCTCTGAGCTGACTTGTTCAGGAAAACACTTCCGCTATTACGACCTAAAAAAACTCGATTCACCCGGCGTTGAGCGATTGCCCAAGTCGCTTAAAATTTTGCTGGAAAATCAGTTGCGTCACTTCGACGGCGCGCAGGTCGATGAGCATATCGTCGACACCCTGTGCCAATGGACAGATAAGGCCAGCGGCGGCGCCGATGTCAACTTCTCGCCGGCACGTGTACTGATGCAGGACTTCACAGGTGTGCCTGCCATAGTCGATCTGGCGGCCATGCGCGATGCCGTCGCCCAGCGCGGTGGCGACGTGTCAGTAATCAACCCGCAAATCCCCGTGGACTTGGTTATCGACCACTCGGTGACCGTCGACCAATTTGGCTCCGCCCAGGCCTTTCAGGAAAACGTTAGCAAGGAAATGCAGCGCAACGTCGAGCGCTATCGGTTTTTAAAGTGGGGGCAGTCCGCCTTTGAAAACTTCAATGTTGTGCCACCGGGCACAGGCATTTGCCATCAGGTTAACCTCGAATACTTAGCGCAGGTAGTATTTCAAGGGCAGGATGACGACGGCCCTCTCGCCTATCCCGACACCGTCCTGGGCACCGACAGCCACACCCCGATGGTCAATGGCCTGGGAGTATTGGGCTGGGGAGTGGGCGGTATAGAAGCCGAAGCGGCGCTGCTGGGCCAGCCCTATTCCATGCTGGTTCCCGATGTTGTCGGTTTTGAAATGCGCGGCGCCCTTCGCGAGGGAGTTACCGCCACCGACCTGGTGCTGACGGTGGTGGAGCTACTGCGCAAACAGGGCGTTGTTGGCAAGTTTGTGGAATTTTTCGGCGACGGCCTCGGCGAACTGAGCGTTGCCGACCGGGCGACCATCGCCAATATGGCACCCGAGTACGGCGCCACTTGTGGTTACTTTCCCGTCGACGACGCCACTCTGGCCTACATGAAGCTCTCCGGCCGCAGCGCCGACACTATTGCGCTGACAGAGGCCTATTGCAAAGCGCAGGGGCTGTGGCGCTCCGCCGGCGACAAACCGGTATTTACCACCACATTGAGCCTCGACCTGAGCGCTGTTGAACCCAGCCTGGCTGGCCCCAGTCGGCCACAGGACCGCGTCTCACTGCCTCAATTAGGCCAGGCAATGCGCGACTATATTGAATTGCAGGGGCGCGACCTCGATCAGCAGACACCCATCCCGGACATGAACCAACCCCTGCAGCACGGCGATGTTGTGTTGGCGGCGATTACCAGCTGCACCAACACGTCCAACCCTGACGTGATGATCGCCGCTGGGCTGCTGGCACGCAAAGCCCGCGAGCGCGGTCTTCGCGTTAAACCCTGGGTGAAAACCTCCCTGGCCCCCGGCTCCAAAGTTGTCAGCCAGTATCTGGCCGATAGCGGCCTGCAAGACGATTTGGATTCACTGGGCTTTGATATCGTTGGCTACGGCTGCACCACCTGTATCGGCAATTCCGGTCCGCTGCCGGAACCTGTTGCCAAAGCCATCGACGACGGCGATATGCTGGTGTCGGCGGTGCTCTCCGGCAACCGAAACTTCGAGGGCCGCATTCACCCGCAAATTAAAGCGAGCTGGCTGGCTTCACCGCCGCTGGTTGTCGCCTTCGCGCTGGCCGGTACCAGTTTGATCGACCTGCAAAACGACCCCATCGCGCACGACAGCAAGGAACAACCGGTGTTTCTGCGAGACCTGTGGCCAACCACCGCAGAAATCCATGAGGTGCGCAAAATCGTCAGCGGTGGCATGTATCGAGAGGCCTACGACGACGTTTTTAAAGGCACCGAGGAATGGCGCCAGCTCGACGCCCCCACCGGGCAGACGTACCACTGGCAAGATGACTCCAGTTATATTCGCCTGCCCGGTTTCTTTAGCGATATCGCCGCCCCCAAGCAACAGCTCGATGCCTTGCGCAACGGCAGAATACTTGGCGTATTTGGCGACAGCATCACCACCGACCATATTTCGCCAGCGGGTAAAATCGCCGACGACAGCCCCGCCGGCCACTATCTACAAAGCCTGGGTATCGAGCCTGCTGACTTTAACTCCTATGGCTCGCGGCGGGGCAACCACGAAGTGATGCTGCGAGGCACCTTCGCCAATACCCGGCTGAACAATCGCATGGTCGAGAAAGAAGGCGGCTTTACACTGGCCCCCAATGGTGAGGATGTCACCACCATTTTCGCAGCAGCAGAAAAGTACCGCGCGACCAACACGCCACTGGTTGTTATCGCCGGCAAACAATACGGCACGGGCTCTAGCCGTGACTGGGCTGCCAAAGGCACATTGCTACTGGGCATTCGCGCCGTGATTGCGGAGAGCTTTGAGCGCATTCACCGCTCCAATCTGATTGGTATGGGTGTTTTACCACTTGAACTGGACGGTGAAGTTTCCTTGACCATGCTTGATCTCAATGGCTTGGAAGAGGTTGATTTGATTCCCTGCGACGCTGAATTAACGCCCAAGCAAGCCGTGCGAGTAATCCTATCGCGGGCCGACGGCAGTCGTCATGAAGTGCTTGCCCACAGCCGGATCGACACCCTGCAGGAGGCCGAATACTTCCGCTGCGGCGGCATTTTGCAGTACGTTTTGAGACAGCTACAAAAATAATGCGATTCGCGAACAACAGGTGATTGACCCTTGCTTTGCCAGTGGCATACTCAGCATATCCACAAGGAGCACCTTGAATGAAAGTACATTTAGAACTGGAGATCGAACCCGAAGAGCTGCGGCGCTTAGTCGGCCTGCCCGATATGCAGCCTATTTGGGACTCTGTGCAAAAACGCATCACCGAAGGCGATACGGAGATGGTGCAGCAAATCGCCAAAACGGCTTTCACCGAGGGCATGAAAACGCTGGATATGACCACTCGCCTGTTGAAAACAGTGAGCGGCCTGGCAACCAAGCGCGACTCGGAAAGCAAAACCCAAACCAAGGCCAAGCCATCCGCCCGTAAAACGCCTGCGAAGCGCCGTGCGTCCAGCGCGAAAACCAGTGAATAGTTTCCACCTTCCCGTACGCTAGCGAGATCATAGAATGGCAAAATCGGCTTCACGAGGCGGCGAAAAGCTCACCGCCTCGGGCAAACGGCTGCATGTAAGAACCGCCCAACGCGGCGATATTCCGGGCATCGTCAATTTGTCCCGTCGGGTGTATCAGGGCACCGGCATCGACCCCTACTCACCGGCGGAACTGCGCGGTCAGCTCAGCCACTTCCCGGAGGGGAAGTTTGTGGTCACCCTCGACGAAGACATCGTCGGCTACTGCGCCACGTTTCGCGTCAGCGGCAAAGTATGCCTGCAGCCCCACACATGGGAGTCGATAACGGCCAATGGCTACGGCACCCGCCACGACCCCAATGGCGAATGGCTGTATGGCATGGAGGTGTGTGTCGACAAAAGTGTGCGCGGTTATCGCATTGGCCAACGGCTCTACAATGCCCGTAAAAAACTCTGCGAGTCCCTGTCGCTGAAGGGCATTGTTTTTGTCGGTCGCCTGCCAGGGCTGGCCAAGCGTTTGCGCCGTTTCGGCAGTGCCGAAGCCTACCTTGACGCTGTAATGCAAAAACAGGTGCGCGACCCGGTACTGTCATTCCAGATTGGCAACGGTTTTGAGGTTTTGGGTGTGGTTGAAAACTACCTCAGCGCCGACCGGGACTCGCTGGGCTTTGGCGCCCACCTGGTATGGCACAACCCGAAGATCGCCAGAGACGCCTATATCACCCAAACCAGCGAATTTGGTGGCAGGCAAGCGGATACCGTGCGCGTTGGCACAGTGCAATACATGCAGCGCAAAGTGCAATCCTTCGCGGAATTCATGTCCTTCGTGGAATACTTCGTCGATGTCGTCGCCGACTACAAAGCGGATTTTGTGGTCTTCCCTGAGCTGATTACCCTCCAGCTCCTCTCCATTGAAGACCAAGAGCTCAGCCCAGCAGAATCCATTGAAGCCCTAACCAAATACACGCCGCGCTACTGCGAAGCCATGCAAGACCTCGCCGTGCGCTACAACATCAATATTATCGGCGGCTCCCACCCTACCCGCGTCGCCAATGGACGGGTGGAAAATATCTCCTATGTCTTTCATCGCGATGGCCGCATCGACGAGCAACCGAAAATCCACCCGACCCCCAACGAGGCGTATTGGTGGAATATTGAGGGCGGCAGCAGCCTGAATACTATAGACACCGACTGCGGTCCCATTGGCGTATTGATCTGTTACGACTCGGAATTCCCCGAATTATCACGCCACCTCGTGAACCAGGGCGCTCAGATCCTGTTCGTGCCGTTTTGCACAGACGAACGCCAGAGCTATATGCGCGTACGCTACTGTTGTCAGGCACGGGCGGTGGAAAACCAAATCTATGTCGTGATGTCGGGCAATGTCGGCAACCTTCCCAACGTGGCGAATATGGACATTCAGTATGCACAGAGCTGCATTCTGACACCCTGCGATTTCTCCTTTGCCCGCGACGGCATTGCCGCTGACACCACGCCCAATGTCGAAACCGTTGCCATTGCAGACCTGCGACCAGAAAGCCTGCACGTCGCCCGCAATAGTGGCACCGTGCAGAATCTTCGCGACCGACGTCACGACCTGTACCAGGTAAAGTGGCGCGGCCAGTAGGCGTTTTCAATAAAGGAGAGGCGACGCTATGGCTACCATGCTAGCCCTTGTTGCGGCGATATTTATCTCGCTGTTTTTGCTTGTACCACTAATTGAAAAATACGCGCCGCGGGCAAGCCCTGAGCAGCAACAGCGGATCAGCCGCTGGATACTGCCCCTGGTTGCCGTCGGTATCGTGGTGGCACTGATACAGCATCTGTTAAACGGATAACACCTCCGCTGGCTGCGGTCTGGATGACTGCAGCCGCTGCCAAAATTGCTCGTGGAAGTAAAACGCCACCGTGTTCACTGCTGGCTCAACCAAGGCTAACAGCCCACCGATCAATACACTGCCAGTCAGTATATAAGCCACGGCAAAGGCCACGCTGAAATGCATCACGGCAAAGCTCAGAGTTTTTTTCATGGTATTTGCCCTCAATCCTCATTGCTGGCTTTCACCTTAACCGCGCACCAAAAATAGATAAATTCGATTATATCTATAAAATTGATAGGCAAAAATTATTCTTCTGATCACAACTGCGGCACCACACCGTAAACACGCTTTTATCCAATACGGAATCACGCTCTAATGAGCCCTATTTTCAGCAATCTCAGTTGTGCTCTTCGGTGGACAGGACTCCTTATGGCATTTTTTTCAATAACCGGCTGCGCCATGCATCTTATCAATGCCCTGACGCCCGGCTCCGGTGCCACGCATATACCAGCGCAGTCCTATGGCGAGCACCCCCGACACAAGTTTGACCTGTATCGCCCCGAGCAGGGCAATAATCTTCCTGTGGTGGTTTTTATTCACGGCGGTTACTGGTCATCTGGCGAGCGCAGCGAGTATCGCTTTGTGGGCGAGACCCTGGCTCAGCGAGGCTATCTTGCCGTCATCATCAGTTACCGCTTATTCCCCGAAGTGCGTTTTCCCGCGTTTATTGAAGATGCCGCGAGCGCCGTGGCAGCCGTGCGCAAAATTGCCGCGCAGTACGGCGGCGACCCGAAGCAACTCTATGTCGGTGGTCACTCTGCCGGTGCACACAGTGCCCTGATGCTCGCCTTGGATGAACGTTACCTTCGTGCAGAAGGTGGCAGCCCAGCGTGGCTGAGTGGTGTCTTCGGGCTATCTGGCCCCTACGACTTCCTGCCACCGAAGGCAAAGAAGGTGGCGGCGATCTTCGGCCCACCAGAGCGTTACCCAGAGGGCAACACGGTGAACTTTGTCAGCGCCAATCACCCGCCAGCGCTGCTCATACACGGTCGCGACGACACGACAGTTAGTGTGCGCAATAGTCAGCGGCTGGTTGAATTACTGTGGTCAGCGGGGAGTTCTGCGGAGTTGTTTGTGAGCGACGGTGGCCATGTTGCGCCACTGCTGGCATTTAGTGGCCTGAAGCGGCGGCGCAGCGATATGCTAGATGCTCTCGACAACTGGATATCCGCTCCGCGTCAAATAGACACCGACGAGGACATCCTGGCTGAAGCGCAATAAACGCCTCGTGCATCTTATCCCAGCGCGGTCAGGGGGTGCTGCTGCCAGGGCGGCACAAAAAGCGCCTCAATTTCCTCGTCCGGCACCTCGGCCACGCTGCGGTAGCACCAGTGAGGGTCCTGGTCGCGGTCTTTGAAGCGCGCGCGCACCCCTTCGGCAAACTCCGGGTCGCGAAGCCGGTTCGCTGCCAGGGTCATTTCCAGACGCAACACATCGGCCAGCCCCAAACCGCGACTGCGCTCAAACTGGCGAACAATTAGTTTATGGGCACTCGCGGCGCCTCGACGAAGGCCCGCCAGCGATTCCGACAACCAGGCGTCGCGCGGCGCGGCGCCCGCTAAAGCGGACTCAAGGCTTGCCGGGCAGGATTCACGGCAATGCTGGTCTATCCATTGCCGGTGCGTTTTCAGCGGCGCGTGCTGCAAGCAAATACCCTGTTCCACTTCCCAGTCAGTGAGCGCATCGGTCAGCATCTCGTGATTCGCCGAGGAGTCGTCGCACCAGGGCAAGTGCAATAAACTGCGCAACAGGGTCGATTTTTCCGCCGATGCCCAGCAGTAGTCGGCAAGCCCGGCATACAGGGCATCCGCCGCACCCAGTTGCACGCCGGTCAGTGCCATATACAAACCGGTTTCGCCGGGCATCTTCCCCAAATACCAGCCCGCGCCCGCGTTCGGCAGTAAACCAATACTCGCCTCGGGCACCGATAAGCGACTGTGCTCAGTGACAATGCGGTGGCTGGCACCCGCCATCAGGCCCAGGCCGGCCCCCATTACTCTGCCGTCACCCCAGCAAATTACTGGTTTGGGGAAAGTGTGAATCAAAAACGCTGAAATATAGCCACAGCATAGAAAGGCCTCCGCTTCGACGGCGGCGCCCCCCGGATTGGCCAGTGCCGACGCCAACATACGCTGAGCATCAGCACCGCCACAAAAACCGCCGTCGCCAGCGCCATCGAGCAGTACTGCCACCGCCTCGGGGTCGTCGCGCAGGCCAAGAAGTGCCCGGTGCAAACGCTCGGCCATCTCCGGGGTAATGGCATTGCGCCGCGACGGCGCATTCAGCGTAAGCTGGGCCAAATAGCCACCCGCGGGTAGCGGATGGCGCTCCATGCAAATTGAAAAATCAACATTCATGCTGACAACTCCACCTGCGAGAACGCGAACCCCCAGTATCCCTCCTGACCGCATATCTCTCAAGCATAGCGGGGCGCCGCTGAGCCAGCGACCTCGCGCTTTTTTGACAACAGCTCGTGTCTACATTGACCCAATTGTCATTTTTTATTGGTTGGCACGGCCAATTTGTCGCCGCAACGCTTTCGTTATGCTCCGCCACCTAGCTGAATTCCTCACTGGGAATTCCTCCGACAGCGAATAGACAACCACGAGGCAGCCATGACTACTTACAAGGCCCCGGTACGCGATATCGATTTTGTGATCAACGATGTGCTCGACTACCAAGCACACTATGCCCAGATCCCCGGCGGCGAAGAAGCCACCCCCGACATGATCGATGCCATCATTGGCGAAGCGGCAAAATTCTCTGAAGAAGTCCTTGCGCCTCTCAACCAAAGCGGCGACGAGCACGGCTGTGTATGGAAAGACGGCGAAGTCACCACTCCTCCCGGTTTCAAAGAAGCCTACGATATGTGGGTAGAGGGCGGCTGGCAGGGCTTGTCTCACCCTGCAGAATACGGCGGCCAGGGCCTGCCGATGTCAATGGGTTTGATCAAATCAGAGCTGGTCGGCACCGCCAACTGGAGCTGGGGCATGTACCCAGGCCTGAGCCTCGGCGCGATGAACACGCTTTACGTACACGGCACTGAAGAGCAGAAAGGCCTATACCTGCGCAAGCTCTGCGAAGCCACCTGGACCGGCACCATGTGCTTGACCGAACCCCACTGCGGTTCTGACCTCGGTCAAATGAAGAGCAAGGCCGAGCCACAAGAAGACGGCAGTTACAAACTGACCGGCACCAAGATCTTTATTTCTGCTGGCGAACACGACCTGGCCGAAAATATTGTCCACATCGTACTCGCCCGCACACCCGGCGCGCCGGAAGGCACTAAGGGTATTTCTCTGTTCATCGTGCCCAAGTTCCTGTCTGACAACGACGGCAACATCACTGAGCGCAACGGCGTTGCCTGTGGCAGCATCGAAAAGAAAATGGGTATCCACGGCAACGCGACCTGCGTTATCAATTTCGACGATGCCACCGGTTATATGTTGGGCAAAGAGAACGAAGGCTTGGCGGCCATGTTCACCTTCATGAATACCGCCCGTATCGGCACGGCCATCCAAGGCCTGGCTGCGTCAGAGTTGGCTTACCAGAACGCCTGGCCCTACGCGATGGAGCGCCACTCTATGCGCGCCCTGTCAGGCACTAAAAACCCCGACAAAGCCGGCGATGCAATCATCCACCACGGCGATGTGCGCCGCATGCTGTTAACAGCTCGCGCCTTTGCTGAAGGTGGCCGCGCAATGATTTACGACGCCGCCAAATACTCTGACGTAATGGTTCACGCCAACACTCAGGA
The DNA here is from genome assembly GCF_002306875.1 of Spongiibacter sp. UBA1325. Lineage (NCBI taxonomy): Bacteria > Pseudomonadati > Pseudomonadota > Gammaproteobacteria > Cellvibrionales > Spongiibacteraceae > Spongiibacter > Spongiibacter sp. UBA1325. The sequence continues at coordinate 300,819 of NZ_DBTD01000010.1, forward strand.
AGAGCGCGACGCAGCGGAAAACGAGCTGGGCTTCTTAACTCCTATCCTGAAGGCCTTCCTGACAGAAACCGGTTTGGAATCTGCCAGCAATGCCATGCAGGTTTACGGTGGCCACGGCTTCATCACTGAGCACGGTATGGAGCAGATTTACCGCGACGCACGTATTGCCACCATGTACGAAGGCACAACCGGTATTCAGGCGATGGACCTGATCGGCCGAAAAGTGGTTCTGGATGGCTTTAAACTGTACGCAGGCTTCAGCAAAAAGCTTTACAAATTTGGCTTCAAAAACCTGATCAGCGGCAAGCGCCGTGGCCACAGTGCCAAGCTGATTGGCTACACCCTGGGCCTGAACTGGAAAACCATCAAAATGGTCGCGCGCGCCAGCCGTAACCGCGATGCCGTATCAGCCGCGTCCTATGACTTCCTGATGTACTCAGGCTACCTGTCTATGGCCTACTACTGGGCTATGATGGCGGAAGTTGCCGCGAACAAGCTGGAAGCCGGTGAAGGCGACAGCGAGTTCTACAAAGCCAAGCTGGAAACGGCTGAGTTTTACTTCTCTCGCCTGTTACCTCGCGCGAAAGCTCACGCAGCGTCAATGGACAGCAGCACCGAAAGCGTTATGGGCATGGACCCGGCTCGCTTCGAACTTCGCTAGGTCTTCTGGCATAAAAAAAGCGCTGCAAATATGCAGCGCTTTTTTTTGTCTGGCGAAAACTACCGCAACAGGGCGGCGACAAGGCAGGTTCTTAATAACTGACTTGCGACACCTGAATGCGCCAGTCACCGGCTTCGTCACAAGGGTTCGCCACCTCTTCAACCTCCCCCGGTTCAACATCAAAGGCCTGTACACTCAGCGGCCGTACCGCATCTTCTCGCGTGTAACTGAAAACCCCTGACACTCTACTCTCACACTGGTTTTGTACGAGGAAGCGCGTGGACACCTTGTCGCGCATGTAATAGGCGCAACTGGAGGCTTTCGAGGCGGAATTATGGGTTTCAACTGTCCAGTTCAAGCACTGCTCAGGTTCCGCGCCATAACACCACGCCGACACACTCAAACACCCAATCAATACTTTCGTTGCCATTACTGCCTTCATACGTCACCTATTGCTTTTCGCTGGGCCGTCGCAAACAAGAACTTATGTCGCGGCGTGCAATTCAGTAGCCTTCACACTAGCGAAAACAGACGGCGACAGCAGCAGGCATTTTCCCCTACCCCACTATCGCTAACGACTATATTTAGCCTCATTATCAATAACTTGCGGAGCTCGATGACCGACAAGCCAATTGTTCAAAATGTGAGCAGAGCCACAAATTCAATCGTCGACTGCCAGCAATAGTCGGCGCAAAAGGCGCTGTTTTAGCCCGCTTACCTGCTTCAGCGCGAGCAACTCTAACAGTTCATCTGAGGCACTATCTATCGGCGTTGACTGCAACAATGTGCGACATCGCTGCAAGGCACTCATATTCTTTACCTTGAGAAGCCGTTTAGCCGCTCGCAGCTCACCATCACTAAAATCGCAGCCCAGTGGGTACGGCGGACACAGACCCTGCTCTGCCGCACGGGCAATGATTGTCTGAATGCGCTGCGGCGTATTGCTGCGCTGCGACTCAGGCAATACAAAATCAGCGGGAAGCTTACCCGCTTGCTGCGCATAGCGGATCAACTCAGGCTGGAATCGACTATCGGCAATGGCAATAAGCGCCTCGGCTACCTCGCGATCTGACTTACCCCGCAAATCGGCAACACCGTACTCGGTAACAATAAGGTCCCGCAGGTGACGCGGAATAGTGCAGGCACCGTAGTGCGGCACAATATTCGACTCCGGGCCGGAAGCGCCCCGACGATGCGAGCGGATCATCAGCACAGAGCGCCCCGTTTGAAGTTGGTGGGCCATCGCGACGAAATTGTATTGCCCGCCGACACCGGAAATAACCTGGCCACTCTCCAAAGTATCGGAGGCGACGGCACCGTTTAAGCTCACATTCAATCCTGTGTTGATAAACCGTGCGTCCCGCCGCTGCGCACGGAATAGCCGTGGGTTCAGATCGAGTTGATTGATCTTATCGACACCGCACATCGCAAGCTGTCGACGGCGCTCCTCTGGTAGCGCGCGCAATCGAGCGTAAAAGTCTTCGCTGCCCAGAAAGAAGCCCCCGTGCAATACTTTGCCATTGCGCAACGCCCTTCCCAGACAGTGTTCGGCGATAAACCGCTGACTCGACGGGTTCGCCATATTCGCCGCGCAGGATTCACCACTTGCCGCGATCAGGCGGCCCTCGCGATAGCGGCAGTCATCCCGGAAAAAACCGTGGTACTGCAATACCTCAAAGTCCTTACCGCGTAGCTCTCGCACACCGACGTCTGCCATAGCGGTCAAACAGTCCGCCTGTAAATTGTCGGGCTGGCAACGCCCCTCGTTAATCAGCTGCTGCAACGCCCAGAAATCGTATACTTCGCGGCGCAAAATGTCGCTGTCGAACAGCGAAAGAAAACCCTCCACAAACATCTCGGTGGCGCCGTAAAGGCCGTGTTCAAACGGTAAACGCCCACCTACTTGATCGCTGAGCGAGGCGCTAACACCCAATTGCTTTAGCAGTTGCTGATAGCTGTCATTGCGCTGATCCCTGAGCATTAGCGACTGCACAATCGCATCACCCATACTGCCAATGCCCAGTTGAAGCGTTCCACCATCTTTAACCAAACTGCTGGCGATCAGCCCAATTGCATAGTCGGCAGCGGGAACCGGCTGCAAACGCGGTACCGCAAACAAGCCGTGCTGCTGGCTGTCATTGTTCAACAGATAGTCAAAGTGCTGTTCACTAACTTCGGCATCGCCAACCATAAAAGGCAGCTCGTCGTGTACCACGCCAATAGCGACAAATGGCTCAGCCTTTGCGCGCAATCGCTCTAGCAAGGCATTGGAGGTATCCGGGTTGCAACTCATACTCAGCCGACCATCGGCATGCCGGGCGAGCAACTGCATGACCACATTGCAACCGCGCTCACTGATATCACGAGCCGCATGGGTATAGTTGCTACTTACATAGTTTTGTTGCGCTATCGGATTACCAAGGCGGGCACCAGCCTTAAAATAAAACTCGTGCACCTGCACATTCGGCGGTAGCTCGCCGCGACGTTCAGCAGTGGTATACAAGGGCTCGCGATAACGGCGAAACAGGCGTTCAAATACCGGCGTTAATAAGCGCCCGCGTACCGGGTCATTCTCTTGCGGACGCTCCAGGGTAAGCGCTGTCATCACCGTAAGGGAAAGCTCAGGGTGCTTGCAGGCTTGTTGGTAAAACGCATCGACCAGGGCAACGGGCTTGCCCAAGCCCAGCGGTAGCGCCAGCGTTAATGTATTCCCCAAGCGCTGGCGCACCTGCTCAACGCACTCTGCTTCGGAGTGCAACCACTGCGCCTTACGGGCAGTGGCCTGCTCATGTTGTCCGTCCACTACGGCCTCCTGCTTGTCGTGTGCCTTCCTTTTTAGCACCCCGACGCAGCAGCGGCCAGCGCTACGTCAATGTAGTTTTAGGCGCGGGCGCCACAGTTTATTAAAACGCCCGGCGAGCAGCAGCATCGCCGTGCGGATCCAGCCATAAAGGGCAACTTGATGCATGCGGTACAAACTGATGTACATCATTCGCGCCAACCAGCCCTCTACAAATACCGAGCCGCCACGCAAACTTCCCATCAGGCTCCCTACCGCGGTGTAGTTGGAGAGCGATACCAGGGAACCATGGTCGCGGTAAGTAAAGGGTTTTAGCGCCTCGCCGGCAATTTGTCGCTGCAGGTTCCTGGACAGGTGTTTAGCCATTTGCTGGGCAGACTGCGCGCGCGGTGGCACAAATTTGTTTTCCGACATCTCACAGGCGCAACAGTCCCCAATGGCGAAAATACTGGGATCTTCGGTCTGCAAGGTGGACGAAACCATCAGCTGGTTGATGCGATTGTGCGCCAAACCGAGCTCCGCCAAAAACGATGGCGCCTTGATGCCGGCCGCCCAAACCCGGATATCCGCATCAATGCGCTGATCGTCAGCGGTAACAAAGCCTTCGGCATCAGCGCTTTTCACCTTGGTATTCAGGTGAACATTCACCCCCATTTTCTCCAGCTCAGATTTCACCGTCGCCGCCAGTGCCGGCTTAAGCACCGGCAACAAGCTGGGACCCGCCTCAATAACATCCACCCTCAGGCGACTGCGATCCAGTTGCTCATGTCCGTAAAGTTTCAACAAGGCAACGGCGTGATGAATCTCCGCCGCTAACTCAACGCCGGTTGCGCCGCCGCCAACAATGGCGATAGAAAGTGGCTCGGCGCGATGGTTGGCGCGCAAACACAGATCGAGAAAACGGTCGTGAAAGCGGTCCGCCTGCGCGCGGCTGTCCAGGAACAAGCAATGATCGCGCACACCGGGCGTGTTGAAATCGTTCCCGCGACTGCCCACTGCCAACACAAGATAATCGTAGTCCAGTCGTCGCTCAGGCAAGACTTCCTCGCCCGCTGCATTGCAATGAGGCGCCAACACCAACTGCTTGTTCTCCCTGTCCACGCTCTGCATCTTGCCCAAGGCAAAATGGTAGTGGTTACGCCGGGCATGGGCTCGATAATCCACCGCGTCTAAGTCTGCATCAATTGCGCCCGTGGCCACCTCGTGGAAGCGAGGTTTCCAGATATGGCTGGCAGAATTATCCACCAGCGTGATTTCTGCACGGCCCCGGCGCCCCAGTTTTTTACCCAGGCTACTTGCCAGCGGCAGGCCTCCGGCGCCACCTCCCACAATGACGATTTTGTCGGTCATAGATTTTCTCCAAATAATAAAAGTAAATAAATTCTGTAAACCGCTGTCGCACGCTGCCGGATACGGTTTCTGCTATGCTCATGCTCAGAGATGAAGGGAAAACGCAATGAGCGAACAAAAGCCGCCTAGCCAGCGACGGTATTTCCGGGTGCCCTACCCAGATAATGAACAGCCCCCCTTTCACGCGCACTCCGGTCAGCGCTACTCGGTCATTGATGTCTCAGAAAAGGGGCTAAAAATCGCGGCGGTCAATGAGCCCGACTTAGCCATCTCCACCCGGCTCAGCGGCGTCATTATCTTTCATGACGGAAAAACGCTGGAAGCTGAAGGTGTGGCTATTCGGCAAGACAGTGACGGTTTGGCAATTGCCCTCGACAAAAGCCTGGATGTTGGGCAGCTGTTTCGCGAACAAACCTATATTCGCAAACACTACCCAGTATTTATGCTGCAGAAGGTTAGCAAACAACACCAGGTTCCGCGGGCCGAAACGCCCGACGACAAAGACGCTTAAGCGACAGTAAAAAGCATTGGCGTCGTCACGGCCCGTTGAGGATCACTTTCATCGCCATTTGAATCTCTCGCAAGAAACTCAAAAGCGAAACAATAAGAAACAACATTGCCAACACAAACAGCGCGACGACAAACATGCCGCTATTCCATTCGCCCACCGCACTGATAAACAGCGTCGCAATCACCGTACACACCAGCAAGGCACTCACCGTGCCGTAGCCAATAGCGCGATTGACCACCCGAGCGCGCTTGGTGAGCACAACCAACTCAGCGTGTATTGTCTCAGATTTCTCCGGCCCGACCATCTCCAGCCTGGCGTGCAAATTACGCGACCGGTCAATAATCCTGGCTAAGCGATTGGTAAGCACATTTAATATTGCGCCGATGCCCGCCAGCAAAAATACCGGCGCAACCGCCTGCTGAATGGCATGGGTAATCGGGACAACGGAAATATCTACCGCCATTACTATCTCAAGCCCTTACACAAAAAGCACAACATACCTTACCCGCGCAGATACACCGCGCCATCAACACACTCGATATCAAAGGTATGTAAATCTTGCGGGGCTTTACCCAATGCAATCAGCTTATGACTCCATTTCGGCAGCTCTGCCCCAAAGAAAGAGTGCGTCCAATCCAGGTTCTCACCACTGAGCAAATCAAAGCGGCTACCGTGAAAAGGACAGGTAACGGCGCCGTCACAAATCGCCCCTTTCGCCAGCGGCAAGCCCAGGTGCGGGCAGCGGTTCTCGACAGCGGCGATTTGCCCGTTCACACGGGTTAGCAATACCTTTTTGCCATCGACTTCCCGCTTGAGAAATTCCCCGTCCTTCACCTCTTCAAGCGAAGCAATAAACTGACCGCCCATATCATCACCCCTTCGTCATTTTACGCTAAATAGGTAGCGCCGTTTTACTGATTGGCGACTTCATTACAAAGCTCGAGTGTACGCCGCTTACGCCTTCTATTCGAGTAATCTGTTCCAGCAACAGGGCCTGAAACCCGTCCATATCTTCGACGATCACTTTTAGCAGGTAGTCGGCATCCTGGCCGGTAATCAGGTGGCACTCCAATACTGCGTCGCAATTGGCCACTTTCTTCTCAAAATTCTCAAAGCGCTCAGGCGTGTGCTTGTCCATGCTGATATGGATGAAGGCCATCAACTTAAGTTGCAGTTGGCGGGCATTGAGCAGGGCCCGGTAACCTTCGATTAAGCCACTTTCCTCAAGGCGCCGCACCCGCCGCAAGCAGGGCGACGGCGACAAGCCAATATGATCAGCCAACTCCTGGTTACTAAGGCGCGCGTCATTCTGCAGGGCACTCAAAATTGCTCTGTCATAGCGATCTATATTCATAAAAACCACCAAATAACGATCAATAGCAATATTATTCCAAAATAAAAGCAATATTGGCAATAAAAAAGAATTTTCACCCCAAATTAACCAGCACTTCGCAATCGCCTGCCCTGCCGTTTTCCCTACACTGTTCCACGTAGCCCAACTACAGGAAGTTACCGCTTCCACCCACACCGAACGAGCCGCAACACCCCGCGACTCCGACGCGTTAAAAGGCCCACAAGGCTGAAAAAAAACAGCCCGCTACCCGCGGGCTAAAAAACAACTATGAGGCCAAGCCTCACGACAGGAACTGAGATGACTTTTGACCACAGCAAATACCGCCCCACCCCCACCATCGCCTTAGATGATCGACAGTGGCCAAGCCGCGTTATCGATCGCGCCCCCGATTGGTGTTCAGTTGATCTGCGCGATGGCAACCAAGCCCTGGTTGAACCGATGACCGTGCAACAAAAACTGCGTATGTGGGACTTGCTGGTCAAGCTCGGTTTTAAGGAAATTGAAGTTGGCTTTCCCTCTGCATCCCAGCCCGATTTCGACTTTGTACGCGCCTTGATAGAGGGGCAACGTATACCTGACGACGTCACTATCCAAATTTTGGTGCAGGCGCGCGAGAGCTTGATTGCTCGCAGCTTCGAAGCATTGGAGGGTGCCAAGCGCGCCATTGTCCATGTTTACAACTCCACCAGCCCCGTGCAGCGCGAACGGGTATTTGGTCTCGACAAAGCGGGTATTACAGCCATCGCCGTTCAAGGGGCGAAATGGGTTCGGGAATACGCTGAGCGCTACCCGCAAACCCAGTGGACCTTTCAATACTCACCCGAAAGTTTTAGCAGTACCGAAGTCGACTACGCCGTTGAGGTCTGCGATGCGGTTATCGCTCAGTGGCGTGACAGTGGTAAACCTCTCATCGTCAATTTGCCCGCGACCGTAGAATGCGCCACTCCCAATGTATTCGCCGACCAGGTCGAGTACTTCTGCCGCCACAGTCAGTACCGCGCAGACTACCGGGTGTCGATTCATACTCACAATGATCGCGGCTGCGGGGTTGCGGCTGCCGAACTGGCATTGATGGCAGGCGCCGACCGCATTGAGGGCACCTTGCTTGGCAATGGCGAGCGCACCGGCAATATGGATGTCGTCACTATGGCGATGAATCTGTATAGCCAGGGCATTGACCCCAAGCTGAACCTCTCCGATATGGACGAAATCATCTCGGTGGTTGAGCACTGCACAGCGATTCCCTTGCACCCCCGCCACCCTTACGCCGGTGAGTTGGTGTTCACGGCGTTCTCGGGCAGCCATCAAGATGCGATAAAAAAATGCCTCGCCCAGCAGGACAAAGATGCTCAGTGGGACGTTGCCTACTTGCCTATTGATCCGGCTGACCTGGGTCGCAACTACGAGGCTGTGATACGGATTAACAGTCAGTCTGGCAAGGGCGGTGTTGCCTGGGTGCTTGAGAACGACTACGGCCTGCATATGCCGCGCTGGCTGCAAATTGACGCCAGCCGGAAAGTACAGGCCGAAGCCGAGGCCCAATCGGGAGAGCTCAGTGCAGCCGAGATTTGGTCGGTCTTCGCCGCCAGTTACCTTCAGCCTGAGGGGCAGCAGTCACTGCAGAATTTCTCCATTAGTCAGGACAATGCCAGCCATCACGGCCACGACCGGCTTAAACTGGTCACCCATATCAACGGCCAAGCGGTTTCCCTGGAAGGTGAAGGCGATGGCGCGATCAGTGCTCTGACCGATGCCTGGCAACAGCGCTATGGCGACGCGGTGGAAGTGATCGACTACAGCGAGCACGCCCTGAAATCAGGCACTGCGTCAGAAGCGATAGCCTACGTGTTGCTGAGCATTAACAAGCAGCGCTATATCGGCGTGGCGGTGAACAACGATGTGGTGAGTGCGTCCTTACACGCCGTTATCAACGCCGCAGCGCAAAGCCAATATGCCGAGCAGCTAAAAGCAAGCTAAACGCTGCCGCCACCGAGCACGGGAGCGGTGAGCGGTGGTGGCTCGATCAATCTTTTAGTAAATGGCGCTGTTCATACAGCGCCTGCCAGTGACTGCCCTGCTTGTTCACCACTTCTGTTTCAAAGTAATGGCGCACGCGCCGCCGGTCTTGCGGATTGTCCTTTAGCGCCGCGCCCAGCAGGAAGTGGATCAAGTCGGCTGGTTGCATGACGCCATCGCGGTAGTAATAGGCGTATACCGCCATTGCATGCAACACCGAAACCGCTTCCGCGGTGGACATTACCGCCGCCGCGAGACGGTCAGTACTGCGGCCACTCAGGGTTTGACCGTTGCGAAGTTCATGAAATACCGTTACCAGCATCTCGACGATCATCGGCTCGATGTCCATCGAGACACCACTGCCGCGAAGTAATTTCCCCGCCTCGCGCTGGACAACATCCATTTCATCGGCAAGGTCATTAATCGCCGCGATGGTCTCAAAATTCATCCGGCGTTTCAGTGCCGCACTCATATCAAACAGGCCGCGATCCAGAGAGTTAGAGCTGGCGATAATATTGAAACCCTCGCGCGCATAGAGCGTCGCATCCTCTCCTTCCAGTTCGGGAATCTGCATTTGACGCTCAGACATTACCGATAGGATGGCGTCTTGCACCGCCTGCGGGCAACGCGCCAATTCATCAAAGCGCACCAATTGCCCGGCTGCCATCCCGCGATAAATAGGCCCTGGAATCAAGGCCTCACGACACGGCCCATCGCGCCGCAAAATGGCCTGATTCCAATCGTAGAGTAGCTGGCGGTAATCAGAGATCGCACCGCCCTGAATCGTTAGTTTGGAATGGCCAGAGATGGCACAGGCCAATAGCTCTGACAACCAAGACTTAGCCGTGCCCGGCTCGCCAATCAACATGACTCCTCGGTTGGTGGCCAACGAAATAATCACGCGGCTAAGCAGCGCCTGGGGCGCGACAAACTTACGCTCGATACCTAACTCGGCATCTCCCATTATAAATTGCTCAACGGCGTAGGGAGACAGGCACCAACCGGGCGGTACCGGTTCCTGATCCCGCTGCTTTAACAGCGCAAGCTCATCGCGGTAGGCATCCTCTGCCGCCGGGCGTTGAATTGATTTTTCAGTCATTGCTGGTCCTCGCAATTAGCGTTGCCACTGGCCGCGCTTCTCCGGTGCCATACGCTCCTCCGGCAAAATACGGGGTAATTCAGACAAAGGGATGTTGCCGGCAATTACGTGGTCGAGAGCGGAGTCACGCATCGTGATTAACCCTGAATCCAGCGCCTGAGCACGCAGCTCACCCACAGGACGACCGCGGGAAATACTGTCGCGCAGCTCAGCGTTCAGTTGTAAATACTCGACCACTGCCACCCGCCCGTGCGTGCCACTGCCATGACAGCGCTCACAACCTTTGCCTTTGTAGCTACGAAAGTGCTTGGGCGCGTCGCCGGGAAAGAGTTCCTTGAGTATGTCCGGCTCGGGCTCCGCCTCGTATTTACAATGCGGGCAAATACGTTTCGCCAGGCGCTGGGCAATCACTGCGAGCAACTCGCTGGCCAGCGAGTTGGGGTGCACATTGAGATCAAATAAACGCTGAACGGCATCAATGGCATCGTTGCAATGCAGTGTGGACAGGACAATATGCCCCGTCTGCGAAGCGCGTATCGACTCCAGCGCCGTCTCGTGGTCGCGAATTTCCCCAACGAGAATGACGTCCGGATCCTGACGCACAAAGGAGCGCATCGCATCGGCGAAACTGAAACCGATCTCGGGCCGCACACGCGTCTGCTGAATGTCGTCAATGGAGTACTCGATGGGGTCTTCCACGGTAATGACTTTTCGCCGCGCATCGTCGGCAAGCATCTGCAGGCCAGCATTTAAGGTAGTGCTTTTACCCGACCCGGTTGGCCCCACCACCAACACCAAACCTGCGGGGTTGTTCAGCAAGCGGCGATAGTGCCCTGCCACCAGCGGCGACATCCCCAAACTGTCGATGCTGATCAGCGGCGAATTTTGCGGCAACAAACGGATAACCACGTGCTCGCCGTGCAGCGAAGGCTGCACCTGAACCCGCAAATCGAAACGCGCATCCCCTACTCGCACCTGCGACCGACCGCCCTGGGGCAAACGCCGCTCGGCAATATTCATTTCGGCGCGAAGTTTCACCACATTGACTAAACCGCGATAGCCCGCAGCACTAATCTGGTAGTGGTGCAAATCACGCAGCTCGCCGTCCACCCGCAGCCGTACCCGCACCCGGTCTCGGTATTTTTCTAAGTGAATATCACTGGCGCGGTCCGCGACAGCGTCAAGCAGCAGCGCCTCATAGACGGCGACCAGGCGCGCATCAGGTTCACCGGTTTCGCTGTCCAGTAGGTCTTTATCGGTCTTGTCGTCAGACGGTCGTTCTTGCTCACCAGCATCTTTCCCCCCTTTTGCGCCGCGTGTTAGCGAGCTCCACAAGCGTCGATAATCAACGGGGGTAACCAGTATTTTCTCGATTTTTAACTCGGGAAAAACCAGCTGAATTTCGCGCATCGAGGTGCCTGGCCGTGTGCAGGCAACCAGCAAACGCCCGCGCTCAACACACAGGGGAATGGCCTGCAAATTATCCAGAAATGCCTGTGAAAACCGCGAAAAAACCCGGGGATCAACTTTACTGAGCAGTTGCTCCATACTTTGCAACGGCAGGCCGCACTGCTTCGCCATTGAGCGGTATAGCTTTAATTCATCAAGGTGTTGCAGCTTGCTGATTTCATCGACAATCAAGCTGTTATTTTTTTCCGCCTGCGCCCTCGCCTGTGCCAGCACCTCAGGCGTTACCATGCCGAGCTCGACAAATATCTGGTCTTCTGTCGGAGCGATATCGACATAGCCATGTTCGGTGCGCGCGATTTTATGATGTCCCCGGTTCTGGTACTTCACCAGCACCAACCGCGAGGCTTCACCCATTTCCATGCAGAGAAACTGGCCACGCTCAGCGAGCTGCTCCCACAGGGATTCACGTTCAGTAATCGCCGGCGTTGACACCCAAATTACATCAAAAGGGCCGTCCTCAGGCGCCCCGGCACTGGCGTCGCCAACGCGCAGTTCAACATTGCTCGCATCTAACGCAACCAACTTCTGTTTAGCAATCTCGGCCAGCGCTGGATTGCTTTCGATAGCAATCACGCGATCGGCAATCTGGGCCAACACCGCCGTGGCATATCCCACACCCGCCCCCAGATGAAGCACGCGGGCCTTTTCCGGCAGGGTGAGCAAGGCTAAGCTGCGGGCAACCAGGTCTTTTGGGGGGATGCTGCGCCCGACAACCAGGTCAGCTTGACTGTTATTGACGAAATGCCGGCGATCCACTCCGGCAATGGCGCGCTCATACCAAGGCTGATTTAGCTCGGTGGACATACCGCTATCCTTTGCTGGCAAACAAACTCCCAGACACTAATAACAGAATGCTTTGGTGGTGGCTATTCGCAATAGAACGTGAATTCGCAGATCCGCTATGGCGCCGACAAACCCGCCACCAAAAACTGCTGTAACTCATCAAACAACATGGCCATATCGTCCGCCACCTCATCACCACCAAAGGGGCTGGGGAAGTGTACGCAAGACAGTGTATTGAGCATCGCTTCCACAGCGAAGCCATAGCGGAGTCGGCACTGCAGCAATGACAGATCCGGGCGCTGTTGCGCGAGCATGGCAATCAGCGCATTGGCTGGCGACAGGAATTCATCCAGCAAAGGAAGCTCTTCCGACTGCTCGGCGTACACCCGGGCAATCACCCTGGCATACTGCCGCCCTGCGATGGCGTCTTCCGACAACACCTCGCGCAGCGGCGCAAGCAAGGTCCGAACAATATCGTCGATGGTGACCTTGGGCGCAGTGGCCAATTGTCGTAGCTGCCCTTCTCGCTCGGCCTTGGGTCGCATGCGGCTGCGAAGCACCGCATCGATCAACGCCCCCTTGTTTTTAAAGTGATAGTGAACGGCCGCAGCGCTCAGACCCGCCGCCTCATTGACCTCCCGCAGCGACACCGACAGACCACGCTCGGCAAACAGCTCGGTGGCAACAGCAATAATGTGATTTCGTGATGACGGCTTAGCCATGGGGCGCTCTTTTGACTCGACATTAATACTTATCAAATGATAAGTTAAAATTATCGACGTCACAAACAACAATAATGAGGCCCTGAAAGATGGCAGCGAACGCCCGCATACACCCAATTGAATCCGTTACTCACTTTGATATCACCACCGACGTGTTAATTTGCGGCTACGGCGGCGCTGGCGCTGCCGCGGCCCTTGAGGCTGCCGCGGCCGGCGCGAAGGTCTGTATTATTGAACGCGCCAGCGCCGGTGGCGGTGCCACCGCGTTATCCAGCTGCGAAATGTATCTCGGCGGCAGTGGCGGCACCGCGCTGCAGAAAGACCTGGGCATACACGACAGTACTGAAAACCTGCTCGCTTACCTACACGAAGCGCTGGGCCCCTACGGCGACAGCGAAAAAATTCGCTGCTACGCCGAGGGCGCGGCCGCTCACTTCGACTGGGTGGAGTCACTGGGTGTTAGCTATAAGCGTGCGGTAATGCATGAGCGCACCGTGGTGCCACTCAGCGACGAATCGCTGCTGTTTACCGGCAATGAAAAATCTCACCCCTTCAATACCATCGCTGAGCCAGTGCCGCGTGGCCACGTCCCCTCAAAGGAAGGTGACGAAGGCGGCAAAATTTTTATGGATGCAATTATGCAGCGCGTTGATGAAGCGGGAGTGGACGTTGTTAACGACTGCCGGGCACTGGCACTGCTGGCGGACAATACGGGGCGAATCTGTGGCGTTATCGCGAAACACGATAACCGCGAAATCGCGATCCGCGCCACGCGCGGGGTGGTGTTGACCACCGGCGGCTTTGTTATGAATGAGGCGATGACCCGCCAATATCTGCCAGAGATTCATCAATACGCGGTGCCCTACGGCAATAGCTATGATATGGGCGACGGTATCCAGCTGGGGCTCGCGGCGGGTGGCCAAGCCATCAATATGGATCAGGCCTTCATGTCGTTCCCACTCTACCCACCCGCCAAGCTTACCTACGGCCTGCTGCTCAACCAGCGTGGTCAGCGTTACATCAATGAAGATGCCTACCTAGCCCGATTGGCGCATTACTCCTGCCAGCAGCCTGAGCAAAAATTCTATTTACTTGTGCAGGAAGAGGACTACGAGGCCTCACATTACCTGGAGCGTGCACCGCTGATCGCCAGCGGTAACAGCATCGCTGAGGTGGCATCAGAAGCCCCCTTCCCCCCCGGCGCGCTGGAAGATACCGTCGACTATTTTAATCGACATGCCAGTGAAGGGCGCGACCCGCTCTTCCACAAAACCTCCGAATGGCTAAAGCCGCTCAGTAAACCGCCTTACGCCCTGCTGGAGTATTCCGCCAGTGAAATGCGCGCAATCATTATGCCGGGCACCAATGGCCCGCTAATCTTTACGCTCGGCGGCTTAAAAACACGTTGTAATGGCGAAGTACTCGATGTCGACAACCAGGCGATCCCCGGCCTCTTCGCCGCAGGCCGTGCAACCGCGGGCCTGCCGCGCACCGCAAAGGGATACGCCAGCGGCATGTCGGTGGGTGATGCGACATTCTTCGGTCGACTGGCGGGCAGGCAGGCGGCATTAAGCCAGTAATTGGTGGCGAACCCCCTCAATCAACAGGGGTAAGGATATGTCGATGGGCTCCTGAGCAACCGCATTTGCCAAGCCTGTAAAGATCTCCGGCGACAGTGCCTCAGGCATCGCCGCCGCAGCCTCGCCCTGTTGCCAATGACCGGCATGCAAAGAGGTCCGCATACACACAGCGCCGACGACGAGCTGAATAGTCGCCATATAGACCCTCACCGAGGCATCTGTCGCCAATCCACTTTCCGCCAGCTTGGCGGCAAAGCGTTCTGTCACCCGGAGCGCGTTGCCGCCAAGGCGCAACTTTCCCAGCCAGGGCACCCAGGACATTTCGCTACACAGCGCCTGGTACATGCCCCGCGCGCTCACAGTCAGCCATTCATCCCAGGGCAATTGGTCATCGGGCAGCACCTCCGCGCGAGCGATAAATTCTTCAAAGGCGGCCCCCAGCAACTCATCTTTATTCGCAAAATGCTTGTACATCGCCATTGCGGAAACCCCCAGCTGACTGGCAACGCGGCGCATCGATAATTTATCAACGCCAACATCGGCAATCACGTCTAGCGCAGCATCCACAAAACGCTGGCGATTCAAACTGCCACTCATATCACCTCGACTTATCTTATTTGTAGCCAACACAACTATGCCGCTCCGGCGTGGTCACGACGCTCGGCTCCTCCACCACCGCCAGCGAGCCCGCGCTTAGCGGTAAAGCGGATCGGCAAGCACTGCAATGTGCGTGCAAACATCGACGCCACATAGGGGGATGGTCCCGCCAGGGATAGGTTTTCGGTGCGCAGCAGAAACTCACGCAATACGATACGAATTTCCGTGCGCGCCAGCTCGCGACCAATGCAGGCGTGTATACCGTGACCAAATGTCAGGTGTTTTTTGCCGTTACTGCGGTCAAGACGAATGTCATCGGGCGCCGTGAATACGCGCTCGTCGCGATTCCCCGCCGCCCACATTAGAAACACCCGGCTGTCGGCGGGCAAGTGTACACCGTGCAATTGCGTCGCGCTCTTGGTCCAACGAAAATGCCCCTGAAAGGCCGCTTCAAGGCGAAAGACCTCTTCGATAAAGACCGGCAGTAAGCCATCCAAATCCTCGCGCAGCTGCGTCTGGATTTCGGGGTTTTCAATTAACAGTTTCAGCGCATTTCCCATACTGGTCGCGGAAGAGTCCGACCCGGCGATCAGCAGCTGCATTACTGCGGAAACCGCGGTGTGCCCAGCCATCACCGCATCTTCGCCCGTGGCCGCCTGCACAAACACCGCGCTAAGATCATCGCGTGGCCGCCGCTTGGCCAGTATAAATTGCTGCCAGCAATAGCGATAAAACACCACCAGCTCTGCCTGACTGCGGGCTAGCGCCGCCCCCTGAGCGATACCGCTTTGTGTGGCAATACCGTGCACACACCAGTCTTTTATTTTTTCATAGTCTGCTTCGGGAAAGCCCAGCATGCGAATGATCAGTCGCATGGGCAACCGCCAGGCGAAGTCGCGCATAAACTCAAGTTCCCCCCTGTCGATGACCGCATCCATCATTTCCCGACAAAGCGCCGCCACCTCGTCTTCCATGGCCTTGACCACCCGCGCATTTAAACCGCGATGCCCGGCCTTGCGCTCGGCGGTATGGGCCGGCGGATCAGACAGCGCCAACACGTCGCTGGGTATCACTCCCATCATTTCAAGGGGGCGCAACTTCGCCGCCACGCGCTCGACACTGTGTCCAGGCTTTAGCCCTGCAATCACGCCCTGATGGGTAGACGAAAAAACGTCGGTGTTCCGGCTAACCTCAACAATATCCTGATACCGGGATAGGCAGTAAATGCCATTGGGCAACTGGTAAACCGGGTAGTCGTCGCGCAGCATTTTGTAAAAGGCATAGGGGTTCTGAAAACAGGCGTCTTCCAGCGGCCGAAAATCTTCCGGGCGCGTGGGCTGCCCCACGGCGATATTTCCCGTGGCGGTCTCGGCGCCCGGGCTGTCAACTCGCTTTGTGCGACGGGTATAGCGTCGCGCCGATAACCGCATTCCCCGCTCAATGAGGTGAGAAAGTAAACGGCGGCGACTGTGGTAAAACGGACGATTCATAGCAGAGCCTCAGCAAGCTTCATTGCAGGTACTGGTAAAACTACCCGAGCAAGCTTACACTGTAAACCAGAAAATAATAACGGCGAGACACAAGCAATGAACGACAAGAATCAGCAAATAATCGACCAGTTTATGCAGGCGTGGAACCAGCGAAATCTCGAACAGATCATGGGTTTCTTTCACGAGGACGCCGAATACTGCAACATTCCTATGGGACCGCCACACATTGGCAAAGCCGCCATACGCGAATTTATCGAGGGTTTTCTCAACAGCCTGGAAGACATTGAATTCATTGTGCACCACCAGCTTTGCGATGACGCAAATGGCGTTGTCATGAATGAACGCACAGACCGAATAAACCTAGCAGGCAAGGCCATTGACCTGCCTGTTATGGGGGTATTTCTATTGCGCGACGGGTTAATTCAGCAGTGGCGGGACTACTTTGATATGGCGCCCTTCAGCAGCTGAGTGCTTACATGGCGGCGCGGCTAAGCTCTGCCGCGAGGCTAACGCCGCGATCCAGGCACCAGAATACCGATATCGCACCCATGCTGTATATCAGCGCATAGCGCAATGGCGGCTCCCAGCGCGAAACCGAGCGCAGGGCCGCCAGCACCGCGGCCAGTGCTGCAACAAAGGCTAACTGCCCGAGCTCAATGCCAATATTAAAGGCCAACACCGCCTTGAGCAGGTGTCCGCTGGGCAGCCCCAGTTCCGCCAATACGCCGGCAAAGCCCAGCCCGTGCACCAAACCGAACAGCAGCGCCATCGGCCAGGGGTAGCGGCGCAAAATACCGCCAGCGCGGCCAGATGCCGGGCGCGTTAATTCCAGGGCCAACAGTAAAATCGTTGCCGCGATAGCCAACTCCACCAAGGCCGGCCAATGCGGCAACACGTCGATGCTCACCAGCACCAAGGTGATACTGTGCCCGACCGTAAACGCGGTAATGGTCAACAACAGCAGGCGCCATGTGCTAACCAGTAACAGCAGCCCCGCTACAAATAATAAATGATCCAAACCAATTAAGATGTGGCTGAAACCCAGGCCCAAATACTGTGTAAAGACGCTACCCTGCGATGCTTTTTCGGCAAATTCAAAGCGCGGGGCGTCCGCCGTTAGGAGTGTTTCGAATAGCTCACCGCGTTCATTCTGAACACGCAATAAGGCCGTTGTACGACTCTGCTGCAAGCCAGTGATGGCGATGCTCTGCCCAGACAAGGGGCTTGAACAATGCAGTTCCCAGCGCCACTCCAGGGCCGTTCCCTGAGGCGAAATATTCGGCGCTGAAGGTGAACACGCAGCGGGAAACTGCGGCTGCGGCGGTCGCTGTGCGTCAGCTGGCGTGCGAAACAGCACCTGATATTCAGCATTGCCTACTGCGCGAAATTCCAGCAACGACGGCGCTAATTTATGTGCCCAGCTCGCCCCAGCAAACAGCATTAGTCCCGCCAGGAGTGATAGGCGCCAAAATACATTCATGGGCTGCGCACTCGGTAACGTTGGCGTAATTGCTCTATGAAGCCCTGGAGATTGTCTGCGCGCTGCTGTTGTAACAGCTCCTCGCGCAGCGGCGACCTAACGCTGTCAAATGCGCGCTCAGTAGCAGGATGAAAGCCCGTTATCTTAACCAGATGTAAACCATACGCCGAGGCAACGGGGCCCTGCCAATGCGAGGACTGCAACGACGCTGCTGAGTGCTGCTGCATCCACTGGGAAAAAGATTCACCAAAACTGCGCTCCAGGTGGTATGCCGAGACTTGAGACATCTCAGAGCCCAGCAGAAAGCTATCCCCCTGTGAGAGAGCCGCTGTATCACTGAGTGCCCCACTACGTAGCCGTTGGAGTAGGTCTTCGGCCCGCTGTTGCATACCTCGTTTGTCTGCACTGATAAAAATATGCTGGAAGCTATAACTCGGTTCACCGCTCCAGCGCGCTCTATCGGCCTCGTAAGCAGCCCTCAGCTGGGCTTCCGTTGGCGCTGTTAACGCTCCGGAAGCGCTGCCGAGTGCTTCCATGCGCTGTATTAAACGGCGCCGAATCACTTCGTCACCGCGATGGAGCTCCAAGGACAACGCCGTATTCATCTGCTGCTCAGCGCTGCCGTCCATCCCCAGGAAAGCCGCGTTGCGCAATAGCCGTTGTTTGACAACAGGGTCGCTCAAATGCAGCTCTCGGCGCAGGGCTTCACTAAACAATATGCGTTGGTCGATTTCATGTTGACGCAGCGCCGCGTGCTGCGCCGGGGAAAGCGGTCGCCCCTGCAGTGTTTCGACTTGCACAGCAGCATCGATCAAAAACGCCGCATCGGGCGCCGTAATTTGATAAGCGGCGTATTGCAGCCGCCACCGCTCTGCCGCATACAACAGGCAACCCAGCACAAGAAAATGTATCAGCGGACGCCGATACCAAGGCTTGATCATTCGCCATCCAACCAGGTATTTCGCGGCGGCCGCAATTGACTACCAATATTTAGCGGCAGCGGCTGCGCCAGATTTTCGCGGACTTGCTTACGCAAAAAGCGCTGCAGCGATTCGGGCATGTCTGCTGAGCGCCGCGCTTGTAAGTCGATATGAATGTCCACTTGCTCAGATGTGGCGCTGCGGCATTGCCGGCTGCAGTTATACAGCTCGTGGAAGAAATGCAGACGCTTATTATCGACCGCCAGCAGCCAACACCGCACCTCCAGCTGGTCGCCCAACCCGGCCTCACGCTCATAGCGCATATGGCTTTCCAGCACGGCTTTGCCACACCGGGCCCGCTCGACATACTCCTCATTAAAGCCTAGCCATTCACTGTGCGCGGCGTGCGCCTCGTAGATCACCAAACCAAAGTGCGTCGCATTCATATGGCCGTTTACATCGATCCACTCAGGCTTTACCGCTCCGCGATAACCAATATAGGGCTGATTCATTTTCACTCCCTGGGCTCAATCAAATATTGGCAACCCTCACCTCACAGAGAGTTATGCCTTGCGAAACTGGGAAAAATCCGGTGCGCGCTTTTCCATAATCGCTACGACAGCTTCAATATTTTCGGGCTTACCCGCCAGTTTCGCCATGCCTGCTTGTTCAGCATCAATAGCGGCATGAATCGCTGCACGGTGCACTCGGCGCATCAGATCTTTCGTCTCACGCAACGAGCTGACCGGCCACTTCGCAATTTCTCTTGCCTTCTCCATAGCCCGCTCCAGCAGCTCGTCATCGCTGTAAGCCGCCGTGGCAATACCCAGCTCTACTGCGCGCTCAGCCCCCAGCCACTCAGAGGTATACATCAGTTCTGCGGCTTTACGGGCACCGATAACGGCCTGAAGCTGGTAGCTGCTGCCCCACTCAGGCACCAAGCCCAACGCGGTAAAAGGAAAACGCAAACGCAGGGATTCGCCCACATAGACAACATCGGTATGCAGCAGTAAGGTCGCGCCACCACCTATCGCCACGCCCTTGGCCGCGCTCACAATAGGCTTGTTAAAGTCGACCAGACGTCGCGCGCAGCGCTCGAAAGGGTGCTCCCCACCCGCCTCTGAAAAATCGTTTAGATCTACGCCGCTGGAAAAATCACTGCCCGCTCCGGTCACCACCACACAGGCGACCGCCGGATTTTCATCGGCGGCTTCCAGCGCTTCGCCAAAGGCCAGCCACTGTTCATTGCTAAAAGCATTTTTTTTCTCTGGCCGGTTCAGCGTCAGCAGCAGCACACCGTGCTCGTCTAGTTTCTGAAGTACTGTATCGCTCATAGTTATCTCGCTCTATTCAGGAAAAGAACCGCAGGCAATTGTCTGAAGTGTCGCGCTGGGTTCGGCAATTATTCACTGCAGCATCGGTGTCTTCTTCGCCGAAGGAGATACCAAATAGCAGTTTATTTTCCGCACCTATTCCCAGTACCTCTCGCACTAGGTCGGCATTAAAGCTCAGTGCCGTCTGCGGACAACTGGCCAAGCCCTCTGCTGTCAGAGCCAGCATCAGGCTTTGGGCATACATGCCGCAATCGGCTGCTTCGCGCAAACCGAAGGGCTCGGGCAGGAAAATAAATGCCACGTGCGGCGCACCAAAAAACCGAAAGTTTTGCATGAATTGTTCATTGCGCCCGGCTTTATCCTCGCGGGCAATCCCCATCGCGCTGTATAGGTCAGACGCTGCCTGGTATTGGCGCTCCTTGTACACCCCTTGGTATTGACCATCGTAGGGAAAGTCCATGGTCCACTGCCCTGCGGTAAATGCTTCCGGAATCGCCGCTCTGAGTACTTCCAATCGCTCACCACTGACCACCGCGCACAACCACGGTTGCGTGTTACAGTTCGACGGCGCTTGCTGCGCAGCGCGAAAAATCTTCTGTAAGCGCGCCTCGGCTATCGGCTCGGGGCGAAATGCGCGAACTGACCGCCTGCGCTCTAGCACGTCGTAAAAAACGTGTGCGTGATTCATTCTCTCTCCCTATCAGTCTGTACTAACTGCATTCCCCGCAATTAGCGACTCGATCTTTTCTTTATCGAAACCCAGTTCCTGCAGTAGCTCCCGGCTTTGAGCGCCACTCACTGCTGGACCACTTTGTATTTCACCGGGAGTGCGAGACAACCTCGGCGCGACGCCAGTTTGAACCACGCCATCGCGTTCAACAAGGTTCCCTCGCTGGGCGTTATGTGGATGGTCGATTGCCTCATCTAACGGCACAATCGGTGCTACGCAGGCATCAGTGCCGTCGAAAATCGCGCACCACTGTGCCTGAGTCTTTTCCTTAACTCGCGCAGCGATCTGCTCACGCTGACGCGGCCAATCGGCTTTGTTCAACTGCACGCTGTAGTCTGTGCCACCAAAATCAATATCCAGTTTTTCCAGCAACAACGCATAAAACTGTGGCTCGATTGCGCCGAAAGAGATATAGCGCCCGTCTTTGCACTCATAGTTGCGGTAAAACGGCGCGCCGCCATCAAGCATGTTGTGCTCTCGCTCGGCATCCCAGAAGTCGATCGCTTTGAGGCCGTGCAGGGTGCTCATTAACGATGCCGCGCCGTCGCAAATTGCCGCATCGATAACCTGTCCTTTGCCTGACTGGCTTCGCTCATGCAACGCCGCCAGCATTCCCATCACCAGAAATAGCGAGCCGCCACCCAGATCGCCCGCCACATTCAGGGGCACCGGTGGTGGGCGGTCAGCATCGCCCATGCTTGCCAACATGCCACTTAAGGCGATGTAATTAATATCGTGACCGGCTGTCATTGCCAGCGGCCCGTTTTGCCCCCACCCCGTCATGCGGCCGTATATCAACCTTTCATTTGACTGACAGCACACCTCGGGGCCCAGGCCTAGCTTTTCCATCACACCGGGTCGGAAACCTTCGACAAGCATGTCGGCACCATCGATCAGCTGTCGGGCAATCGCGAGTCCGTCTTCTGATTTCAGGTTTAAGGCTATCGAGCGCCGACCACGGGTGCTGACATCACCCGGCTGGCCCAGTGCGCCGCTGCGATCAATTCGGATCACCTCAGCGCCCAGGTCGGATAACAACATACAGGCGTAAGGCCCGGGGCCAATGCCGGCCATCTCGATAACTCTCACGCCGTTTAGTGGCCCAGACATAGCCTCATCCTTCTTAGCGGGGTAATTATTCGTATTGAGAAGTGGGTCGCGGGTAGCGGCGGAAGCATCGTCCGCCGCTGCGACGGACTATTCGCCGGTGAATTCGGCGGGACGTTTTTCTTTGAAGGCCCGCATGCCTTCTTTGGCATCCTTGGAGGCAAACACCGGGCCTGCCAGCTCATCGGACTTCAACATCGCCTCGTCTTCTGCCAGGTGCTCGGTGTGCTCACGCAATGAACGCGTCACCGCTTTCACCGCCAGCGGGCCATTTGCACAGATTTTTTCGGCTATTTTCTTCGCTTCGTTCAAGGTTTCACCCTTGGGCACAATGCGGTTAATCAAGCCAAATTCCAGCGCCTGCTGTGCACTAACGTGCTCACCAAGCAGCAGAATTTCAGCGGCAATGCAGTAGGGAATTTGTTTGCGCAGACGCACAGTTGAGCCAGACATCGGATATAGGCCACGCGCCACTTCCGTCACACCGAAGATGGCATCCTCAGCCGCAACGCGAATATCAGTACCCTGAAGAATTTCCGTTCCACCCGCCAGCGCATAACCTTCCACAGCAAGGATCAATGGCTTGCAGGGGCGGTTGTCACGCAGCAGTGCCTGCCAATGGATATTGGGCACTGTGGCCATCAATTCCATAAACTCTTCCGTGCTGCGCTGTTGGCCATCCGCTCCGGCCTTAAGGTCCATACCCGCACAAAAGGTATCGCCGTTGGCGGTAAGAATAGCGCAGCGAAGATCGTCGTCTTCATCCAGCAAGCGCCACGCTTTATAGAGCCCCAACAGCATTTCAGGGCTGAACGCATTTTTTGCTTCCGGGCGGTTCAGGGTAACAATCAGTACGTGGCCGTCTTTTTCAACGATGCAGTTTTCGGTACTGATAGGCAGTTCGGTAGGCATGATTGGCTCCATTCGCAATTCATTGTTATGAGAATAAGTGAAAAGCAGCGGCCATGAATGCGGGCAGAGTGTGCCGGAGTAGCATCGCTACCCCGGCCCCGGGGTCAGGAAACCTGCCCCTCACCACTCAGCGCAAAGGCTTTTGCTGTTTTATAGTCGGGCTTGCCGCTGGGGGCGCGAGGAATTTCTGCAATGATATGCACCTCGCGTGGCACCTTGTAACCCGCCACATGTTTGCGGCAATGCTCTTGAACATTCTTAAGGTCGAGGTCGACACCCTCGCGCGCCTGAATAACCGCACTCACGCGGCTACCCCAACGCTCGTCGGGAACGCCAATGACCAGTGCATCGAAGACACCGTCGTGGGCCTTAAGCGCGTCTTCAACCTCTTCGGGGAAAATTTTCTCACCACCGCTGTTAATACAATTTGAGCCGCGGCCGAAGACAGTAATTGACCCATCTTCTTCCAGCTTGGCGGCATCGCCCGTCAACAACCAGGTCTTACCGTCCACCTCAACGAAGGTCTTCGCGGTTTTTTCAGGGTCGTTGTAGTAGCCCATTGGGATGTAACCCGCGCGAGCAAAGATACCGGTTTCGCCGAGTTCAGCGTGACGACGCGGTTGGTCTGGCTCGTCGATAATCACGTCCATGTAGTCGGTACGACTAACGTTGCCAAGTCCCGATGCCGTTTTCTTGCTGCCGTTATCCATGCCCATTTGGCCGCCTTCCGACGAA
Organism: Spongiibacter sp. UBA1325; assembly: GCF_002306875.1. Lineage (NCBI taxonomy): Bacteria > Pseudomonadati > Pseudomonadota > Gammaproteobacteria > Cellvibrionales > Spongiibacteraceae > Spongiibacter > Spongiibacter sp. UBA1325. The sequence continues at coordinate 324,470 of NZ_DBTD01000010.1, forward strand.
CCAAACGCGTTGGTAACAAAGACATTAGGGAAATGCTTCTTGAAGGCCTCTTGCTTGGCTTCAGAAAAGATCGCACCGCCTGAACCAACGTTAAATACTGCCGACAAATCCCAGCGACCGGGGTTCGCATCGAGTGCATCCAACAGGGGAATAGCCATGGCATCGCCAACGATCTGCACAGCATTCACTTTTTCGTCCGCAACGATCTGCCATACCTCGGCACCGTCGAAGGAGCGATTGTGATTAAGCACCAGCTTGTTGCCCGCAAGCAGCTGGATACAGGCATACCACCACGATGCGCCATGCATCAACGGCGCCAGTGCGATACCGGTCAGCGGGTGCTCGCCGACACGCTCGGTAATATCTTCTGGCTTCTCACAGGGGCCGAGTGGCGAAAAGTGACCGCCGCCGCCCATCGCCGCAAAAAATACATTTTTATGCGGCCACATAACGCCCTTAGGCATGCCCGTAGTGCCACCTGTGTAGAGCACAAAGTAGTCGTCATCGGCACGCTCAGCGAAATCGCGCTCGGCGCTCTGTCCTTCACAGGCCTGCGCGTAGTCGATAGACCCAATGCTGGCGATGTCTGCATCGCTACCGTCATCCACCGACACGAATACTTTCAGTTTCTTCGCCGCCGAACGAACATCAGCAATATGCGGGGCGAACTCGCGGTGATGCACACAGGCAACCATGTCTGCATTATCAAAGATGTAAAGCAGCTCATCTTTCACATAGCGGTAGTTAACATTGATAGGCACCGCGCGAATTTTGAAGCAAGCCAGCATCGCTTCCAGATATTCGTTGCAGTTGTACATGTACAAACCAACGTGGTCGCCGGCCTTCACACCCTGACTGCTCAGGTAGTGGGCCATACGGTTGGCGCCAGCATCCAGCTCGGCGTAGGTCGCACGGCTACTGCCACATACCAGTGCTTCACGGCTGGGTACTTTATCGGCAACGGCTTCAAACAAATCCGCAAGGTTAAAATGCATGCTCATAGTGGGTCCCTGTTAGATCAACGCCGCCTCGACGGCGGCGCCAATTTGTTTAATTGTTATCTCTGCGATGACTCGCAGTAATGTATCGCAACCGTATTGCCGGGCAGGCCAGAACGGCGTATAGCCCAACACAGTAACAAGGCCATTCTCACCCAGCCATCCTCCCAAGGGACGAGTTGAGGGGGATGGCTGATGACCATTTGTTAATGCTTTTCGCTGCTCACTATCCACATTGAGTAGAACTGGGCACCACCACCGTAGGCGTGGCCCATTGCCGTCTTGGCACCGTCCACCTGATGGTCTCCCGCTTCACCGCGCACCTGCTGCGCTGCTTCGGCAAAGCGGATCATGCCCGAGGCACCAATCGGGTTCGACGACAGTACGCCACCAGAGCAGTTCCAGGGAATATCGCCGCCTTCCAGTAGGGAGGTTGCGCCGCTCATGGTGAGCTCCCACCCCTTACCTTCTTCGGCAAAACCGAGGTTTTCCAGCCACATGGGCTCATACCAGGAGAAAGGTACATAGATCTCAGCGCAATCGAGGTCCTTGCGAGGGTTGTCGATACCCGCTTGCTTGTACACGTCCTTCGCACAATCGCGGCCCGCTTGTGGGTTAACCTGCTCACGGCCGGCGTACATAGTCGGCTCTGAACGCATTGCCGCACCGCGAATCCACGCTGGCTTGCCCGGTGATTGCTCGGCAAGATCTTCATTGGCAATAACCATCGCGCAGGCACCATCAGACGACGGACAGGCCTCAAGGAAGCGCAGTGGCTCCCACAGCATTGGGCTGTCTTCGACCTCTTTCATGGTAATTTCTGGCAGCTGTAGATGCGCCAGCGGGTTTTTGGCACCATGCAGGCGGTCTTTCACGGCAACTTTAATACCCGCGTCATAGGGGGCATTAGAACGGCGCATATACTCGCGAATAATCGGCGCAAAATAACCGCCAGCACCCGCATTCAAGTGTGGGGAAAATGGCTGAGGGTTGGACAATGCCCACATGGCGTTGGACTCGGATTGCTTCTCAAACGACACCGTGAGAATGCGTTTGAACACGCCGCTCTGCACGTAGGATGCCGCCACGATAGCCGTGGAGCCCCCAACCGAGCCAGCAGTGTGCACACGCAGCATTGGCTTGCCGTTACAACCCAGTGCATCGGTGAGGTACAGCTCGGGCATGATAACGCCCTCGAACATGTCCGGCGCCTTGCCGAGGATGACGGCATCGATGTCATCCCAGGTTAGCTGGGCATCATTGAGCGCATTCTGCGCCGCTTCGCGAACTAGGCCCGCGATTGATACGTCGCCGCGCTTTGTTTTGTATTTGGTCTGACCGACGCCGACCACAGCAGCTAATTGAGCCATTATTGGGCCTCCAGTACAGTTACCAGGTTTTGTTGCAGACACGGCCCCGACGTTGCGTGTGCCACGCCGCGCTTGCCTTCACCGTTGATTAATCGCATGGCCACTTCACCGATGCGCGACAGGCCAGAGGCCATCATCACATTGCCTGCCAATACGCCGCCCGACGGGTTTACCTTGGTGTCATCGGATAAATTCAGCGCCCGGCGCAGGATGATTTCCTGGTGGCTGAACGGCGCATACAACTCGGCAATATCCACTGGCCCCTGCGCGACACCAGCCGCCTCAGCCGCTTGCTTGGTAGAGATTGATTGCGTTAGATCGCGCGAGCCGATGTGGTGGGTCTCGATGCGGTGATCAATCCCCTTAATCACGGCATAGGGCTTACCCCATTCTTTAGCCTTCTCGACGGTGCAGATAATCATTGCACAAGCGCCATCAGAGATTGGGCAGCAATCGTGGCGACGCAGTGGCGATTCATACTCGGGCTCGGCGAGCAGCTCATCAACACTGACATCACCCTTAAGCTGAGCGTGGGGGTTGTTGGCGGCGTTTTTGCGTGAGCGCGCAACGACCTCAGCCATCTCGGCTTCAGTAATCAAACCCTGCTCCAGCATCACCCGCGCCTGCATGGCAGCAAAGGCAATGGTGTCCACCCAGAGTGGCGCCAAGTAATAGGGGTCGAGTTGTTGAGAGAGTACGATCGGCAATTCGCCTGGCGACGACTTACCAAAGCCGTAAATCAGTGCCGACTCGGCCTGGCCCATTTGAATTTTTAGCCAAGACTCATAGAGCGCCCAGGCGGCGTCCATCTCAACGTGTGACTCTTTAATGGGTGGCACGGCACCCAGCGCGTCAACACCCGCCACAAATGCGAAGGCTGCGCCCTGCTGGTAGTCGCAACTACCAGAGCAGGTGAAGTCAACATCCTGAGCACTGTTAATACCCGTCTGCTTGTAGACTTCCTGCAAGACCGGCATGATCAGCTCAACTTCGTTGCGAGCGCCAGCATCGCGCACACAATCAGACTGGGCAAAGGCTACAATAGCTACATCGCGCATCTTAACGGCCCCCTTTTTTCAATTTGCCAATTTCTTCCACCGGAACATCGGGCTCGTCGATGGGCTTGAAGTACTGGATATTTTCCATGGCATAGCCCCACTCTTCTTCGGGCTTCCACACGGCTTCAACCCGCATACCAATACGCACATCTTCGTTCTTACACTCACTGAGCAGGTGCAGGAAACTGATATTGGCGCCGTCTAGCACCAGGTTTGCAATCACGTAGGGCGGCTTGATCGGGTTGTTGGGAATGGGGATATACACGATAGTGAACGACTCGACGGTAGCCTTATTGGTCAATTCAACTTCGTCGGTTGTCGCCACACCACAGGCGGCGCAGCTACCGCGTGGGGGAATATAAACGTTTTCACAGGAGGGGCAGCGCTGTCCTACCAACTTACCTTTCTTGAGTTCAGCCAGGTAACGTGCGGTCGCGCCACCTGCAGTGAAGTTGTAGGTCAGGTAGCTGGGCGAGTCGATACCCGTGATAGGCTCTTCCGCCTCATTAGCTTGGTAGTCTTCACTCAGCGCGGTCGCCTCGGGAACAAAGCCATTGATATCAGAGATTAAGCCCTGGGTTTTCTCTGCCCAGCGCGCTTTTACACGCATACCCGTAGACATCTGCGCCGCATCATCCGCATCCACCCAATGAAGCATGGGCGTATCAGCGCCATCGAGCTTAATTAGCGCCCAGGCAAAGGGTTTGTCGCTTGGGTGCGCCTTACGCGGCTCACTGACCCAGCTCCACGTTTGCACAACGCCGCAATCGGCAACATCCACAAACTCGCTCAGCGCTTGCGCACTCACTGGATCAAATTCGACCGGCGGCATAAGCACCTTGCCGTCGCTGCCTTTGATACCAACCATTTTCCGGTCGCGCAACGCTGTGAGAAACTGGCCCACAATAGGGCCGGTTGAACGGGTATAGGTATACCCCAATGTAAAGGCCTGACTTAAAATTTCAGCCGATGAAGACATCTCGTCTCTCCTTGGTAATGTACCCTGCCCTGCAGCTACTTAGGCCATATGGCCGATAGTGCAATAGCAGGCCCAGATTTGGCTTGCCGGAGGAGTATCTCTGTGAGGCTTAAACCAGACAATGTCGCTGCTGATCACTCTGCTGACAAAAACGATCAGCGCGCTAAAATGCCACAGACAACAAACCCAGAGGTCGTACGCCACTCAACATGAAGTCACCCTACGAGCACCGCAATCCCGTCATCCGCTATAGCCTGATCGCCATAGGCTGGCTGTCATTTGTCTTGGGGATGATCGGCTTATTGCTGCCCGTGGTGCCGACATCGCCTTTTTTGATTCTCAGCGCCGCTTGCTTTCTTCGCAGCTCGCCCAAGTTCTATCGCTGGTTAACTGAGCACCCCTGGTTCGGTGTGTACATTCGCTATTACATTGAGGGGCAAGGCATTCCCAAAAAGATAAAGGCGCTGATCATCACCGTGCTGTGGATAATGATGTTAAGTAGCGCCTTTTTGATCGTGCGAATCCCCTGGGTAAGCGCCGTGCTGTGCAGCATCGCCGCGCTAGTCAGTATCTACATACTGCGCCAACCCACCCCGGATGCTGAGCAGAGCGAGTCTGAATAAGTATGTCCGACATCCTGCAAATAATGCTCTACGCTGGACTGGCCGGCGTCGCCATTCCCATAGGCGGCCTGCTGGCACGCATTGAACACCTCGGCCCGGATTGGCTAGAGAACGAATTTCGCCACTTCGTTATCGCCTTTGGTGGCGGCATCTTGCTGGGCGCGGTTAGCTTGGTTTTAGTGCCGGAAGGCCTGAAAGGTATGGACATGCCAGCGCTGGCCATCATCACCATTGTGCTGGGTGGCCTGTGTTTTTTCGCCATTGAGAGAGCAATGGGCTTGCGGCGACGAGAGTCACCACAATTAATGGGGATGATGCTCGACTACATCCCCGAAGCGATCGCCCTGGGCGGGCTGATGGCGACGGGGTCACCGACGGCTGCACTGATGGCGCTGCTGATAGGATTACAAAACCTGCCCGAGGGCTTCAACGCCTACCGTGAGCTCAATCAAATTAGCGCCAACGCGCGCCGTAGCTTGAGAATAATGTATGCCTTTGTGCCGCTGGGACCGATCGCCGGCCTACTCGGTTATCTGTTCCTGGGCGATGCACCAGGCATCTTAGGTGGGATTATGCTGTTCGCTTCAGGCGGGATTTTGTACCTGATATTTCAGGATATTGCACCGCAGTCGCGGCTCGACAAACACTGGGCACCGCCTCTCGGGGCAGTTATGGGGTTTTGCCTGGCGCTGGCAGGCACCATGCTTAGCCATTAAAACTGGGCGCCCTTCAGGATGACAGGGCGTGTTCCATATTGGTGGCGATGCGCTTGGCGATCATTTTGGCGCGCTCAGTTTTGGGGCCGGCAAAATGACTGTCCGCAGTTTGCTCGAAGTAGCTCAGCCAGCGTTCAAAATCGGCAGGTGTCAGGGTTTGCTTGGCGTGAAGCGCACGGTGAATATTCATGGTGTGGCGCTGGTAATTATCACCGCCCAGCAGCAGTTTCTCCCAGTAAGCCTGAATTCGCGGAAAATGCTCACGAATATCGATGTTGGCAACATCGATAAAAATGGGTGCCAGGCGCTCATCGGCCAGCAAGCTCTCGTAAAACGCCTCGACAAACTCACGAATACGCTCGGGCGTATCCATATCGGCATTGGCAGGCGTGGTAGGTAAAGACATATTCACAACGCTTTCCACGGGCGATTGCGCGTTAACGCCCGCGTTTTTTCTTGTTTTCTTTCTTCTTAACAAAGCTGACCAAACGACGCTTGCGGTCTATTTGGCGCTTGCTAAGCTGATTCTTCTTGCCCTCGTAGGGGTTATCGGAGGTTTTGTACTCAATGCGGATAGGCGTGCCCACCATATTCAGCTCGCGGCGGAAAACTTTCTCCAGATAGCGCGTATAGCTATTGGGCACCTTGCTGGTTTGATTGCCGTGAATAACCACGATAGGCGGGTTGTGACCACCGGGGTGGGCATAGCGCAATTTGATTCTGCGACCATTGATCATCGGCGGCGCATGGTCGTAGACCGCCCCTTCCAGGATCATCGTTAAACGGCGGGTTTGCAGATCCTGAGTCGCAGAGCGGTAGGCCTTTTCTATCGACTCATACAAATGCCCTACCCCCGTACCATGCAGGGCAGAAATGAAATGCACTTCAGCAAAATCGATGAATTGCAGGCGGCGGTCTAACTCTGTCTTGATACGATTTTTCTGATCGGTGGTCAGGCCATCCCATTTGTTGATCGCGACCACCACCGCGCGTCCGGCATCGACAACTTGTCCCAACAAGTGAAGGTCCTGATCGACGATATTCTCGCGACCGTCCATCACCAAAATCACTACATTGGCGTCATCGATGGCCTTGAGGGTCTTAACAATTGAAAACTTTTCTACCGCTTCGTTAATGTGACGGCGTTTGCGCACGCCCGCGGTATCGATCAGGGTATAGGGTTCCCCATCGCGCTCATAATTGATGTACACACTGTCGCGGGTGGTACCCGGCTGATCGTAGACGACAACGCGATCTTCGCCGAGCATGCGGTTAACCAGGGTGGACTTACCCACATTTGGCCGGCCAACTACCGCTATTTTTTTACCGGTGGCTTTTTCTCTTTCGGCGGCTTCATCAGCCTCGGGAAACAGGGCGAGAACATCGTCGATCAGCTTGCGCACACCCTTGCCGTGCGTCGCAGTCAGAGGATAAATCGTCGAGGCGCCGGTTTGGTAAAACTCCGCCATGGCCACATTGGGGTCGGCGCCATCCACTTTATTGGCAACGAAAAACACCGGCTTCGAGCAGCCACGCAGGTGGTTGACCAGCCCCTGGTCAGCAGGCATCAAGCCGGCACGCGAATCTAGCATCAGCAGCACGGCATCCGCTTCATCAATGGCCTGCAATGACTGCTGCGCCATCGCTTCATCAATGCCCTCTTCATCGCCGTTGATGCCGCCGGTATCAATAACGATGAAATGGCGATCACCGAGAATGGCATCGCCGTATTTGCGGTCGCGGGTCAGCCCGGGAAAATTCGCCACCAAGGCATCGCGGCTCTTGGTTAAGCGATTAAACAATGTAGATTTGCCCACATTGGGGCGGCCGACTAAGGCGATTACCGGAACCATACTTCTCTTACCTGAATATACACCGCGTCAGCCAATCGACTATCGATCGGTAACTTTATACGCTACCAATTTACCGCTGTTGCCGTAGACATAAAGCAGCTTTCCATCCACCGCCATGGGCGCTCGCAAGCCGTCGCTGTCTACCCGCGTGCGGCCGATAAGCTGGCCATCTAATTGGCCCAGCAGGTGCAGGTAGCCGTCAAAATCGCCAACCGCAACAACACCGCTTAATGCCGCCGGCTCTGTTAAGCGCCGACGCGCCAATACGGTTTGCGTCCAAACAATGCTCTGGCCACCTTCGGCAATCGCACTAACACCGCCTTCGGCGTCGACCACGTAGATGTTACCGAGTGCTTCGGCCGCGCCCACGTAGCTGGAATTGTCTTTCGCCCACAGCGGCCGGCCGCTGGCAATATCAATGGCGATCACTTTGCCCTGATATCCGTTAACGACCACTATTTGCTCGTTTTCAATCAACAGCAAGCGGCCGTCGACGTCGACCAGACGATCAATTTCGGTACTGCCCTGCGCGACCGCTACGCGCTGTTCCCAACGCACGGTGCCAGTATCGGCGTCCAGAGCAACAATACGGCCATTGGCCAAGCCCACTAGGGCAACACCGCGAACAATCACCGGGCTGCTGGTGCCGCGCATAGTAAGGCGAGGAACCTGCGAGGTATAAGTCCACAGGCGCTCTCCCGATTCGGCATTCAGGCCATGTACCAAGCCGCTGTAGGTTTGCACCACAACGACGCTGCCATTGCCTGCCGGTGCGCCAAGTACCTCACCACTGACCGCCGTGCGCCACAGCTCGTCGCCACTGAGGCGATCCAACGCGACCACTTCACCGTCGGCGGTTCCCACATACAACTGCGTCGAGGCAACACCCACGCCACCGGAGATGTTCAGCTCGTGGTATTCCTTCCAGAGTTTTTTGCCGGTCTTTTTATTCAAGGCCGCGACACCACCATCTGCCGAGGCAATGAAAATTTCATCGCCATCGATAGCCGGTGCAATACGGTAGTAAGACTCTCCTTGCCCATCTCCCAGAGAGTAAGACCAAGCCTTTTTGAGTCGTTTTTGCTCGTCAAAGCTTGTCAGCGGCGCGGGGTCGCTGCTTTTCGGGGTCGAGGAGCAGGCCGCCAGCACACTGCCTAGCAGAATAAATACGAGTGGGCGCAACAGTGACATAGCCATTCCTAGTTTTGAGCCGTGGTATTTTTGTCAGCGCCTTGTTCGGCGGCCAGGCTGTTAATTTTCATTTTTAACAGCGGATTATTCAGCGGATTTTCCTGTTGACGATTGATAGCGTCAGCTTGGCGGTAGGCCTCAAGCGCTGCAGCCTTGTCGCCCTGCGCACGCATCACGTCGCCCTGCAATTCCAGAGCCTGCACAGCAGCACTGCCGTCTTTCAGCCCCTCAGCAATCGCCAGCGCGGCATCGAGTTCGCCCTTGGCAAATTGCACGCGAGCCAAGCGCAACTGCGTTTGCGCCTTTATCGCCGCATCTGGCCCCTGCGCCAACACCCAATTCAGCTCAGCTTCTGCAGCGTCGTAATCGCCGTCATTGACAGCATATTTCGCCTGGATAAGCGCCGCGTATTGGGCATAGCTATGGCCTGAAAACCCGTCTTTTAGCGTATTCGCCAAGTGCTCAGCGGTTTCGCGCTTGCTGCCGTTACTTTGCACGGCGGCGTCGGCCTGCAGCAGATTCTCATAGAGCACCGAGGCCTCAGCAGCGCGGTCAGCCTGATAGTTATTCCAGCCACGCCAGCCGAATACCAAGCTCAGCGCAATGGCCACGCCCAGCACGGTAGACTTGCCGTTTTCGCGCCACCAATGCTTGATAGCTTCTACTTGTTCTTCTTCTGTACGGTAGGTTTCCACGTTCTTCCTCAAGCCTTCAGCTGTCTTACAACAGCGTTGTTTTAATATGTTCAGCCAGATCGCTGATAGCCAATTGTTGCTGGTTCGGTTCACCACGCAAGACCTTGACCGTTACCTGCTCGTTGGCCAGCTCGTCTTCACCGAGAACAACGGCCACGGCGGCGCCACTTTTATCCGCTTTCTTAAACTGGCTTTTAAAGCTGCCACCGCCACAGTTAAGCACGACCTTCACCGCAGGCAGCGCGTCTCGCAGAGACTCCGCCAGGCTCAGAGCGCGAATTTCGCAGGCTTCGCCATTGGCGATGATATAGACATCAGCAAGGGGTTTTGATTCCGGCAGCGCCTCTAGGGTTTCCAGCAGCAGACACAGCCGCTCCAAGCCCATTGCAAAGCCCACCGCCGGGGTCGCTTTGCCGCCCAATTGTTGCACCAGGCCATCGTAGCGCCCGCCAGCGCAGACCGTTCCCTGAGCCCCCAGCGCCGTCGTCGTCCATTCAAACACTGTGAGGCCATAGTAATCCAGCCCCCTTACCAGTTTCGGGTTCAGGGTGTAACTCAGGCCAGCCGCGTCCAAGCGCGCGCACAGACCGTCGAAGTGTGCCTTGGAGGCATCGTCTAAATAGTCAGACAATAACGGCGCATCACTCAGCAAAGCCTGAGTTTCGGGCACTTTACTGTCGAGAATCCGCATCGGGTTGGTGTCCAAACGACGCTGGCTGTCAGCGTCTAACTGGTCTTTATACTGGCTGAGATAATCCACCAAGGCCTGGCGATAGCGGCCGCGGGACTCGCTGTTGCCAATGCTGTTTAACTCCAGCGTCAGGGCATCGCTGATTCCCAACTGCTGCCATAGACGCGCGCTGAGCAAAATCAGTTCGGCGTCAATGTCCGGGCCATTTAAGCCAAAGGTTTCGACACCAATTTGATGAAATTGACGCAAGCGCCCCTTCTGCGGGCGCTCGTGACGAAACATCGGCCCGGCATACCACAGCCGCTGAACTTGATTGTGCAGCAAACCATTTTGGTCGCAGGCGCGCACACAGCTTGCGGTGCCTTCCGGGCGCAAAGTCAGACTATCGCCGTTGCGGTCTTCGAAGGTATACATCTCCTTCTCGACGATATCAGTAACCTCGCCAATAGAGCGCTTAAACAGCTCGGTTTGCTCCAAAATGGGGAAGCGAATTTCCCGGTAGCCGTAGCGCGCCAACAGCGCCGCTACTGTGGACTCCAGGTACTGCCATAACGGCGAGTCCTCGGGGAGGATGTCATTCATCCCGCGGATCGATTGAATTCTAGCCAAGTGTTTACCTATTACCACTGCACCCGATGCTTAGCTGCGGGCGATCAGGTCCTTGTCTTGTTGTTCTTTGAGAGCCACTTTTTCGCGGATCAGTTTTTCAAGGTGATCCACCAACTCGGGGTTTTGCACTTTGTGATCTTTCTGGCCGTTAACGTACACCAGGTTATTGGGCGTACCGCCAGTCAGGCCAATTTCCGCTTCTTTCGCTTCACCAGGGCCGTTAACAATACAGCCGATCACGGCGACATCGAGAGGTGTGGTGACATCTTCCAAGCGCGATTCAAGTTCGTTCATGGTGCCAATAACATCAAAGTTTTGGCGGGAACAACTCGGACACGCGATGAAATTGATGCCCTTGGTGCGCAGCTTCAGGCTCTTGAGGATTTCGTAACCAACTTTTACTTCCTCTACCGGATCGGCAGCCAAAGACACTCGAATTGTATCGCCGATGCCATCCATTAATAGCATACCCAAGCCCACGGCAGACTTGACGGTACCGCCGCGCAAGCCACCGGCCTCGGTAATACCCAGGTGCAGAGGCTGCTCAATTTGACTGGCTATTTGCCGATAGGCCGCCACCGCCATAAAGACATCGGAGGCCTTCACACTCAGCTTGTAGTCTTGAAAGTCGAGACGATCGAGAATGTCGATGTGGCGCATCGCCGACTCCACCAATGCCTCGGGAGTGGGCTCGCCATACTTGCGCTGCAGCTCTTTTTCCAATGACCCGGCATTCACGCCAATACGAATGGGTATATTGCGTGCTTTTGCGGCGTCGATAACAGCGCGCACGCGATCTTCCCTGCCGATATTGCCCGGGTTGATGCGCAGACAATCCACGCCGTATTCCGCGACCTTCAAGGCAATTTTGTGATCGAAGTGAATATCGGCCACCAGCGGCACATTGACTTGCTCGCGGATTTTCTTAAAGGCTTCTGCGGCGTCCATGCTCGGCACCGAAACCCGCACGATATCTGCACAGGCATCTTCCAGACGTCGAATTTGGGCCACCGTCGCGTCGACATCACAGGTGTCGGTATTCGTCATACTCTGCACCGAAATCGGTGCGTCGCCGCCCACAGCGACATCGCCGATAAATATCTGGCGAGACTTGCGGCGTTTAATGGGTGATTCCATCTTCATAATTCACCAATCTGCACACGCACGGCGTTGCTTTCTGCCAAGCCATTGAGGTCAACAGCCTGCTGGTTGTAGGTAATTTCCAGTGCCGGCCAATACGCTATGGCGATTTGCACTGGCCCTTGGAGGTCGAGTTCCTGCTTTTGCCCAGCGTCAATATTGCCGCTGAACTGCATAGCGTTGTTGGCATCGCGCACTTCCACCCAGACCGTTTCGTCGGCGAGCAGCGTCATGCTGACATCATGCAATAGTTCGGGTGGGACTCGCGGGGCCGTGCCGCTGTCCGGAAGTTGTAGCAGCGACTCACCCAGCGACGGCCTCGCGCGCAACTCTACCAGCGGCGCATAGCGCTCCTCAATCAAGCTGAGCTGTATTTCCGGCTGTTTTTGGCCGTTGAAGAGCAGCACACTCAACCCCCAAATCAGCAGCGTTCCCAGCAGGGCAAACAGTAACTTCGCCTGACCCGGCGCGCGCGTTTGTCCCTGGGGGCGTTTTTTGGCGGCCTGCTCTTCATCGCGGCGACAAATACGTTCGCAGTCATTGAGCAGCGGTGCTTCGTCCAGCCCAAAATAACGCGCGTAGCTGCGTATATATCCCCGGGCAAACATTGGCGAGTTAAAACGGGAGTAGTCGTTACTCTCCAGCGCCTCAACGTGGGTCTTCAACAGGTTCAGCGCCTCAGCCACCTCTTCAACGCTTTTGCCGGCGCTCAGCCGTGCATCGAGCAACACGGACCCGGGCGGCGCGGTATAGTTGTCGTTTGAACCTCGGCCCATAGCCCTTACTGCCCCACCGAGTTTAGCGAGGCTTTATACAGCAGATATTCTTCTGATTTAGGGTAAAGATTTTTTAACGCCAGTACATTGCTCGCATAGGCATCGCGGTCGTCAAAGATCTGAGCCAGGCGAATTCCCAGCCACAGCGATGCCGCTGAGGGGCGAACGCCCTGCTCGCGAAACGCATCGTAAAAGCGCTGGGATTCCGGATATTTTTTCTGACGATAGGTCACTTCAGCCATCGACAGCAGAACTTGCGCATTGCTGCTTTGCATCAGGAGTGCGCGCTTGAAGGCCGCTTCAGCCTTGGGCAATTCATCCAGCTTCAGGTAGCAGCGCCCAAGGTTGATAAAGGCTTCCAAACGGCGTTCGTAAAGTAGTTCAGCGGTAACAATTTCGAGGTTCTCAGCGGCCTCGCGATACTGCTCTTGCTGGTACAAAAACGCCGCAAAATTATTTCGAATGCGCATCGACTTAGGCGCTTCGGCCACTGCGCGCCGGTAATACTTCTCAGCCATCTCCAACTCTCCGGTATTCTGGTATACCAGAGCGAGGGCTTCCATGGTTTCGGCGTTATGGGGGTTGCTCTCTTCAACGTATTGAAGGTGGCGCTTTGCCTGCTCCCAATTACCTTGGGCGATATAACTTTTCGCGAGCTGGAGTGAGGTCTCGTATGCTTTTTGCTCGTCGGCTTTCTCGGCGAAGCCGCCCTTGTGAGTCGTTACACACGCAGACAGTAACGCTGCCAACGCACAGCTCACGATTAATGGGTACTTTTTCGGTCCTGCTGGCACCTGTGCCCCCTTTACATCACCCGAATGATTTGTGTTTCTTCCGCTTTTCGACGATGACGCTCTGCGCGACGAGTGCGGTCTTGCACCTGGCCGGCTAGCTGGCCGCAGGCGGCGTCAATATCGTCGCCACGCGTCGTTCTCACCGTCGTCACGTAACCGGCGTCGGTCATCACCTGCCAAAATCGTGATACCGCCGACTTCGACGGCCGCTGATAGTCTGACAGAGAAAAAGGGTTAAAGGGGATAAGATTGACCTTACAGGGTAAATCACGCAAGACCTGAGCAAGCTCTCTTGCCTGATCCATGCTGTCATTAACCCCTGCAATAAGGGTGTACTCTACGGTGACCACACGATGTTTGTCGGGCTGCTTATCGAGGTAACGACGACATGCCGCCAACAATTCCGCAATAGGATAGCGGCGGTTGATGGGCACCAACTCATTGCGGAGCGCGTCATTAGGGGCGTGAAGTGAGACCGCCAGTGACACCTCTGATACGTCGCCCAGCTTATCCAGCATCGGCACCACACCCGATGTGCTGAGGGTAACCCGGCGCTTGGACAAACCGTAACCGAAGTCGTCCATCATCAGGTTGGTGGCATCCACCACATTCTCAAAATTCAGCAGGGGCTCACCCATGCCCATCATCACTACATTGGTGACGACGCGATTCTTACCGGGGCCAAAGGCATCGTAGGATTTGATTGCTAGCCACACCTGACCGAGGATCTCTGAGGCGGTGAGATCCCGCTGGAAACCCTGTTTACCCGTTGAACAAAAACTGCAATCGAGACTGCAGCCGACCTGAGATGACACGCACAACGTGCCGCGTTGGCCGTCGGGAATAAACACCGTTTCAACTAAATTATTGCCGCCGACTTCAATCGCCCACTTTCGCGTGCCGTCTTTGGAGTCGAGCTGGCGCACCACTTTTGGCGGACGAATCTCGGCAAGCTCACCCAGTTTGGCACGCAGCGCCTTACCGAGGTTGCTCATTTGCTCGAAATCGTCAACACCGGAGTGGTGAATCCACTTCAGGATTTGCTGGGCACGGAAGGGCTTCTCGCCAATGGAGGCCAACCAAGCCTCCATTTTTGAGCGCGTCATTCCAAGCAGGTTTACCCGCTCAGTGTGTTGAGTGACTGCCTCTTGCACTTCCATGCCCCACCCCTCTTATGCGCGCTCGCAGAGCTCGCTAGTGGCGAAGAAGTAAGCAATTTCACGCGCAGCAGACTGCTCAGAGTCAGAACCGTGTACTGCATTGGCATCGATAGACTCGGCGAAATCCGCGCGAATGGTGCCCGCTTCCGCTTCCTTCGGGTTAGTCGCACCCATCAGCTCGCGGTTTTTCAAAATTGCGCCTTCACCTTCAAGCACCTGCACAGTGACAGGACCAGAGGTCATGAAGTCAACCAGAGCGGGAAAGAATGGACGCCCTTTGTGCTCAGCGTAGAAGCCTTCGGCTTGCTCGCGGCTCAAGCGCAGCATTTTTGCCGCGATGATTTGCAGGCCCGCTTTTTCGAAGCGGCTGTAAATCTCACCGACAACGTTTTTGGCAACTGCATCGGGTTTTACAATGGAAAGGGTGCGTTCAACGCCCATTTGAATATCTCCAGCTTAAAGTTCAAAAATTGGGGCAAGCCCCCGAAAAATCGACGGAATTATACGCGTATTCGCCCCAAATAGGTACGCACTCGCTGCGCTGGGCTCAGGCACAATTACCGAGGGCTAGTCGCGCTCGTCCAGCCACGCCGCTTGAATCGCCTCCAGCACTTTCTCGCCACTGCGCTTGGGGTCATCATCGAACTCATCCAGCTCCACAACCAGGCGGTGCAGATCCACAAAGTTAATGTATGTTGGGTCGATATCAGGGTGCTTTTCGGCGAGTTCAATGCCGATATCCAGTACATCCGTCCATTTTATGCCCATGGTTTACTCCCCTTGCGACACATAAAATCTAGTGGCGTTCAGACACCATATTGATGGTGTAACGCGGTATTTCAACCACGAGGTCTTTATCCGTGACTACTGCCTGGCAACTGAGCCTAGATTCCGGCTCCAGCCCCCAGGCCTTATCCAGCATATCTTCTTCAAGCTCGTCAGCTTCATCGAGTGACTCAAACCCTTCGCGAACGACAACGTGGCAGGTCGTGCAGGCACAGGACTTCTCGCAGGCGTGTTCAATATCGATACCATTGGCTAGCATGGCGTCACAGATGGTCTCGCCGCTGGCAACTTCCAGCACCTCACCTTCTGGACAAAGCGTCTCGTTTGGCAATACAACTATGCGCGGCATGATGCGCTCCTTACAGTTCGTCTACTCGCCGTCCGGCGAGGGCTTTTTTGATACTCGCGTCCATGCGGCGCTCGGCGAAGGTTTCACTCGCAGCGCCTACAATTTCTATTTGGCGGGCGATACTCGCCGCAGTGCCACTGGCTTTTTCATTGTGGAGCTGCTCCATTTTGGCCAGCAGCTCACGCTGCTCTTCTTCACTGAGCAAAGCCTCGCCGTCGGCGAGCAATGCCGCAGATAGCGACTGCAACAGCGCCTCTGCTTCAACCTGCTGCTCGCGAAGCGCGCGCGCTTCTTTGTCTTCGCCAGCGGCATCGAACGACGCCGTCAGCATATCGGCGATATCGGTGTCGCTTAGCCCGTAAGAGGGCTTAACTTGAATCTGACTCTCCACGCCGGTGGTTTCTTCTCGGGCCGATACTTGCAACAAACCATCGGCATCGACCTGGAAAGTCACCAGTATCCGTGCAGCCCCGGCTACCATCGGCGGAATACCGCCAAGCTCGAAGCGCGCCAGTGATCGGCAGTCGTCGACCAACTCTCTCTCGCCCTGCACCACGTGAATGGCCATGGCCGTTTGACCATCCTTGAAGGTGGTAAATTCCTGGGCCATCGCCACCGGGATAGTGGTGTTGCGATGAATCACCTTTTCGGTCAAGCCGCCCATGGTTTCAATACCCAAAGACAGGGGAATGACATCGAGAAGCAGGGTTTCATCGCCGCTGCGATTACCCACCAGCTGGTCCGCCTGCGAGGCCGCTCCCAGAGCCACCACTTTGTCCGGGTCAAGGTCGACCAACGGCTCACGGCCAAACCACTGGGCGACACGTTCGCGCACACGCGGTACCCGCGTCGAGCCGCCAACCATCACTACGTTAAGAATATCGTCACTGCTTAGCTTGGCATCACGCAAGGCTCGCTTGCAGGCGCGAATCGCGCGGTCAATTAAGGGGTCCACAAGCGTATTGAATTGCTCTCGCGCTAATGACAGCGTCTGTTCAGCAACACGCAGCTCTGTCGTCTCTGCGCTGGTCAAGCATTCTTTGGCGGCGCGGCAGGCATCGAGTAATTGGCGGCGCTGGCGCGCATCGAGGTTCGACTCGCCAGCCTGCTCCATTGCCCAGGCAGCAATAACTTGGTCAAAGTCGTCACCGCCCAAGGCAGAATCGCCCCCCGTGGAAAGCACTTCAAAGACGCCTTTACTCATCTGCAACACAGAAATATCGAAGGTGCCACCACCCAGATCGAAGACGGCAATTGCGCCCTCTTCTTTCTCATCCAGGCCGTAGGCAACAGCGGCCGCAGTGGGTTCGTTAAGCAGGCGCAGCACATTCAGCCCGGCCAACCTAGCCGCATCTTTAGTTGCTTGGCGCTGACCGTCATCAAAATACGCAGGCACCGTGATTACAGCGCCCTGAAGCTCACCACCTAAACTCTGCTGAGCACGCTCAGCCAGCGCGCGAAGGATTTCTGCAGACACTTGCACAGGCGAGCGCACTCCCGCGCGCGTATTCAAGCTCACCATTCCCTCAGTATCGATCAACTCATACGTTGACAACTGTTCGGTGGCACTGACGTCGGCATAACTACGCCCCATTAAACGCTTCACTGACGCCAAGGTATTGCTGGGATCTTCTGCCGCAAACGACTGCGCCTCGTCCCCCACAATCACACTGCCGCTGTCCGCGTAGTGAACCACGGAGGGCAGCAGTGCACGCCCTTGCTCGTCAGCCAACACTTGCAGGCTGCCGTTTCGGAAGGTGGCAACAAGGGAATTCGTCGTCCCCAAATCGATACCCACTGCAAGTTTGCGTTGGTGGGGCTCGGGGCTCTGCCCCGGCTCAGAGATTTGCATTAACGCCATATTGTCTTTCCATTTGCTGCGGTGAAAGGAACTAAAAATCCAGCAACTCGCCTTCTTTTTGTTCCGCTTCGTAGCGCAGCTTTTCTAAGAATTGCAGCTTGGCATAACTCGACTTTGCTGCGTCGTAGTCACCAAGCTCATAGAAGCCTTGAAATTCTTGCCGTTGAGACCTCAAGGCATTATCCACATCGGCATAAAAACGATCGAGCGCCTGCTCAGGGTCTTCCGCGTCATGCAAGTCCGACAACTCCTCTCGAAGCTGCATTTGCTGCATTAGAAACTCAGGATCCTGGAAGGTGGTGGCACTGGTGTCGACGGCATGCCCCGCGAGTTTGAGCATATAGGCCGCCCGCCGGGTTGCCGAGCGAAGTGTTTCGTAAGCTTCGTTGATTTGCGCCGACTTCTGCACAGCCAACAAGCGCTGGCGCTCGTCACCACCGGCAAAACGGTCTGGGTGAACACTGCGCTGCAACTGCCGATAGCTTGCCGTCAACGCGGTCTGGTCAATGTCGTACGACTTTTCCAACCCAAGCAAAGTAAAGAAATCCAGTTGAGAGCCCTCACTCACGATTCACCTCATGGCGAAAAAACGCCGCCCCAAATACGCAAAAGGCGCGATCGGCATAAACCGAAACGCGCCAGCAGATGCCGACAAGCCTGTTAAACGGTAAAACTTTCCCCGCAACCGCACTCTGCAGACACATTCGGATTATTAAACTTCAGGCCCTCATTGAGCCCTTCTTTAACGAAGTCTAACTCCGTACCGTCGAGGTAGACTAAGCTCTTGGGGTCAATAAACACCGACGCCCCAAAGGCCTCGAATACTTTGTCTTCCGCCTGCACTTCATCGACGAACTCAAGCACGTAAGCCATACCGGAACAGCCTGACGTGCGCACACCTAAGCGAATTCCCAGGCCGCGCCCTCTGCCAGCTAGCTGGCGCTTTATATGCTCAGCGGCAGACTCTGTCAGCGATATTTTCATTGCTTCAGCCACCATGCGACTTAAGCACCCTTCTTCTTTCGGTAGTCCGAAATGGCAGCTTTGATTGCATCTTCCGCCAACACAGAGCAGTGTATCTTCACCGGCGGCAGCGCCAACTCTTGTGCGATCTCAGTGTTTTTAATGTGCTCGGCTTCATCGAGCGTTTTGCCCTTCACCCACTCGGTAAGCAGTGAACTAGAGGCAATGGCCGAACCACAACCGTAGGTCTTAAACTTGGCGTCTTCGATAACGCCTTCGTCGTTGACCTTGATCTGCAGACGCATAACATCGCCACAGGCAGGCGCACCCACCATGCCGGTGCCAATTTCATCACTGGCATCATCAAACTTACCGACGTTACGCGGGTTCTCGTAATGGTCGAGTACTTTTTCACTGTAAGCCATTTGTCGTCCTCCTCCGGAGCTACCTTAGTGGGCAGCCCATTCAATGCTGTCTAAATCAACGCCGTCTTTGTACATATCCCAAAGAGGAGACAGCTCTCGCAATTTGTCTACCGCTTTGCGCACCTGCTCAACGGCATAGTCCACTTCCTCGTCGGTGGTGAAACGGCCAAACGAGAACCGCAGTGAGCTGTGCGCCAGCTCATCATTCAAACCCAACGCACGGAGCACATATGAGGGCTCCAAGCTGGCCGAGGTACACGCCGAGCCTGAAGACACCGCCAAGTCTTTCAGCGACATAATCAGTGACTCCCCTTCAACAAAAGCCAGGCTAATGTTGAGGTTGCCCGGCAAGCGCTGCTCCATAGAGCCGTTCACATGAACCTGCTCAATATCTTTGAGGCCATTCCAAAAGCGCTCGCGCAGTGCCAGCGAGTGCGCGGCATCTTTTTCCATTTCCTGGCGGCAAATTTCGCACGCTTCACCCATACCCACTATTTGGTGAGTCGGCAGGGTACCAGACCGCATACCGCGCTCATGGCCACCACCGTGCATCTGCGCTTCCAGGCGCACACGCGGCTTGCGGCGCACGTAGAGCACACCAATGCCCTTGGGGCCATATAGTTTGTGAGCCGAAATGGACAGCAAATCGACCTTCATTTCCGCCAAATCGATAGGCAGTTTACCCGCGGTTTGCGCGGCATCGACGTGAAAGACAATTTTGCGCTCGCGGCATAATTCGCCGATCGCCGCGATGTCATTAATTGTGCCGATTTCGTTATTGGCGTGCATGATGCTGACAAGCACAGTGTCGTCGCGCAGCGCCTGCTCCACTGCCTCTGGCGTAATAATGCCATCGGCATTCGGGTCCAAATAGGTCACATCAAAACCTTCGCGCTCCAACTGGCGACAGGGGTCAAGAACCGCCTTGTGCTCAATCTTCGAGGTAATAATGTGCTTGCCCTTCTTGCTGTAGAAGTGTGCCGCACCTTTAACCGCCAGGTTATTGGACTCAGTCGCACCCGACGTCCAAACAATTTCTCGCGGATCAGCGTTGAGTAGATCAGCCACTTGGCGACGCGCATTTTCTACCGCTTCTTCCGCCTTCCAACCAAACAGGTGAGATCGCGACGCGGGATTGCCGAACACGCCTTCAGTGGTCAGGCACGCCATCATCTTTTCAGCAACACGCGGGTCTACCGGCGTGGTTGCGGAATAATCCAGATAAATTGGCAACTGCATATTTCTCTCCTCGTATCGGGGCGCCGTATCGCCCCTCGCGCCACAGCGCGTTTGAATGCTTAATCGATGGCGGTAAGCACGATAGTTTGCTCGGATTCGCCGCGCAGCCGTTGCCGCGCCGATACCGCCTGTACATCTCTACGCTGTACCAAGCTCGCTAGACTGATATCACTGAGAAAATGATGAATCTGCTCGCTTAAATCAGACCACAGGTGATGCGTTAAACAGGTGTGGCCGTCCTGACAATCGCTCTGCCCAGAGCAACCCGTGGCATCGACCCGCTCGTCCACGGCGTCGATAATTTCGGCCACAAAAATCTCTTCACCCGGCCGACTTAAGCGATAACCACCGCCAGGACCGCGTATACTCCGCACCAACTCCCGGCGCCGCAGCTTTGCAAACAGCTGCTCAAGGTACGACAAAGAAATATCCTGACGACTGGAAATATCAGCCAGACTGATAGGGCCTCGGTCGCCATACAGCGCCAAGTCGAGCATCGCAGTAACTGCGTATCGTCCTTTCGTCGTTAATCGCATAAACGTACCTAATCTCCGTAGGGAGATTATGCAATAACCTAGTATTTCTATCAACTATTTACCCGATTAATTTAGTCGGGTATGTCGCAGGAACGCGACGGAACGGCGGCGCATTATAGCCCCTGGGGGCCGCGTACTCCACCTTCTAGCCTTCCTGCCCGCCATCCTCTCCACGCTCTTTGGCTTTGCGCACCCAATATTGGGTGGACGTGAGTATGCCGCGCAGAATATTGACCTCCATCTCATCGAGACGGGTGCGCTGATACAAGCGCCGGAGGCGAAGCATCAGCTTCTTGGGTGCCTCAGCGCGCAGGAAGTTGATGTCGTAGAGTGTTTCCTCAAGGTGCACCAGATAACGCTCCAGCGCCTCAGCCTCGGCTACCGGCTGGTCCCACTCCGCCATCGCATTGGCATCCAACTCGCCCGCCACCTGCAACATGCGCAACTCGTAAGCCATAACCTGCACGGCCATACCCAGGTTAAGTGAGCTGTATTCGGGGTTAGAGGGGATGTGTACATGCAAGTTGCAGCGCTGGAGCTCTTCATTTGTCAGCCCCCTGTCCTCGCGACCAAACATTAGCGCAACGCGATGGCCAGCACCGGCCTCGCGATACACCTCTTCCATGCAATGGCGCGGATTAAGCAAGGGCCAGGGCACCGTTCGCTCCCTGGCACTTGTACCAACGACCAAATGGCAATCAGCAATCGCCTCATCGAGGGTTTCACAAACCACAGCATTGTCGAGAATATCGCCGGCACTCGCCGCACGCCACGTTGCCTCATCGTGGGGAAATTTGCGCGGCGCAACCAGATACAGCTGCGACAAGCACATATTTTTCATGGCGCGAGCAACCGCACCGATATTACCCGGGTGAGAAGTATTGACCAGCACAATGCGGACGTTATCGAGAGAATGAGTATCTGTCATGGTTGGCGCCTTGATTACAAGCCGCGCATTCTACCAGAGGCCAACGCAGGGAGTCAGTGCCCGGCGACATCCTGCCAACATACTTGCCAACCGTCGCCCTTCGGCGCGGAAAAGCCCTCGCACACCGCCAGACCAGCAATTGCCGCTAATACCCCATCGCAATAGATAAGAGGCAAACGGGCGCGCTGCAGGGGCGGTAAATCCCACTGCTGGAGCAGTTTTTTGAGCGAGCGGTGGTGCCCCTCACCGGCAAGCTGACAACGCTCACCACCGCGGCGAAACTCAACAGTCACCTTACCACTTGGCAAAAATTCCCCACCAGGACGCGCAGACAACACCCCGCACGGCAGGCGAAGGGGCTCCGTCAGCGACCACTGCACAGCCTGAGCATAGGGCTGTTCGGCGATATCTCTGGGCTCAACATACAAGCGCTGCCGGTGACGATAAAACCGCCACGGGCCATGCACGACTTGCGGCTGAGCATCCGCCCGGGATTTAAGAAACTGCTCGGCAAATATATGAAGCTGCGCCTGCTCCAGGAGCAACTGACAGCGACTGCGTAAGAAATGATTGAGCAGTGGCAGCTGCTTGTGGGCGGGAATGTGTAAGAGTCGCGACAGATCCAGTGTGGCACCGTCCATCAGCGCCCCAAGATCCGCTTCCAGATACTCATCGAGCAGGGCTGCACTGTCCGCGCTGTGTTCCGCCACGCGAGCAAAGCTCCGCCGGTACGCTGGCCAGCGCGCCGCCAGCAAAGGCATGACGTGATGACGCAGGTAGTTGCGGTCATAACTCGCCTGGGCATTGCTGGGATCTTCATCCCAATCCAGCCCCTCCCGCTGCGCGAATACTGACAAACGCTCTCGCGGAAAGGCCAATAATGGGCGAAACAAGCGCCCCGCACCCAGCGACCGCAGCGGCGGTATTCCCGCCACGCCCTGCAATCCCGCTCCCCTTAACATGCGCTGCAACACGGTTTCAGCCTGGTCATCGAGATGATGGGCGAGCAACAACACGTCGCCGCGCTGCAATGTCGACTCAAAAGCGCGGTACCGAGCCCGTCTGGCTGCGGCTTCCGGGCCCTCACCGTCTTCGCTGACCACCACCCGGTGGACGAGCAAAGGAATATCGCGGGCATCACAGAGAGCACGGCAATGCTGCTCCCATTGATCAGCGGCATCTTGCAAACCGTGGTTAACATGGACAACGTGAACGAGGGGGAAGTCGCGACACTGCTCGCGCAGTCGCAGCAGAATGTCCAGCAGCACCCGGGAATCTAGGCCACCGCTGTAAGCCAGCCAATAGCGCTCAGGCCGCTCGAGCAAAGCAAGAGCGGCCTGAACCTCGCTGACGAGGTCGAGATGATCCGTCATGAAACGACGGCCTCCCTCACTACACAGTGCCGTATGACATCAAACGCTGGTAGCGAATATCCAGCAACTCGGGCTCTGGCAGTGCCTGCAGAGACTCCAACTGCTTTAGGATGTGCTCTTTTACCCGCTCGGCGCTGGCATCAATATCGCGATGCGCGCCACCCTGGGGCTCAGGAATGGTAGCATCAACGATGCCGAGCTCTTCCAACACCGTAGACGTCAAACCCATTGCCTCGGCGGCATCAGGCGCAAACTCGGTGCTCTTCCAAATAATATTGGCGCAGCCCTCAGGGGAGATCACGAAATAGGTAGAGTATTGCAGCATCGCAATATGATCACCGACGCCGATACCCAGTGCACCACCCGAGCTGCCCTCGCCAATCACGATACAAATGATGGGCGTTTTCAACCGCGACATTACCGCAAGATTCTGGGCAATGGCCTCGGAGATACCGCGCTCCTCACTGTCGATACCGGGATACGCCCCTGGGGTGTCAATGAGCGTAACGATGGGCAGCTTAAAGCGCTCCGCCATCTCCATCAGTCGAAGCGCCTTGCGATACCCCTCTGGCTTTGGCATACCAAAGTTACGCTTAACCTTTTCGGTAACGCCGCGACCCTTTTCTTGACCGATCACCATCACAGGCTTGCCATCGATTTTGCCAATCCCCCCGACAATGGCGGAATCATCACCAAAATGGCGATCCCCGTGCAGCTCGTCGAAATCGGTAAAGATGCGCCGGATGTAGTCGAGGGTGTAAGGGCGCATAGGGTGACGCGCGATCTTTACGACATCCCAAGGACGCAGTGAAGAAAAAATCTTTTCTGTCAGCTTGCTGCTCTTATCCTTCAGCTTGGCGATCTCTTCGCCAATATTGATATCGTTGTCGTTACCCACCAACTGAAGCTCTTCAATTTTGGCTTCCAGTTCGGCAATCGGTTGTTCAAAATCGAGATAATTCGGGTTCATCGCTCTGTTTTATTCGCTCTGTTGACGTCCGCCCATATTTTATCATTTTTCAATATGGGACCATTCATGGCGGTGATTATACGTTAATCGTATTTGATCACCACGTTATTTGCTCCACAGTCTTCGCGCAAGCGGATTAACATATCCTCCTGAGGCAGAATTCGCCATTCCGACCCCAACCGCAACAGCCCTTCCCCTTCAGGCCGGCTATAGCGGATCACCACTGGACAACTGCCACCGCGCACCGCACTCAAGGCTGATTTTACCCGCTGCAATTGTTCACTGCTGCTGTGCTCGGCAGTCAGGGCAATTTCCAATTCCTTCGCGTGGTGCTCTCGCGCCTCCGCCAGGCTGCGCAGTGACTTCACGCGCATTTTCTTGCCGCCGCTGTATTCGTCAAAACTGCACACGCCCTCGACAACCAGCACCGCATCTTTGACCAGCTTTTCGCGGCACTCCTCGTAGACATCCGAGAACAAGGCAACCTCAATGCGAGCACTGCGGTCATCGAGCAGCAAAAACGCCATGGTATCGCCGCGCTTGTTTTTCATGGTGCGCATATTGACCGCCAACCCGGCAACCGTCTGCGGGTGCTTTTCCGGATTCAGGTCGACGATGCGGCGCGGCACGAAGCGCCTGAGCTCTGCCTCGTAATCGTCAATCGGGTGCCCGGTAACATACAGCCCCAGGGTATCTTTCTCGCCCTGTAATCGCTCTTTGGTCGTCCAGCGCCTGGCATCGCGAAACGCGGCGTAGACATCGCGATTCTCAACCGACAGGGTGTCGCCGAACAGGTCGACCATACCGCTCTCGACGTTGCGCGCCGCTTGCTCAGCAACCTGCACAGCCTCCGGCATAGCAGCCATCAGTACGGCCCGGTCCTCGCCCAGGTCGTCGAAGGCGCCGCTGCGAATAAGCGCCTCAATCGCCCGTTTGTTGACTTTTCGGGGATCAGTGCGCTCGCAGAAATCGAACAGGTTTTTAAAGGGACCACCGCTGTTGCGCGCGGCAATAATGCTCTCCACCGGGCCTTCGCCCAGGCCCTTGATCGCGCCGAGGCCGTAGACAATCTGGCCGCGATCATTGACGGTGAACATATACTCACCCTCATTGACCGAGGGCAGCTTATAGTCCAACTTCATCTCGCGGCATTCTTCGATGAAGATAACGATTTTGTCGGTGTTATCCAGTTCCGAACTCATCACCGCCGCCATGAAGGGCGCTGGGTAATGCGTTTTCAGCCACGCGGTTTGATAGGAAACCAAGGCATAGGCAGCGGAGTGCGACTTGTTAAAGCCGTAGCCAGCGAACTTCTCCATGAGGTCGAAAATATTCGACGCCAAGTCTTTATCAAAACCCTTCTCGACAGCACCGGCAAGGAACAAGCCGCGCTGTTTTTCCATCTCTTCGGGCTTTTTCTTACCCATTGCCCGCCGCAGCAAGTCAGCGCCACCCAGGGTATAGCCACCCATCTCCTGTGCGATCTGCATAACCTGTTCTTGATACAGGATGATGCCGTAGGTGGGCTGCAAGATTGGCTGCAGACACTCGTGCTGGTACTGCGGGTGGGGGAAAGCCAACTCGGCGCGGCCGTGCTTACGGTTGATAAAGTCATCAACCATACCCGACTGCAGCGGCCCCGGACGGAACAATGCCACCAGTGCGATGATATCTTCGAAACAGTCTGGTAGCAGCTTCTTAATCAGCTCCTTCATGCCTCGGGATTCCAACTGGAATACCGCCGTGGTTTCCGCTGACTTCAACAAGTCGAAGGTCTTTTTATCCTCCAGCGGAATCGCCATGATATCCAGCGGCTGCTCGCCAATCTTGTCGCGCTGAGCATTGATGATCTTCAAGGCCCAGTCGATGATGGTCAGGGTACGCAGCCCCAGGAAGTCAAACTTGACCAACCCGGCATCTTCAACATCGTTCTTGTCGAATTGCGTTACCAGGCCGCCGCCACTCTCGTCGCAGAACAGTGGCGCAAACTCGGTGAGCTTACTGGGGGCAATCACCACACCACCGGCGTGTTTACCAACACCGCGCACGACCCCTTCCAGCTGTACCGCCATATCCCAGATTTCCTGGGCTTGCTCGTCGCTGTCTAAAAACTCCTTGAGGGCCGGCTCTTGCTCCAACGCTTTTGCCAGCGTCATTCCCACTTCAAAGGGAATCAATTTAGAAAGCTTGTCAGCCAGGCCGTAGGACTTGCCCTGCACCCGCGCCACATCGCGAACAACCGCCTTCGCCGCCATGGTGCCAAAGGTGATGATCTGACTAACCGCATCGCGGCCATAATTATCGGCAACATAACTGATAACCCGGTCGCGGCCTTCCATGCAGAAGTCAACATCAAAGTCGGGCATGGAAACCCGCTCGGGGTTGAGGAAGCGCTCGAACAGCAGGTCGTACTCAATGGGATCGAGGTCGGTGATTTTTAGCGCGTAGGCAACCAACGAGCCCGCCCCGGAGCCCCGCCCTGGACCAACGGGGATATCATAATCTTTGGCCCACTGGATGAAGTCCATCACGATCAGGAAGTAACCCGGGAAGCCCATCTGGAGGATGATATCGAGCTCAAAATCCAGCCTGTCGCGGTACTCCTTTTCTGTTTCCGCAAAACCCTCAGCACTGCGATCAAACAAGAAATCCAAGCGTTCATCGAGGCCCTTGTGACAAAGCTCGCGGAAGAACTGCTCCTGGGTCATTCCCTCCGGAATTGGGTACTCCGGAAGGTAGTAGGTGCCGAGCTTAACGGTCAGGTTGCAACGCCTGGCGATCTCAACACTGTTCTCCAGTGCCTCGGGAATGTCGGAAAACAGCTCAAGCATTTCCTCAGCGCTGCGCAGGTACTGCTCATCGCTGTAATTGCGGGGACGGCGCGGGTCGTCCAGCACTCGGCTATCGCGAATACACACCCGCGCCTCGTGAGCTTCGAACTCGTCACTGCGAATGAAACGCACATCATTGGTGGCAACTACCGCGCACCCCGCCTGTGCCGCAAGCTGAACAGCGGCATGGATATAGTCGTCTTCATTGGCACGCCCGGTGCGCTGCAGCTCGAGGTAATAGCGATCACCAAATACTGACAACCAGCGATCGAGCCGCTGGCGCGCCAACTCCAGTTTATTGTTTACCAATAGCTGGCCCACATCACCGTCGCGACCCGCCGACAGCGCAATCAGGCCGTCATTGGCTTGCTCTATCCAGCTGCGATAAACATAGGGCTTACCCTGCCACTGCCCCTCCAGATAGGCCCGGGAAATTAATTCAGTTAAGTTCCGGTAGCCGGTTTCATTCTGCACCAGCAAACACAGCGTGCTAATTTGCTCGGGATCGCTGTCGTCGCGCACCCACAGGTCGCTACCGTAAATGGGTTTGATTCCGTTGCCTTGCGCGGCTTTTTGAAATTTGATGAGCGCATAGAAA
Source organism: Spongiibacter sp. UBA1325 (assembly GCF_002306875.1). Classification (NCBI taxonomy): domain Bacteria; kingdom Pseudomonadati; phylum Pseudomonadota; class Gammaproteobacteria; order Cellvibrionales; family Spongiibacteraceae; genus Spongiibacter; species Spongiibacter sp. UBA1325. The sequence goes on from NZ_DBTD01000010.1 coordinate 351,982, forward strand.
TTACAGATATCGGTCAACGCAACCGCTGGCATCCCCATTGCCGCGGTGTGCTTACACAGATCCTTGACCCGCACCAGGCCATCCACCAAGGAGTACTCGGAATGAACGCGCAAGTGGACAAATTTCTCGTTTAACATCGTAGCGTCCTGGAGCCTGTAACACTGTTGGCTTTGCGCTGATTCGCCGGCAATTACCCCAGCGCAATCAGCTACCTTATTTAGGATTCTTCTAAAAGCGCCCTGACCGGCGCGTAACTACGCCGATGTATTGGACTGACGCCAAGGCGTTTCAGCGCCTCGAGATGCGCCTTTGTTGGGTAGCCTTTGTGGCCGGCAAGACCGTAGCCCGGATATTGGGCATCCATCGCTTGCATTTCCCGGTCGCGAACAACCTTGGCAAGGATCGAGGCGGCGGCAATTGCGGCTACCCGGCTGTCACCTTTGACCACGGCCTCGGCGCGGTAGCGCCACTGCGGCAGCCGATTGCCGTCGACCAGCACCAATTCGGGCTCTAACTCGGCGCCCTGGTAGCGCAAACCTTCCACCGCACGCTTCATCGCCAGCAGACTGGCGTGCAGAATATTCAAGCGATCAATTTCTTCCACGCTTGCCCTTGCAACACAATAACTGAGGGCGCGTTCGCGGATGATATCAAACAGGGCTTCGCGTTTTTTCTCGCTTAATTTTTTAGAGTCGTTCAGACCGTCAATCGGCTGCAGCGGGTCAAGTACCACCGCGGCGGCAACCACATCGCCGCACAGCGGCCCCCTGCCCACCTCGTCGACACCCGCCGTGAGTCGCGGGTAGTCCGGTGCATCGGCAAACAGGTCATCAGTCTGCACGATTAGCGGGCTCCTGTTTAGGCACACCGGCGATGGCGAGAATGTCGCTGGCCGCACGCTCACTGGCATTGCGCGCCAGGTCCTGATGAATGCGCCGAAACTCAGCCAGTAGGGTCTCCCGGTGATTTTCATCGCTTAACTGCTCAAGAATCAGCGGCCCTATCACCTCCGCCGACACTTCGTCTTGCAACAACTCCGGCACCAATGCCCGCTGTGCGAGCAGGTTGGGCAGCGAGAAAAACGGCGTTTTGACCAGACGTGACAGCAGCGCGTAACTCATTTTACTAAAGCGATAACACACAACCATGGGGCGCTGCAGCAGCAGCGCTTCCAAACTGGTTGTCCCCGACGCCATCAATACCGCGTCGGCGGCCGCCATTACCGTACGAGACTCACCCAACACCACGCGCACCGGCAAGTCGGCAGTTTGCAGGGCAATAGCATCCAATATCTGGCGCTTCCTGTCAGCATTGGCAGCAGGCACGATAAATTCGATATTGGGAAGCGATCGACGCAGCCACTGCGCGGTTTCCAAAAAGATGGGAATCAATTGAGACACTTCGCCAGCGCGACTGCCCGGCAACAGCGCTACCACTGGGTTATCCCCTTCTATCGACAGGGATTGCCGCGAGGCTTCACGCTGATCGTCAAACGGAATTTGATCGGCCAAGGGGTGACCCACGCAGCTCACTGGCACACCGTGCTCTTGGTAAAAACTTTGCTCAAACGGGAACAGCGTCAGCATATGATCCACCGCTTTCGCAATGGTTTTGATTCGCCCCTGACGCCAGGCCCACACAGAGGGGCTGACATAATGCACAGTGCGAATACCGCGCTCGCGCATACTGCGCTCGACATTCAGCGTAAAGTCCGGCGAATCAATACCCACCACCACATCTGGCTGCCATGCAATAAGGTGGCGCTTTAGGTGGCGGCGAATACGCAACAGCTCCGGCAAGCGCTTCAAGGGCTCGGTAAAGCCCATGACCGACAGGCGATCCATATCGCAAATAGAATGAAAGCCCTGAGCGATCATCAAGGGGCCGCCGATGCCCTCAAACTCTGCCTGAGGAAAGCGCTGGCGAATGGCGCGTATCAAGTCGGCGCCGAGAATATCGCCGGAGGCCTCGCCGGCGATCAAACCGATTTTGAGAGGAGTCATATCGCAATCAATGCCGGCGCACCGGCCCTTGGTTGATAGCGCTTATCGAACAATACCGCGCTGTGACTGTTTCAGGGAGGCTGCCATCAATTCCACTTCCGGGTGCTCCGCGATCAGCGGTTGCAGCGCATTCAGCGCCTCGTCGACGGTCAGGCCCTGGCGGTAGATGATCTTGTATGCGCGACGAATAGCGCTGATCGCGTCGCTGCTGAAACCACGGCGTTTCAGGCCTTCCACATTAATGGTCTTGGCCTCAGCCGGGCTGCCGCTGACGGTAACATAGGCAGGAACGTCTTTGCTGATATGACAACCGAACCCGGAAAAACTATGGGCACCTATCGAGCAGAATTGATGGACCAGCGAATAACCGCTGAGAATCGCCCAATCGCCGACAACAACATGCCCTGCCAACGCAGCGTTGTTGACCATAATGCAATGATCGCCAATCACCGAGTCGTGCCCCACGTGCGCATAGGCCATCAACAAGTTGTTGCTGCCGATCACAGTCTTACCCAGGTCCTGCACCGTGCCGCGGTGAATGGTAACGCCTTCGCGGATCACGTTATTGTCACCGATGATCAGCTCTGTCGGTTCGCCTTTGTACTTCAGGTCTGGCGTGTCCTCGCCCACCGTGGAAAATTGGTAAATCGTATTGTTCTTGCCGATACGGCTCGGCCCTTTGAGCACAACGTGCGAGCGCACGTCGCAGCCTTCGCCCAGCTCAACGTCTGGCCCAACAATCGTCCATGGGCCGATTTTTACATTCGCGCCAATGACCGCCGTGGGGTCAATGATCGCGCGCGGATCGATCTCCGCGCTGGCATCAATATGGCCTGGCATCACTTCTTCCGATCAATACATAAAATGGTTGCCGAGCAGGCCAGTGTATCCTCAACATAAGCCTGACACTCAAATTTCCACAGCCCTTTACGATCGGAAACGTACTGAGCTTTCAGGATCAGCTGGTCACCGGGGACAACCTGTCGCTTGAAACGCGCGTTATCGACGCCAGCAAACATGTAGATCGAGCCATCGGAGGGCTTTTTGTCGAGCGTCTTAAACCCCAGAATACCCGCTGCCTGCGCCATTGCCTCAATGATCAACACGCCTGGCATAATCGGCAGGCCTGGGAAATGGCCATTGAAGTGGTTTTCATTTCCGGTGACGTTTTTAATCGCAACAATCGACTCACCAAGCGTCAACTCAACGACTTTATCCACCAATAAAAAGGGGTAGCGGTGAGGGAGGTATTCCTGAACCTCGTTGATATCCATAACCATGCTCAATCTCTTTCCTCGTGCAGCGTTCGCAGTTCTTTTTCCATCGCCTGAACACGGCGATACAAATCATCAAGCTTGGACAGTCTGGCAGTGTTCTTTCGCCACTGCGCAGACGGCATTAGAGGACTGCCACCACTGGAATAGGAGCCGGCCTCACTAATCGATTTTGTGACCAGGCTTCGGGCGGTAAGGTGAACGCCATCGGCAATACGGATATGCCCAACCACACCGATATTGCCCGCCAAGGTACAGTTCTTACCAATAACGGCGCTGCCCGCAACCTGGCAACAGGCTGCCATTGCCGTGCCCGCGCCGACTTCGACGTTGTGAGCGATCATGGTGAAGTCATCCATGATGACGCCGTCGCCAATGACCGTGTCGTTGAGTGCTCCCCGATCAATACAGGAATTCGCACCAACTTCCACTCGGTCGCCAATGCGCACACCACCGAGCTGATGGATTTTCACCCAGCCCTGCTCAGAAGGCGCAAAGCCAAACCCGTCGCCGCCAATGACCACACCGGAGTGGACAACACAGGACTCACCGATACTGACACCGTGGTAGACAGTGACATTGGCGTGAAGGTAACTGTATTTACCCACGCTACTACCCCGCCCCACTATCGTCCCGGCGCTAATCACCACATTTTCGCCGATGGTCGCGCCTTCTTCGATAACGCAGTTGGCACCAATACTGGCACTGGCGTGAACGTTTTCCGACATAACAACGGCAGAGGGATGGATACCTGCGCGGGGCTTTTCGAGGGGGTCGAATAATGCGCTGGCTTCCGCGTAGGCAAGATAGGGGTTCGCCGATACAATCACCGCCATTTCTGGCCGCATGTCATTTGCATGGCTGACCATATCGGGGTGAATAATCGCCGCCGCCGCTGCCGTCTCAGCCAACTGACTGCGGTACTTGGCATTGGCGAGAAAACTCAGCTGCGAGGAACTCGCAGTGTCCAGCGCCGCCATGCCGGTCAATACCAAGTTGCCGTCTCCTTCGTACGGCAACTTCAGTAAGCCCGCTAAATCAGCAAGGCGCAAAGACTTTTGCTCAGCCATTATTTTGCCTGATTGAGCTTGTCGGCAACTTTAGCAGTAATGTTATATCCCGCATCGGCGTGCATTACCGCCTTAGCTGGCAGCAGTAAACCGATGTTTTCTTCTTTAATAATTTCGGGCAGCAGCTTCTGAAGTTTGGGGCCAACTTCTTTCATGATGGTCTGCACTTCCTGCTGCTGTGCAGCTTCGATCTTACGAGCCAAGTGCTCGCCGTCAGAGCGTTTTGAATCGATCTGATTCTTGGCCAGTTGGCGCTGCTCCGCACTCATGATCTCAATATCTTTTTGCAGTTTTTGCACGAGCTTTTCGTAGTCCTTGCGCACCGTCTCAAGCTCTGACAAGTTGTTTTTGAACTCTTTCTGATTGCGCAGGGCGTTCAAACGCTGCTTAGCAACATCAGTATTGAGAACCGCCGCTTCCAAATCAAAAACCGCGATGCGCCCCTGAGCCAGGGCAACGGAACCCCACAGCATTGCTACCATTAAAACGGCAAATTTAACTACCTTCATGTAACACTCCTAAACATTATTCTATGTAGGTTAAAAAGTCCGACCGAGAGAGAATTGGAATATTTCGGTCTCGTCAATTTTTTCGTCATTCAGCGCCCGGCCCAAGCTAAAGGTCAGCGGACCGAAACCGGTGATCCAGGTAACACCAAAGCCAGCAGAGTATCGCAGCTCGTCGACACTGGGAGACGAACAGTTGATCTGAGTAGAGCTACAGCTAGTGCTGAATACATTACCCGCATCGAGGAACAGACCACTGCGAACGGAGCGCTGATCCTTCACGAATGGCAGTGGGAACAGCAATTCAATACTGCCTTCCATCAGCACATTGCCGCCAAAGGGATCGGCTTCATCCCCCAGCGAGGATGCGGTATCTACCACCAACTGCCCGGTTGCCGGATCGAGCACGTAGGCGGCTTGAGCCGACAGCGCCGTCGCGTTCCCGTTACTGTCTATGGCTGTTGCCGCCTGCGAAATACGATAGACATCGGCTGGCGAGCTGCGCGGTCCAAGTGTATTACTGCGGTATCCCCGAACCGAGCTGAACCCCCCTGCATAAAAATGCTCATAGAAAGGCAATTTATCCAGGTTACCGTAGCCATCACCATATCCGAGCTCAGTCTTAAAGCGCAGCGTAAAACTATTGCTGATCGGCACGTACAACTGGCCGTTATAAGTGAGTCGGTAGTATTCCAGGTCTGAGCCTGGAATTGACGCTTCCAGCGACACAGACTGCGAAGCACCCCGCGTTGCCAACAGGCCCCGGTTCAGCGTTGACTGGCGCCACGAAATGCCCGCGGTGAAGTTGCCAAACTCATCGCCATATTCATCCAGGAAACCCGGCTCGTCGCTTTCTGTTAGGGCACCAGCAGGCAGATTGGCAATGTCCTCGAGAACTTCAGCAACCGTGTAACGACCAGTACTGGGGTCACGTGTGCTGACAAAGTAGTTATCCACGGCATCGAAAATACGGGGGCTGGTTTTAATCTCTTTCACCGCGCGGACGCCGGCTTCGATGGAGGTTAAGTTGTAGCCCAGTTCAAACCCTAAACGCTCGGTTTCAGAAATGGGGTAACCAAAGTTAACACTGGTGCCATAAGTATCGGTGGTATAACTGGCAACGTTGACCTCTTCGAAGTCGGTAGCACGGTAGAACACCGAGAAACCGCGGCTAACGCCATCTTCGGTAAAGTATGGGTCGAGATAGTTAAAGCTGGCACTGGTCAGGAAGTCACTGCGTGATACACCAAAGCCCACTTGTTTACCGGTACCCAGGAAGTTGTTCTGCTGGATATTCGCGCTCAGCAACAGACCGCTGTCTTGCGAGAAACCAACACTGGCACCCAAACTGCCGGAGCTCTGTTCTTCTACAGAGTAAGTCAGGTCAATCAGGTCGTCGCTACCCGGCACTTCAAGGGTTTCGACTTTCGCCCCCTTAAAGTAACCCAGGCGCTCCAGGCGAATACGCGACAATTCAATTTTGTCTGCCGATGCGGGGGCTGCTTCCATCTGACGCATTTCCCGGCGCAGTACTTCGTCGGCGGTGCGCTCATTGCCCTCGAAGCTGATCCGTCGAACGTAGGTGCGCTTACCCGGATCGATAAAGAATTTCAGTGCAACGGTGCCGGCGTCTTCATCGACCTCAGGAATACCACGCACCTTTGCGAAGTTATAGCCTTCATTACCTAGGCGTTTGACAAGAAACTCTTCAGTGCTGGTAACCAAGGCCTGCGAGAACACCTGACCTTCCCGTACTAAAATAAAGCGCTTGAGGTCATCCTCGGGAATGACCAGATCACCCGATAGCTCAGCGCCGCTGACGGTGTACTTATCACCCTCGGTGACATTGACGGTGATGTACACCGACTTACGGTCAGGGCTGATCGAGACTTGGATTGAGTCGGTGTTAAAGCGTAGATACCCGCGGTCAAGATAGTAGGAGTTGAGCGTTTCCAGGTCGCCTTTCAACTTTTCCCGCGCGTACTTGTCGCTGCTGCTGAAGAAAGAGAAGAAGCCACTGGGCTTTAACTCAAATTCGTCGAGCAGGGTTTCATCATCGTAAACACTGTTGCCGACAATATTGATGTGCTTGATCGACGCGGTACTGCCTTCATCGATATTGATCGAGATCGACACCCGGTTGCGCGGCTCAGCCACCACATCGGTTTCAATACCGGCATCGTAACGACCCTGTGACACGTACTGACGGGTCAATTCCATTCGCATATTTTCAAGCGTTGCCCGCTTGAACACCTGCCCCTCGGCCAGACCAGCCCCTTTCAAACCGTCTAACAGGGCATCGGTTGCCAGAGCTTTGTTACCTTCGATATTAATTTTACTGATAGCGGGTCGCTCTGTTACCCGGACAACCAAAACGTCTTTGTCTACGCCGATCTGGATGTCATCGAAATTACCGGTAGCAAACAGCGCGCGGGACGACTGGGCAACGGCTTGCTGAGTAATCAGGTCACCAACATTGAGCGGCAACGCCGAAAACACCGTTTCGGCCGCAATACGTTGCAAACCCTCAACGCGGATATCATTGATGCGCGTTTGCGCAGACACCAGCGGACTCGCCAAACAAAAAAACAATGCGTACAGGAAAAAGCGTTTCATCAAAAACCAGCAACCACGGCTAGGGCTCGGCACCAAAACGAGGGTGCAAGAGCACTGGGTAAAATATATCGCTAAACCCTAAAATCAGAGGCGCAATACGTCGTTATATAAAGCAAAAAACATGACACACACCACCAACGCCAAACCCAATTGGTTAGCCCATGCCTGCACTTGTTCCGTTACCGGGCGACCGATAATGCCCTCAATCGCGGCATAGACAATATGTCCGCCATCAAGGATCGGAATTGGCAGCAAGTTCAATACCGCCAAACTGATACTCAGCAAGCCCAGAAAACTCAGCCACGAAAAAAAGCCGTACTGAGCGGAAGAGCCGGCCACTTTAGCAATCGTTATCGGGCCACTCAAGTTTTTCGGCGACAACAAGCCGGTGATCATTTTTTTTATCGATTCCAGCGTAAACACACTCATGCGCCACGTCTTTTCGCTGGCAGCAACCAGGGCGGCCACGGGGCCGTAATCCACCTCACGGAGCATGTTCTCGGGCCACTGCGGTGGCTTAACCCCTACCCCAGCAAAACCGACAGCCATGCCGTTGTCTTCAAGCTTTCTCTGCGGCGTCATCACAAGATCTAGCAAGCGGTTATCGCGCTTAACCCGCAAAGACAGCGCCTTATCGGGGCTGGCGCGAACAACTTGCACCCAATCCTGCCAGGTCGACACCGCCTTTCCGTCGGACTCAACGATGATGTCGCCCTCCTGCAAACCCGCTTGCTGTGCGGCTCCGCCCGCGACCAGCTCACCAATTTCAGGCACTAATTCAGGCACAAACAATGTCACGCCCAACTCGTCCAGAGGGCGCGGCTCTTCCAGGCCTTGCATCCACTTGTCGATCTGAACGCGGTTTTCGTAGCGCAGACTCGAGCCCGCAGTTTTCACGCTGATACTGAGTTCGCCGCTCTCGCCAATGCGCTCCAGCAACTGCATTTGCAGCGTTTCCCACGTAGGGGTATCCACGCCATCAACAGCGACAATTTCCTGACCTTCAATGAGACCGGCCTGCTCAGCCAGCGAACCGGGGGCAACGCGGTCAATGACCGGCGCAACGCCGCTAACGCCATTGAGAAAAACCAGCCAATATACAAATATGGCCAGTATAAAATTCGCTAAGGGGCCGGCAGCAGCAATCGCAATGCGCTTCATCGGCGTTGCCCGGTTAAAGGCCATGTGGCGCTGGTCTTCGGGAACCTCGCCCTCGCGCTCGTCCAGCATTTTTACATAGCCACCGAGCGGAATTCCCGCTACGGCGTACTCAGTGCCCAACTTGTCGCGCCAACTGAGCAGCGGCTTGCCAAAGCCCACAGAAAAACGCAGCACTTTGACACCGCAGCGACGTGCTACCCAGAAATGACCAAACTCGTGAATTGACACCAGGATACCCAGTGTCAGTACCGTGATGAATATCGTTTGCAGAAGTCCCAGCACGGCCAGCTACCTCAAAATCCAAATTCGCGAACGAGAGACCGCGCGCGCTCACGCGCCTGAAGGTCCGCAGCTTGGACATCGCCCAGCGTCAGCGGTTCAACATTTTCAACGTCAGCCATCACGCGCTCCAGCAATGTCGGTATCGCGGTGAACGGCAATTGCTCGGCCAAAAACGCCTCAACAGCAATTTCATTCGCTGCATTCAAACTGGCGCTGGCACTGCCGCCAAGCTCTGCGGCCTCTCTTGCCAGACGCAAACAGGGGAAACGCTGCTCATCCGGGGCCTCAAAATCCAGCCGCGCCTGCACAATCAAATCCAGAGAGGCAACGCCGGATTCCATGCGCTTAGGCCAAGCCAGGGCATGGGCGATCGGCGTGCGCATATCGGGCTGGCCCATTTGCGCCAGCACGGAGCCATCGACATATTCCACCATCGAGTGAATAACGCTTTGCGGATGAACCACCACGTCGATGCGCTCCGGGGGGCAGTGGAACAACCAGCACGCCTCGATAAGCTCGAGCCCTTTGTTCATCATGGTGGCAGAGTCGACGGAGATCTTTCGCCCCATGGACCAATTCGGATGGGCACAGGCCTCATCGGGCGTCACCGACGCCAAACTCTCTACCGAGCGCTGCCGGAAGGGCCCGCCAGAGCCGGTCAGCAAAATACGTCGCACCCCCTGCGCATCGAGACCTTGGCGATGCACGCCGGGCATACATTGAAAGATGGCATTGTGCTCACTGTCGATGGGTAACAACGTCGAACCGCTGCGCTCCACCGCATCCATAAACAGCTGGCCCGCCATAACCAATGACTCTTTATTGGCCAGCAGGACTTTAGCCCCCGCCTCAACGGCCGACAATGTAGGCAGCAAACCGGCCGCCCCCACTATCGCCGCCATCACCGTATCAGCCTCAGCGGCAACTTTGCAGAGCCCCGCCTCGCCGGCAAGCACCTCGCACTCACTGCCGGCCTGACGCAACTGCGTCACCAACTGTTCAGCGCTTGACTCATCGCGCAGCACCACATAGCGAGGCTGGTGAGTCAACGCCTGCTGCAGGATTGCCTCTACGCTGCAATTTGCGGTGATGGCATAGAGCTCGAAGGTGTCGCGATGACGCGACAGTACATCCAAGGTACTGACGCCGATAGAGCCGGTAGACCCCAATACCGTCACGCGCTCCATTACTGCCAGCCCACCGACATTAGCCCCAGGGCAAACACCGGCGATGCCGCCGTTAAACTGTCAACGCGATCCATTACGCCGCCATGACCCGGCAACAACTGACTACTATCTTTAATACCGCGGTGCCGCTTAACCATGCTTTCCAGCAGGTCGCCCAGCACCGAAGCCAGTGAAGTGATTGCGGCCAACACCAGCATGGCTGGCAAGCTCACGGGCATGCCGCCGGGCCAGAAGTACCAGAGCGCAGCCATGAACGACACGCTACACGCCAAGCCGCCCCAGAACCCGGCCCAGGATTTACCCGGGCTGACCGCCGGCGCCAATTTCGCTTTGCCAAAGCGGCGACCAAAGAAATAGGCCCCAATGTCGGCGATGGCAACCAAGGCCACCAGCATTAACAACAGCCAGGCACCATTGGGAAGGTTACGCAGGTAGCTCAATGCCAGCCACGTTGGCAGCAGTACCGCCACCCCCATAACGATGCGAACCGGCCGAGAACCCCACAAGCCAGCACTCACCGGATAGCCTTTCACCCAGAGCAACGCGACCGCCCACCATACACAAGCCGCGACAAACAGCTCCTGTAATGCTGCCGTCGACCAGGAGGCGACATCGCCCAATAGCGCGTACACACTGGCGATAAGAGCACCGATGACCAGGACATAGGCCAGTCTTGCCACCTGGGGCCGCAGGTCGCTGAGGTCAGCCCATTCCCACGCGGCCACCAGCACAATGCCAGCGAACAGTAATGACAGTTGACCCGCCGACAGATAGGCCATGGCAGCAAGTAGCGCAGCCACAATCACGACGGCGGTAATAATCCGCTGCTTAAGCATAAGGGGGTAATCTCCGGTGTCTATTCGCCGTTGTCATTATCATTATCGCGGCCCCCGAAGCGGCGCTCACGGCTGGCATAGGCATCTAGCGCCCTATGCAATTCCGTTTCATCAAAATCTGGCCACAGGCAATCGCAAAAATAAAACTCGCTGTAGGCAAGCTGCCAAAGCATAAAATTACTAATGCGCTGCTCACCGGCGGTGCGTATGCACAAATCCGGCTTGGGCAGGTCAGCCAGGGCCGTATGTTGATCAAACAAAGTAATATCGATGTCGTCAACGCGCAACTGCCCGTCTTCAACTTTCTGAGCAAGCTCGCGTGCGGCGCTGACAATATCCCACTGACCGCCGTAATCCACAGCGATCACCAGAGTCGTTTCAGTGTTAAAGCGCGTGAGCTGCTCGCTGTAGTCCATCTGCTTGCGCAAGCCAGCGGAGAAGCGGCCCCGCTCACCGATGAAGCGCATTCGCACACCATCTTCGTGGAGCTTTTTGGTCTCGCTATCCAGATAACTGGCAAACAGCCGCATCAAAGCCTGGACTTCCATGCTTGGACGCTGCCAATTTTCGCTGGAGAACGCGAACAGCGTAATCACCTTCACGCCGCGCTCGCGACTGCATTTAAGCAGCCCGCGAATCACTTCCACACCGGCGCGATGTCCGCCTGCCGCTTTGAGCCCGCGCTTTTTCGCCCAGCGATTATTGCCATCCATAATGATGGCAACATGCCGAGGCGCCGCGGAAGGTTCTGAGCCTCGATGGGCCATATCAACTGCCATGAAAACTGCTTCTTAGTCGATCAAATTTCCATTAGATCGCTTTCTTTCACCGCGAGCGCTTTATCAACCTCTGCGACGTATTTATCAGTGATTTTTTGCACGTCATCCTGAGCGCGACGTTCTTCGTCTTCACTGATCTCTTTCTCTTTCAGCAGCTCTTTAATATCCGCCAACACGTCGCGGCGCGCATTGCGCACTGAAACCCTCGCGCGCTCGGCCTCTTGGCGAGCCTGCTTGATATAGCCCTTACGGGTCTCTTCCGTCAGGGCAGGCATTGGAATACGAATAACCGCACCGGCCGTGCTGGGGTTCAAGCCGAGGTCCGACTTCATGATGGCCTTCTCAACATCGGGCACCACGTTTTTTTCCCAGGGCGTAACCGTGAGCGTTCGGGCATCTTCAACACCGATATTTGCCAGCTGCGAAAGCGGCGTTTCGGCACCGTAGTAAGAGACGCGAATATTGTCTAAAAGACTTGGGTGCGCGCGCCCAGTACGAATTTTATTAAAATTGCCGCCCAGCGCTTCAATGGCCTTTGCCATGCGCTCTTCGGCATCTTGCTTGAGTTCGTCTATCACTTTTTCTCTCCTCAATTGGCACCGGGGCACTAGCCCGCTGATACCAAAGTTCCCTCGTTGCCACCGACCACAATATTTAACAGCGCACCCTGCTGCTCCATGGCAAAGACGCGCAGCGGCATCTCGTGGTCGCGACACAGACAAATCGCCGTGAGATCCATGACCTCTAACTTCTTGTCCAGGACCTCATCGTAACTCAAATGGTCGTATTTCTTAGCATCGGGATCAATCATTGGGTCAGCGCTGTACACGCCATCCACTTTGGTGGCTTTAAGCACCAGGTCCGCATCGACCTCAATACCCCGCAGGCACGCTGCAGAATCGGTCGTGAAAAAGGGGTTACCTGTCCCCGCTGCAAAAATCACCACCTCGCCGCGACTCAGCGCGCGGATGGCCTTGCGGCGATCATAGTGGTCAACCACGCCGCTCATCGGGATCGCCGACATTACCGACGACTTGATATTACTGCGCTCGAGCGCGTCGCGCATGGCCAGTGCGTTCATTAAGGTGGCCAGCATACCCATGTGGTCGCCGGTTACACGATCCAGGCCTGCCGTTTGCAGTGCTGCACCACGGAATAGATTTCCGCCGCCGATAACCAGGCCAACTTGTACACCAATACCCACGAGCTGCCCCACTTCCAGTGCCATGCGATCGAGCACCTTGGGGTCAATGCCAAAACCGAGCTGCCCCATCAGGGCCTCGCCACTCAGTTTAAGAAGAATGCGCTTGTATTTTTTGTCCCGACTTTGAGTGGACATATTTCACCCCTGCAAATCAACTTTCCGCACACACTTTAATCATCGCATAGAAAAACGGGGCCTTGAGGCCCCGCTTCCGCGACTCAGCCCTTGAGCTGTGCAGCCACTTCGGCTGCGAAGTCGACTTCTTCTTTTTCGATGCCCTCACCTACTTCGAAACGAATGTAGGTTTGAATGTCGGCACCGGCATTCTTCAGCAACTTGCCCACTGTCTGCTCAGGATCTTTAACAAAAGCCTGATCAACCAGAGCGTTCTCCGACAGGAACTTGCGGATACGGCCTTCAATCATCTTCTCGATGATCTCAGCTGGCTTGCCACTTTCCTGCGCTTGCGCAGTGAAGATTTCACGCTCTTTGGCAACTTCTTCTTCGGGCATATCACTTTGCTTGGCAACACGGGGGTTTACTGCAGCCACGTGCATGGCAACATCACGCGCCAGTTCAGCATCACCACCTTTCAGGGCCACCAACACAGCGATGCGGTTGTTAGAGTGAACATAACTGTCCACAACACCCGCTTCAGCGCTGAGCACCTGGATGCGGCGAACCGAGATATTTTCACCAATTTTTTGTACCAGCGCTTCGCGAGCAACTTCCAGCTCACCCGCCATCAGCGCAGCCACATCGTCCTGCTTTTCAGCAAAGGCTTTGTTAGCAACCAAGTCAACAAAGCTCAGGAAGCCTTCATCGCGAGCGACAAAGTCAGTCTCACTGTTCACTTCCACAACCACAGCATAGCTACCGTCTTCGGCTACTTTTGTTGCAACAACACCGTCAGCAGCAGTACGACCGGCTTTTTTAGCCGCCTTCATACCACTTGACTTACGCAGCTCTTCAATCGCCAGTTCGATGTCACCATTGGCTTCATTAAGTGCTTTTTTGCACTCCATCATGCCAAGACCAGTGCGCTCGCGAAGCTCTTTAACCATTGCTGCTGAAACAGCCATCTTAAAATCCTCTTGTTTGGGCTTGATTTCGGCCCACCCTGCGGGCCTGCTCAATAAATATCCAAAAAAAGGGGGCCTTGCCCCCTTTTACGCGATTACACAGGCCAATTACTCGGCCGCTGCGTCGCCTTCTTCCTGCGCTACTTCAACAAACTCGTCGGCAGCAACTGCGGCGTTAGCGCCAGCATTGATGATCACATCAGCTACCGCAGTAACGTAAAGCTTGATCGCACGGATCGCATCATCGTTACCAGGGATTACGTAATCAACGCCATCGGGGTTGCTGTTCGTATCCACGATGCCAAATACCGGAATACCCAGTTTGTTAGCTTCTTGGATAGCAATGCGCTCGTGATCAACGTCGATAACAAACAGCGCATCAGGCAGGCCTGACATTTCTTTGATACCACCGATGGAGCGCTCAAGCTTCTCCATGTCGCGGTGACGCATCAGGGCTTCTTTCTTGGTCAGTTTGTCAAAAGTACCGTCCTGAGCCTGAGTTTCCAGCTCACGCAGACGACGAACAGACTGACGGATAGTTTTGTAGTTTGTCAGCATACCGCCCAACCAGCGGTGGCTCACATAGGGCATACCGGCACGGCTAGCTTGCTCGGCAATAATTTTACCGGCAGCGCGCTTGGTTCCAACAAACAACACCTTGTTTTTGTTCGCACCCAGCTTAGCCAGCGCGTCCAAGGCATTGTTCATCGCAGGAACAGTGTGCTCGAGGTTGATGATGTGAATTTTGTTGCGGGCACCAAAGATGAAGGGTGCCATTTTGGGGTTCCAGTAACGCGTCTGGTGACCGAAGTGAACGCCGGCTTGCAGCATTTCACGCATGCTTACATGAGACATGATTTTTCCTTGATTTTCATCGGGTTAGGAACTTGCACCCGCCCCGCAACCCAACCACAGCCATGCTGCAGCACCCGGGATTACGTGTCGACGAATGCGCGTCGTTTATGCCCTTTCGGCAGGAGGGCCTGCTTTCGGGGCGCGTATTTATACCACAAGGCCCCAGCGACATAAAGCAGAAATCACGCGACTGACGGCAATGACACGGCTGAGCAATCGCGTCTGCTGCGGCGATAGTCTACAATGCGCTGTTTTCAGTTTAACGACTATCCGGGCAGATCACCCCACTATGAATGTAACTATCAAAACCCCTGAGGAAATCGCCGCCATGCGCGTGGCAGGACGCTTGGCCGCCGAAGTGCTGGACATGATCGCCGAGCACGTTCGCCCCGGCGTTACCACCGCTGAACTCGATAAGATCTGCCACGACTATATCGTCGATGTACAACAAGCCATTCCGGCGCCCCTTAACTACAACGGTTTCCCGAAATCCATTTGTACCTCGGTAAACGAAGTCATTTGCCACGGCATCCCTTCGGATAAAAAGGTGTTGAAGGATGGAGACCTGCTCAATATCGACGTCACCGTTATAAAAGATGGCTGGCACGGCGACACCAACCGCATGTACTACGTCGGCAATGTGCCCGAGCATGCAAAACGCCTGTGCGTCGTGACTCAGGAGTGCCTGTATAAAGCCATTGCCTTGGTTAAACCGGGCGCGCGCCTGAGCGATATCGGCGCAGTGATCGCCAAACATGCACGGAGCAACCACTACAGCGTGGTGGAAGAGTATTGCGGCCACGGCATTGGCAGAGGCTTCCACGAAGACCCTCAGGTTCTCCACTATGGCGAGGGCTACAATCGCGGCAACGACCTGGTATTAAAAGAGGGCATGACCTTCACGATTGAGCCGATGATCAATGCCGGCAAAAAACACACCAAGCTCAATCTGAAAGACGGCTGGACCGTTACCACCAAAGATCGCCGGCTCTCGGCGCAGTGGGAGCACACCATGGCGGTTACCGCCGATGGCGTGGAAGTTCTTACCGCCCGCCCCGACGAGCCCTTCTATAAAGGTTAATCACTATGAGCAGCACGCTTCTGAATGCAGAGGCCCTGCAGGATGCCACGGCCCAGTCCGATAATTTAATCGCGACCTATAAACAGTACCTCAGCGAGCTCCAGGATGAGCTCCGGGAACGCTTTGACGCCGACGAGGCTGTACATACGCTGGTAAAACTGCGCTCAGAAAAAATCGATATTCTGCTGCGCAACCTATGGTCGCAGTATCAGTGGGGGGACGACATCTCCCTAATTGCCGTTGGAGGCTATGGGCGCGGCGAGCTGCACCCCTGCTCGGATATCGATCTGCTGATCCTCAGCCGCGACGATCAACACAACTACCGCGAAAATATCGAAGGCTTTATCACCCGTCTTTGGGATATCAACCTGGAGATCGGTCACAGCGTGCGCAGCATCGACGAATGCCGCCAAGCCGCCATTGACGACATCACCGTGGTTACCAACCTGATGGAGTCGCGCCCGCTTGAAGGCAATGCCGCCCTGCACGAGCTGTTGATGAACGAAGTCGGCCCTGACCAAATTTGGCCCAGCGCCGAGTTTTTCCGGGCAAAGTGGGACGAGCAAATCAGTCGCCACCGCAAGTACGCCAATACCGAATACAACCTCGAGCCAAATATTAAAAGCTCCCCCGGTGGCCTGCGCGACATTCAAATGATCGGCTGGGTGATCAAACGCCACTTTGGCGCCCAATCCATCGACGAGTTGCGTGAAAAACTCTTTTTAAGCCAGGAAGAGCTCGACACGCTAAAAGACGGCCAGAATTACCTCTGGCGCCTGCGCTTCGCCCTTCATTTAATCACTGGCCGTGAAGAAGACCGCCTGCTGTTTGATCACCAGCGAACCCTGGCCGCTCGTTTCGGTTACGAAGACGACGACAGCAAACTCGCCGTAGAACGCTTCATGCAACAGTACTACCGCTGGGCGCAGCACCTGGGTGAGCTCAACGACGTACTGATGCAGCACTTCGACGAAACCATTCTCCGCGCCTGCGAGGCGGAGACCGTACTTGAGCTCAATCCGCGCTTTCGCATCCGCAACGGCCATATCGAAGTTAGCAACGAAAAGGTGTTTGAAAAAACGCCCTCCGCGCTGATGGAAATTTTTGTGCTAATGGCCCATCACGACGCTATCGACGGCGTGCGTGCCAGCACCATTCGGCTGATCCGCAAATCGCGTCACTTAATCGACGACGAGTTTCGCGCCGATCCGCGCAATAAGCGGTTTTTCATGGAATTATTGCGCGCCCCACAGCGCGTCGCACTCAACCTCCGTCGAATGAAGCGCTTTGGCGTACTCGGAAAATTTATCCCGGCATTTGGCAAAATCACCGGTCAAATGCAGCACGACCTTTTCCATATTTACTCGGTCGACGCCCACACCCTGGAACTCATCAAGAACCTCAGCCGCTTCCGCTACCCGGACATGGTGAAGGTCTACCCAATGGCCTGCCGCATCATGCAGCGTCTGCCCAAGCCCGAATTACTGTTCCTCGCCGGACTCTTCCACGACATTGCCAAAGGGCGCGGCGGCGACCACTCCACCCTTGGCGCAGTGGATGCGCGCGAATTTTGCCAATACCTCGGGCTAAACCGGCGCGACACCAATCTCGTTGCCTGGCTGGTGGAAAAACACCTAGAGATGTCCTCGGTGTCACAGCGCAAAGATATCCAGGACCCCGATGTGATCCGCGATTTCGCCCTGGAAATGGGTGACCAGCAGCACCTGGACTATCTGTTCTGTTTAACCATTGCCGATATCAATGCGACCAACCCCACGTTGTGGACCTCCTGGCGCGCCTCGCTGATGCGCCAGCTCTATGCAGAAACGCGCCGCGCCCTGAGACGCGGCCTGGAAAACCCCATCGATAAGCAGGAGTGGATTGCAGAGACCCAGCTTGGTGCTATCGAAAAGCTCGAAGACTACGGCTTTACCGAAGAAGAAATTCGCGAGCTGTGGAAAAGCACCGGTGAAGACTATTTTATTCGCGAGCAAGTCGACGATATTGTTTGGCACTGCCGCGCTATCGCTCAGCGCACCTCGCCCGAGGACTCACTGGTATTGGTGAAGGAAGGCGGACTGCTGGACCACGAAGGCGCAACGCAGATCTTTGTGCACACACCATCGCGTAAAGGCACATTTGCGGTACTCGCTGGCGCCATGGAACAACTTGACCTCAGCATACAAGATGCGCGGATCTACAATACCGGGACCAACTACACGCTGGATACCTTTTACGTACTCGGTGTGGATGGTGAACCCATTGGCGACAACCCCGAACGCATCCGTGAGATCACCGAGTTTTTAACTCAGCAACTTGAGAAACCCGACGATTCCCCTGACCTCAGCAGTCGCCGCATGCCGCGACAAATGCGCCTATTCTCCACCCCCACGCGCACCAGTATGGCCACCGACCTCAATAAAGGTCACACCATGCTTGAAGTCATTACCCCAGACCGCCCCGGCCTATTGGCCAGGCTGGCGCTGATCTTCAATGACTACGGCGTGCACCTGCAAAATGCCAAAATCGCCACCCTCGGCGAGCGCGTTGAAGATGTGTTTTTTGTCACCGACGAACACAACCGCCCGATCAATGACCCCCAACTGTGTGAACAAATTCAACACGCGATTTGTTCCGAGCTGGATGAAAAAGCGAGTAAATCAGCCTAATGAATCCGCGCCTACAAACGCTACAGGCCTACCCCTTTGAAAAACTGCGCGCCCTGTTGGGCACCAGCAGCAGCGACTTGCCGCCTATTCCGCTATCCATCGGCGAACCCCGTCACCCTGCGCCGCGCTTTGTTGCCGACACCCTGGCAAGTGAGCTCGGCCGACTCAGCAACTACCCCACAACCAAGGGAATAGCCGAGCTGCGCCAAAGTATTGCGCACTGGGCCGAGCGCCGCTTTGGCCTGAAGACTTTAGATCCTGAAACGCAGGTACTGCCGGTCAATGGCACCCGCGAGGCCCTGTTTGCCTTTGCCCAAGCCGTCGTCAACCCCAGTGATGACGCTCTGGTATGCAGCCCCAACCCCTTTTACCAAATCTATGAAGGCGCGGCGCTATTAGCCGGAGCACAACCCCACTTTCTCGCTTGTAACGCCGGCAATGGCTTTATTCCTGACTACGACGCCGTGCCCGAGGAAGTTTGGCAGCGCTGCCAGTTGTTGTACCTATGCACCCCGGGCAACCCTAGCGGCGCCGTCACCAGCGTCGCCACGCTACAAAAGCTGATTCGTCTGGCAGATAAGTACGACTTCATCCTGGCCAGCGATGAATGCTACTCCGAGCTGTATTTTGACGAGCAGCACGCGCCCGCAGGCCTGTTGCAGGCCTGTGCGGAAATGGGGCGCGATAACTACGAGCGCTGCGTCGTGTTCCACAGCTTGTCGAAACGCTCCAACCTGCCCGGCCTGCGCTCAGGCTTTGTCGCGGGGGATGCCAAAGTGCTGGCCGACTTCCTGCTGTATCGCACCTACCACGGCTGCGCCATGCCCATTCAACACCAACTTGCCAGCATCGCTGCCTGGAACGACGAGGCCCATGTAAAAGGAAATCGCGATCTCTATCGCGAGAAATTCGCTCGGGTTTTAGAGGAACTGGGCGGCTGCTTAGACGTAGAACAGCCCGAAGCCTCGTTCTACCTGTGGGCAAAAACGCCCATCGCCGACACGGAATTTGCCAAACAGCTGTTTGATCAACAGCATGTCACTGTATTGCCCGGCTCTTACCTTTCACGAGAAGTGAACGGCAACAACCCCGGCAGTGGCTATGTGCGCATGGCGCTGGTCGCCGAACTTGAAAACTGTGTCGAGGCCGCCCAGCGTATTCGCCGCTATGTGGAGACGCTCAACACATGAACGCAGGCGAACCAGGGCGTAACTTACTGAAGGCTGAGCGCGTCGACTTTATTTTGCGCCGTCTCGACGAGCTCTACCCCACCCAGCCAATCCCACTGGACCACAAAGACCCTTACACTCTGCTGGTGGCGGTACTGCTGTCGGCCCAGTGTACCGATGAGCGTGTCAACCAAGTGACCCCGGCACTGTTTGCGCTCGCCGACAATCCGGCGGACATGGCCCAGCAAAGTGTCGACGACATTCGCGAGATCATCCGCCCCTGTGGCCTGTCTCCGCAGAAGTCGAAAGCCATCAAGCGGCTCTCGGAAATTTTGCTTGCCGACTACAATGGCCAGGTGCCAGAAGACATGGAAGCACTGGAGACCCTGCCCGGAGTCGGCCACAAAACGGCAAGCGTCGTCATGTCGCAGGCCTTCGGCGTGCCCGCTTTTCCGGTCGATACCCATATTCATCGCCTGGCGCAGCGCTGGGGGCTGACTAACGGCAAAAGCGTTGCCCAAACTGAGAAAGACCTGAAAAGGCTATTCCCCAAAGACCGCTGGAATGCCCTGCACCTGCAAATCATCTACTACGGCCGCGAATTTTGCAGCGCGCGTGGCTGCGACGGCACCGTTTGTGAGATATGCACCACCTGCTATCCCCAGCGAAAGCACCCCAAGAAAACCCACAAGGCCTAAATACATCGATGGCGCGGCGGCCGAGCGCGGCCGCGCCGTGAACCCAGCGCGGCTTTTTGCTATGATGCCGAGCCTTTTCAGAACACAGCATTGGCCATGACAACGACTTTATACGGAATAAAAAACTGCGACACGGTGCGCAAGGCGCGCCGCTGGCTGGATGATCACAATGTCGACTATCAGTTCCACGACGTCCGCGAACAGGCCCTTACCGCCGAGCAACTGCACAACTGGCTGCAAGAGCTGGGCAACAGCCTGATCAATAAGCGCAGCACCACGTGGAAACAACTAAGTGATGAACAGCGCCGCACAATTGATGACGACGCCTCGGCAGTGCAGCTGCTACTGCAGCATCCAACATTAATGAAACGCCCGCTGCTCGACACCGGCAGCGCGCGTCAGCTTGGCTTTAAAGCCGAGCACTACGAGCAATTATTTACCCACCACACGCTTTAAGCCTGTAAGAGAGAACCTTAATGAGTAACGCACTATTTAGCCTGGGCCTGGGTCTAGGCAGCCAAAACAGCAAAGGCGAATGGCTGGATATTTTCTACCCCCAGCCACTGCTACAACCCGCCGAAGCCCTGTGCGCGGCGATCGCCCCCATTGTTGAGTACAAAGGCGGCAATGCGGCAATTACCGTAAACAGCGAGCAAATGAGCCGCGTCGCTGAAGCACTTAAGGCCGCCGGCGACAGCGCCCAGGCCGATATTGCCGCACAGCTGGCAACCGCCAAGCAGGCGCTGGTTGTTACCTTGCTGGCTGAGGACGCTGCCCCCAGCTCGGTTCCCGAGGGTTACTTGAAGCTGCACCTGCTCTCTCATCGCCTGGCCAAGCCGCATTCTCTGGACTTGAGCGGCCTGTTCGGCGTTCTGCCCAATGTTGCCTGGACCAACCAAGGCGCCATCGACCTTCGTGAGTTGCCCCAGCGCCAATTGGAAGCCCGCTTGAACGGTGAATTGCTTGAGGTCATGTCCGTCGACAAATTCCCCAAAATGACGAACTACGTTATGCCCTCCGGTGTTCGTATTGCCCACACCGCGCGCGTGCGCCTGGGCGCCTATCTCGGCGAAGGCACCACCATCATGCACGAAGGCTTTGTAAACTTTAATGCCGGTACGGAAGGCCCCGGTATGATTGAAGGGCGCATCTCAGCCGGTGTCATGATTGGTTCCGGTTCCGACTTGGGCGGTGGCTGTTCAACCATGGGCACCTTGTCCGGCGGCAACAATATTATTATTTCCATCGGCAAAGAGTGCCTGATTGGCGCCAATGCTGGTGTGGGTATTCCACTGGGCGACCGCTGCACAGTAGAAGCCGGCCTGTACATTACCGCTGGATCAGTCGTCACCATGATCGATGAAAAAGGTGAGCACGCAGGTACTGCCAAGGCCCGCGACCTGGCTGGTCAATCGGACCTGTTGTTCCGCCGCAATTCCAAAAATGGTGCCATTGAGGTGCTGACAAACAAGTCAGCGATCGCCCTCAATGACATGCTGCACGCCCACAACTAAACCTGGGTAAACAGCAGTTTGAGAACGCCGCCCCTTCGGGCGGCGTTTTTGTATTGGTGAACTCTGGGTCGACAAACTACTCTATTATTCAGTGGCCGGGCATCGCCGGGCCTAAAAATAACGGGGGCCAACATGGAGTTACAGATCACCGGTTTTTTCGGCTTATTAATTTTTATCGCCGACATCTGGGCCATTCTAAACATCGTTCAAAGTCGCAACAGCTCTGCAAATAAGCTGCTGTGGATCGTGCTTATTTTACTGCTACCCCTTCTCGGGCTAATCATCTGGTGGCTATTCGGGCCGCGAGAGCCGGCAAAGTAACACCGCGCCATGCCCATAATCGCTGATATAAATTGGCCGCTGATCGGCCACCACTTAACGCAGCTGGCTATCGCCTACCTACTCGCTATTCCAATCGGCTGGAACCGCGAAGTTGAGTCGCGCGGCGTCGGCTTGAGAACCTTCCCACTGGTGGCCATTGCTTGCTGCGCCTACCTGCTTATTGGACGAGACATCTTAAGTGGCTCGGAATCTCACGCGCGTTTAATGTATGGTTTGATGAGTGGCATCGGTTTTATCGGTGGCGGCGCCATTCTTAAGCAAGGTGGTTCTGTTAGTGGCACCGCGACGGCCGCGGCGATCTGGGCAACCGGCGCCATTGGCACGGCGGTGGCTTGGCAGCGCTACGAAATCGCGATCGTGGTGAGCCTGATGACCTTTTTAACCCTTCGCGCTCTGCGCCCCCTCAAACACTGGGCAAATACAGACTCAGAAAATGCATAACACACAATCTTCGAAACACAGCGACTGGGCCCTGCGCCTGCTGGCGGTCTTAGCGGTACTTTATACGCTTAGGCTTGCGCGCGACGTCATGTTGCCAATTACGCTGGCGCTTATCTTCGCCCTGCTGTTAGCACCTGCTGTGAGTCGCTTGCAGTGCTGGCGGCTGCCCCGCAGTGCAGCCGCGCTACTGATTTTATCGGCCTGCATCGGCAGTATTGGCGCTGGCTTCTATGCCTTGGCATCGCCAGCCAGCGAGTGGTTGCAGCGCGCCCCCGAAGCGGCAGAGGTGATCCGCGACCACCTGCGCGAGGTCAACAGTGAGCGCAGCAATGTCGATGCCGCCACCGCGAGCATCGACAGTTTGGCCGAGGAATTCTCCGGCCCCGCGAACCCCAAGATAAACAAGGTGGTAATCGCCGACACCGGCTGGCGTGGCGAGATTTGGGAGATCGCGCGCAACTTCGGCGTCTACGGTACGCTCAGCATCATCCTGCTATTTTTCTTGCTCAGCTCAGGCGATGCCCTGATGCAGCGGTTTATTAATAGCCTGCCCAACAAGCAAGATAAGGCCGCAGCCACCCAACTGGCTCGCCACGCCCAGGAGCAAATGTCGCGCTACCTGCTGACCATCACTCTGGTCAACGTTGGTGTTGGAGCAATCACCACCGCTTGTCTGTGGTTATTGGATTTCCCCGACCCTGCGCTGTGGGGCGCCGTTGCCGCGCTGCTGCGCTACATCCCCTATCTCGGGGTGAGCATTACGGTCATGCTGCTGACCATCGTCAGTGCCGTCAGCTTTCAAACACCGGCTCTGGTACTTGTCGCGCCGCTGGGCTATGCCCTGTTCACCGCGCTGGTGGGGCAGTTTGTCGACCCCTTTATTCACGGTATGCGCTTCAGCCTGAACCCGATTATTGTTTTCCTGTGGATCTTTTTTTGGGGCTGGCTGTGGGGTGCCCCTGGTGTCCTGCTGGCCGTCCCCCTGCTCACCCTGTTCCAAGTGGTCTGCAAGCACGTAGATTCACTGAAGCGTATCGCCAACATTATCGGAGACGCGAATGACATCAAAACCCAATGACTACCGCGCCAGTCTGTGGCCATTGCCATCCGCCCGCACTGCCGAAAGCGGCAGCGAGCGCAGGCTAGGTGTGGAAATTGAGTTTACCGGAATGGAAATGGATGCCATTGCCGAGACAATCGTCGACTGCTTTGGCGGCCGTATTGAACGTCAGTCCGACTACGAATACCAAGTGACTGACACGCCTTTCGGCACCTTCGGGGTCGAGCTCGACTCCGCGTATATTAAAAAGCTCGGGCGAGACAGAGAACAGGCCGGTGCCGGCAATGACTTTGAGGAACTCACCGAGTCGATAGTTGGGCTCGTTGCCAAACAGCTGGTGCCCTTTGAGATTGTCGCCCCACCCATCGCGCTGAGTGAGCTTTGGCAGTTGGAAGATCTGTTTCTGCGCTTGCGCCTCGCCGGTGCCAAGGGCACAGAAGCGTCGGCCAAAAACGCCTTTGGCTTGCACTTAAACCCTGAAATGCCCGATTGCGAGCCCGCGACGGTACTCAACTATTTTCGCGCCTTTATCTGTTTATACGACTGGCTCAAGCAGCGCAGCAGAGTCGATTTAAGTCGGCGCTTGACCAGCTATATCGACCCATTTAAGCGCGACTATATGCGCAAGGTGCTGGCAGCAGATTACCAACCCAGCGCGGATGAACTCATCGAGGATTACATCCATTTCAACCCAACACGCAACCGCGCACTGGACATGCTGCCACTGTTTGCCCATATGAACGAAACATTGCTGCGCCAGCATATCGACGACCCGCGGGTGAAAGCCCGCCCCACCCTGCATTACCGTTTGCCGAATAGCCTGATCGACGACCCAAACTGGGGCCTGATCCACCCCTGGCGCGACTGGCTGCAAGTCGATGCGCTAGCCTGTGACAAGGCGCGTTTACAAGCGATGTGTCAGGCCTACCGAGCGCACCTGGAAAGCACGACCAGCAGTCTATTCAGCGACTGGACACAGCATGTCGATAGCAGATTGATCCCCGAACTCTTGTAAATTCATAAAGGACGACGGTTATCAGCAAAATGCGTTCGAGTGACTCACACCCTGTTATCGCCGTTACCGGCGAGGACAGACGCTTCCCCGTGTCGTGGTGGTTTATTCGCTGGGCACTTCGCCGAGCGGGTGCCGAGGCCATTCACCTCACCCCTGAGCACGGCGACGTGCCGCGCCATATCGACGGCATTATCATCAGTGGCGGCGACGATATCGACCAGGGCCTGTATCTGCCAGATGCCCCCGAAGTCGCCCCTATGAATCCCCGCCGAGACCGCTTTGAGATCGGCGCGCTTGAACGACTATTGCCAAGCGGTCTGCCAATCCTGGGGATCTGTCGGGGCGCGCAACTGCTCAACGTTGTACTGGGCGGCAGCTTGCATGTCGACCTAACGCCCTTGCGAAAACGCACCAGCAACCGGCGCATGCTGCTGCCCCACAAAACGCTCCACGTCGATACCGACACGCAACTTTTCGACGTGCTGGGCGAGGAGCAATGCAGAATTAATAGCCTGCACCACCAAGCGGTTGATCGACTGGGCGAAGGCATGCGCGTCAGCGGTCGCGACCTTGATAACATCACCCAAGCCATTGAAGACCCGCAACAGCCGTTTCGGCTGGGGGTACAATGGCACCCCGAATATCTGCCCCAGCACGCGCGCCAGCGCCGTTTATTTGCACAACTTTGCCAGGCGGCCACGCAATGATCAGCGCCTATTTACTCCTGTTCGCCGCCGCCTTTGGGGCAGCAACACTGCTGCCGTTTTACTCGGAAGTGCTGTTGATCGCCCAGCTCGAAGCCGGGCTACTGCCCTTTTGGCTATGGCTAGCAGCCAGTAGCGGCAATACCCTCGGCGCAGGCGTCAACTGGTGGATGGGAGGCAAGCTCAGCCACTATGCCGACCGCCGCTGGTTTCCCGCACGAAAAAAAGACCTGGAGCGCGCGCAGGGCTGGTTTGCCCGCTACGGCAAATGGACCTTGCTGATGTCCTGGCTGCCAATCGGCGGTGACGCACTCACCGTGGTCGGCGGCATTATGCGCGTGCCCGCACTGAGCTTTTTTACCTTGGTCGCCATTGGCAAAAGCCTGCGCTACGCATTGCTCATACTCGGGTACAATGCCGCGGTATAAACAACAGAGGTGACCGCAATGGCGTTAACAGCCAGTATTTTCAAAGCCGATATCGAGATTAGTGACCTGCGACGCCACCATTACCAGCCCTACCAACTCACGCTGGCACGCCACCCCTCTGAAACAGACGAGCGCATGATGCTGCGACTCCTTAGCTTTGCGCTATTTGCCGACCCCGCGCTGCAGTTTACTCGCGGCCTCAGCGATGACGATGAGCCAGATCTGTGGCGCCACAGCCTGAGCGGAGAAACCGAGTTGTGGATTGAGCTTGGGCAGCCCAGTGAAAAGCGCTTGCGCCGAGCGCGCTCCAAAGCCCGGCACGTTGTCGTGGTTTGCTACGGCGGCCGCAGCACAGCCCAATGGTGGCAGGAAAACCAAGGCAAACTGAGCCAGCAAAGCTGGCTGAGTGTCGTCGAAATTCCGGAAGACGAATCGCGAGCCTTGAGCGCGCTCACGCAGCGTTCAATGCAACTACAATTCACGCTGGACGAAGACAGTGTGTGGGTGTCGAGCAGCAGTGACAGTATTGCCATCCACCCGCAATGGCTGCATGGTGAACAGCGTGCTCAGTAACGAGCCCCTGAAAACGAAGGTGTCACCATGATTCAACTCCAGGGTTTGGACCATGTGGTGCTGCGTACAACGCGCCTCGCCGCGATGATCGACTTTTACCAGCGCCTTGGTTGTCACATCGAGCGCGAGGAAGCACAGCTGGGCCTCTATCAACTGCGCGCCGGTGCCAGTCTTATCGATATCGTCCCTGTGGAGGCCCCCCTAGGCCAGGAGGGCGGCCCAGCACCGGGGCAAGATGGCCACAATATGGACCATTTCTGCCTGACCTTGGAAAACTTCGACGGCGACGCTGTGCTGGCCTACCTGGACGGCCAGGGCATTGTCCATGAGGGCATTCAACGGCGCTATGGCGCGCAGGGGTACGGTCCATCCATCTATATTCAAGACCCCGAGGGCAACCGCGTGGAATTGAAGGGCCCGCCTGAAACCGCAGTGCAAACGTGACACCCACATTTCCTCCAGATCAAAAATTCATGACAAATTCATCTAATATCGCGTTTTGAAATAAATTCGTCATACCCCTGTAACAATGCATGGGCATACTGCCCACCATTGAAAGACCACCGCAGCACAGTGTCGCTGCTTGCAAACTCGTCAAGGGGATCGAATATGTCACTCAATAGTTTTCGCGCAGTTTTGGCCGCCGCAGCACTTTTCGTAGCGGGCGCTGCCAGCGCCGACGAGCCTCAGCTTCTTCTTGAAGAAGTTACCGTTATTGGCGCCGTTCACAGCAGCGATGCCGTCACCGTTGCAGACATTGATATGGCCGGCGATGACAGCCTCGTCGACATGCCAGTCGCTTACGAATAAGCCCTCTCTACTCGGTATCGGCCACGCGGCTTTTTAGCTGCACGGCCGATACAATGCGTAGTCCATCCAGCAGCGCGTTCATCGCCAAAAAGTCAGCCTGATCACCATGACTGACGGCCAGGGCAATGTGTCCGGCACTAAATGGCCCCAGCGCACTGTCAAAGTTTTCCCAGCGTTCACCCGTCCAGGCTTCTACCCACATGTGGGGCACAAACACAAAACGCCTGCCTAAAAAGCGTTCGTTGTTGTAAGCCACGCCCATAACAACCCGGCTGGGAATACCGGCGGCCCGCGCCAGGGCCGCCAACATCAGCGCATGTTCTGTGCAATCGCCCTGAGCACTCTCCATTGCCTGCAGCGCTGTCGCGTAGCCGCTGTATGTGGCCACCTCGTCCATATAGCCACTGACAAAACGGGTTAGGCGCTGCATTTTTACCGCTGGCGCTATGGGCGCCTGACCTATCAACTCGTCCACCACGGCGGCGAATGCCGAGGCCTTCGCGGGTAACCAATAGCTCGCGCCAAGGTAATCATCCACGGGCGCCGCCTCAGGCGAGGCTAGCTCACAGTGCTTACATACAGTGACCAACCAATCATTACCCGCTTTTTGCACGGATTGCTGGCCGGTGCCCGGCGGCTGCCAATGCGAGGGCGCACCGCGAAGCTGGTAGCGAACTTTGCCATTCAACGCCTGGTCGCTTATGCGATAGGGAGAGCGCAATAACCGTTGGTATACATGACTCATCGCCTCCAATGGCTCAGCGCGGCAGGCTTCATCACAGGGCAACAACCACATCGACTGACCGGCAGATTCGCTGTACTGCGCCAACACCGTAAAATCGCCATCGGCGTAGTAAATCGCACTGCGCTGCCACGCTCCCTGGCGCTGAACATCTTTACTTATTTTCCAGCGCAGCACCGTCAACCAAGGCGTCAATGCTGTAGACAGGGCCTGCGTCAACGGCGCATTCAGCGGTGTAAACCGGTAGCGCACCGCTTCCACCGCCTGTTGCGCAAAACTCCATTCCTGGGTAAGCAACTCACCGCTCTTGGCATGCTGCGCGAACAAGCGTTGCCGCTGATGAGGAAACTGCGCCACGGCTTGACCAGCAACAGGCGCGAAGGCCTGCCCCTGAGATAGCCATAGGCGCTGGCCACGGTATTCAATGGCCAACCTGTGACTCGCCGCCCGCGACTGCTGCACCTTAGTTGCCTGAAGCGGCCTGCCATCGCGCGCCTCTACGTAGCGAAGTCGCGTTTCTGTTTGCTCAGCGACCTCCCCCGGCTGCTGAATTTGAACACGGAGCGTCTGCTCGGTCGTGCAGCGCGTGTCGTCGCAAAAACTCACTAACTTCCTCAGCCCCACGGGCACGCCATCGACGCTTAATTTCTGCCAGCGGGTAGTGGCCTGCGACGCCGCAGGAATAAATGAGTCTTCGCCGGCTGCCTGCGGCGGCACCGCAGCACAAGACGCCACCAGCGCTAGCAATACCAAAACCAATAATCGACTACGCACACGCCCTTCCATCGTATTTTGAAGCCCTTACCCTGCGCCAGCCTACCAGAGTTCGCGTAAAACTCGATGACACAACAACCGAATTTTCACTACAACGTATACAATGCTATTCATCAGCCCGGGAGTTCTCATCATGCGCCGCTTATTTCTTATTACATCGACTGTCGCCCTTCTTTTCGGCTGCGCAGCACCCCTGCAGTCGCCTGAGCAGGTCGATACCCCCAGTGCACTCTCAAGCTGCCCGTCAGCGCCGCGCTGCGTATCGAGTCAGAGTGAAGACCTAGATGCTTTCACTTCACCATTTAAAGTCACCTCTGCCGAGCAGTGGCAAACCCTGCAATCACTGCTGCGCTCACTGCCGAGAACCCAGGTCATCGCACTATCCGCGCACTACCTCCACGTGGAGGTGCGCAGTAAAATAATGCGCTACCGTGACGATGTTGAGCTGCTGTATACACCGAATAAAAATCGCGTCGATGTGCGCAGCGCTTCTAAAATTGGCTACTATGACTTCGGCGTAAATCGCGAGCGCATCGAAGCACTGCGTTTGCGCTTCCTGGCCGCTACAGCGACGCCCTGACCGCACTCTACGTTTACATAAGGCGCTATGCGAAAAACCGACAAAAAACGCGAAAAACAACTGGTCCACCGCCTTAACGACGTCTGCGAAACCGCGCTGGCCAAACCCCTGCCGGGCTTTTGCTGGCTGACACACACCGCTGACTATCAGCGTTTTCCCAACAGCTTACAGGTCTATTGCGTCGTCGAGGAATCGATGGTGCAGGGTGGGGTATGGATCGGAGAGGAATGGTTGAGAGACGCCATTATTCGCGCGCTGGCTGAAGAAGGCTGGCAAATCCGCAAAACACAAATTCACTGCCTGAGCGAGCCCGCGCTTAACAGACGCCAACTCAGCGAGAAATCACGATAATGACTAGCCCTGCCCCCATGGAGATAGAACGTAAATACCTGGTCAGCAATAACGACTGGCGCCTACAGGCCGAGGCGCTGGGCGTCAAAGGCTGCCATATGGTGCAGGGCTATCTTAGCCGAGACCCGCACCGCAATGTTCGGGTACGCATTGCCGGTGATGCCGCCTGGCTAACCATTAAGGGCATCAGCCAAGGCGCGAGCCGCGTCGAGTTTGAATACGCCATTCCCCTCGACGACGCCCGCGCAATGCTCGCCCTGTGTGAAGGCCCGCTGGTTGAAAAAACCCGCTATACCCTGCCTATTGCCAATGACACTCGGTACTGGGAGATTGACGAATTTGCCGGTGACAACCACGGCCTTATCATCGCCGAAATTGAGCTCGATCACGACAAGCAGCCAGTCCCCTCCGCCAGCTGGCTGGGTAAAGAGGTAACCGGCCAGGTCCATTACTACAACAGTAGCTTGTCGCAACAGCCGTTTAGCAAATGGCCGCAGACACTGCGCTCACAGCATTTCGGTGAAGGCTGAACTGCTGACTCTTACACTGCGATGCGGTTTGAAGTTGGGGCCATCCAGTTGTTCTATATGCCCACCTTTTTTTAGAAAATCCTCTACTTGGCGCGAAAGCTCCGCGCGAATTTGGCGCTGGTGGTGTTCGGATTGTGAGGCCTGAGCTTTGTAGTAACGGTTCATCGCAATTCCTCTTATGGACATTGGGCAACGCTCAAGCGCCGCCGACAGCCAGAAGACTACGCCGCCCCCGTGACAAAATCGGGATGATTTTATGACAACTGTGCAACACCACTGCGTTTATTGGGGGGCAAAAAAAAGGCCGCCTAAGCGACCTTTTCCAAACACCTTAAAATTTAGACGGCAGGCATCTCGTCAGCCATTTCACGGAGTTTGTTCTTGGCGACCTTCTCCAGGGTTGCACGCGGAAACTCGTCGACAAAGTAGACGGCGCGCGGCACTTTAAAGTCTGCCATGTTGGCTTTGCAGTGATCGATGATGGCCTGGGCGAACGCGTCGTCGTCCTCCGGCGCGCCCCAACCCTTAATAACAAAGGCAACCGGCACCATGTCCAGCATATCGTGAGACTTAGCAACCACCGCCACTTCGCCGACGCCGCCGCCGGGAACCTGCATTACCACTTCTTCCACTTGGCGGGCTGAGACGTTTTCGCCACCGACTTTCAGGGCATCTTTATCCCGGTCGGTAAAGTAGAAGTGGCCTTCATCGCCGACGTGAACCATATCACCGGTTTTGAACCAGCCGTTTTCAGTGAACGACTTGTCCATGGCTTCCTGGTTTTTGTAATACTCCAGGAAGATGTTTACGCCGCGTACCCCGTTTACCCACAGCTCACCGATTTCGCCTTTTTTACAGGGCTCGCCGGTTTCGGGGTTAACCACCGCCAAGTGATAGCCAGGCGTGGGTTTACCGATACTGCCCTGCGGCCACTCTTGCACGAAGTCTGAGCGCGTTGCGTGGGTAACGGTTTCTGTCATGCCCCAGCTAGCAAAAGGCTTGGCCTTCAGCCAACCTTCAATTTCCTTCCAGATAATGCCCATCGGCATCACTTTCAGGCTGTGCTCTTCAGGCACGGCCTGGGCACCAATTGCCTTAAAGACGAAGGGAATCATTGAGCAGTGGGTGACTTGGTGTTTGTCGATAATTTCCCAGAACCGGCTGGCGGAAAACTTGGGCAACAATACTGCGGTGCCGCCCACACCCAATGAGCCCCAGAATGCCCAGCTCTGACAGTTCACGTGAAAGAACGGCAGGAAACCCAGGTAAACGCTATCGCGGTCCATATTCATGCTCTGTGAGCCCATGGTTCCAGACCACAGGGCATTGGCATGAGTGTGCACTACCGCCTTCGGGAGTGATGTTGTGCCAGAGGTAAACATAATCCCCGCTGGCAGCATGGGCTCGGCTGGGCGCTCGGGCACGGTGCTGGCATCGCCATACAGGGTTTCGAATAGCTGTTCGTCGTGCTGCTGGTCCGCCTCTGCGGCTTCGCCGGAGTTGTCTTCAGTAACAATCAGCCACTGGATATTTTTGGCGTTGTTCTTAATTTCCTGCACGAACTTCGGCTGGGTGATGACCCCGACTGCCTCGGTGTGCGCAGCAAAGTACTCAATTTCGCCGCCCACACAGCGGGTGTTGGTGGTCACACCCACCGCACCCAATTTGGCACAGGCATACCATGCCAATACCATCTCTGGGCAGTTCTCGGCGTGAATCATAACCTTGTCGTGCTTGCGCACGCCCTTGGCGTAGAGACCCGCAGCGATTTTGCCGGTTTCTTCGTCAAAGGCCTTGTAGCTCCAGCTGCGCTCTTCGCCCGAACGCGGCTCCCAAATCATAAAGGGGTGATCAGGCCGCACTTCGGCCCAGTGCCGCAGGCGCTGCGGAATATCCTGGTCGGCAAAATCAAACTGCGCGGCGGCGGCCGCCACGTTCAGGTCAACACTCATAGCCACTCCTTTATCATCGTTAGGCATTCGATTGGCGTATAACTGAGCCCGATGTTACCGAGCTGCCAAGACCTTCTCTATGACAAAAACACTCACTCCACTGACATTTTGAACAGCCGCAGCCAGCGAACTGCCGCCGCCGATTTTCCCAGCGTTCTCTGTTAAAATGCCGCTTTTGATTTTAGAGCCCGAATTATGAGCCTCAGCCCTACCCTGGACCTTGCCATCGACCTTATCCAGCGCCCCTCGGTTACCCCTGAGGACGAGGGCTGCCAAGCGCTAATGATGGCGCGCCTTGCCGCCATTGGCTTTCATTGCGAGCCGCTGCGATTTGGCGAGGTTGACAACTTTTGGGCGGTGCGCGGCGACGAGGGCCCACTGCTGTGCTTTGCCGGCCATACCGATGTGGTGCCAACCGGCCCCGAGAGCGACTGGCAAACGCCCCCGTTTGAGCCAGAGATCAGCGGCGGTATGCTGCGCGGCCGTGGCGCCGCCGATATGAAAGGCAGCCTTGCAGCCATGGTGACTGCCTGCGAACGCTTTGTGAGTGAACACCCCGACCACCGCGGTCGCATTGCCTTTTTGATTACCAGCGACGAAGAGGGCCCGGCAAAAAACGGCACTGTCAAAGTGGTTGAGTGGTTGGGGTCTCAGGGCGAAAAAATTGACTGGTGTGTTGTCGGCGAGCCCTCGTCGACCGACGCGGTGGGCGATGTGATCAAAAACGGCCGTCGCGGCTCCCTTGGCGCCGTGCTGAAAGTCAGGGGTATTCAGGGCCATGTAGCCTACCCCCATCTGGCGAAAAACCCCATCCACCTTGCGGCGCCGGCACTTGCCGAACTGGCTACTGAGCAGTGGGATGAGGGCAACGACTTCTTCCCCGCCACGTCTTTTCAAATTTCAAATATCAACGGCGGCACCGGCGCAACCAATGTGATTCCCGGCGAGCTTGAGGTGGTTTTCAACTTTCGTTTTTCTACCGAGTTAACGGCGGACATACTCCAGCAGCGCACTGAGGCCATCCTGGATAAACACGGCTTAGACTACGCACTGGAGTGGAACCTGAGCGGTCAGCCTTTCTTAACGTCGGAAGGCCCACTCGTGGAAGCGGCGCAAAACGCAATACGCCGAGTCACCGGGCGAGAAACGGTATTGTCGACCGCCGGAGGCACCTCAGACGGGCGTTTTATTGCCCCGACCGGTGCACAAGTTGTGGAACTCGGCCCCGTTAACGCGACGATTCACAAAGTGGATGAATGCGTGAATGCCGAAGACCTTAACCAGCTCAGCGCTATGTATCAGGCAATGATGGATGACCTGCTGGCGCGTTAATTATTGCCAAAGGCCTTTATCGGGTAGACATCAAAGCGCACGGCCTTGCCGGTCACAGCAAATTGCGGCCTGCCCCTGGCTCCCAAGGCGCTGAGCGCCGGGCCATCGATAATCGGCGCTTTTGGCGGGCGTTTTACCACCACGCGGTGGCGGGCAACCGCCAGCGCCGCGGCGAGTAAGGCGTCGTCATCGTCGTCTTTGCCAACCAAATGATGGAACAGACGCATTTCTTTTTTCACCAGCGCAGACTTGCCCGAGTCGGGAAACATCGGATCCACATACACCACATCCGGGGCCTGATCAGCACTACCCAGACAACCGCTCAATCGCTCGATAGCGCTGCCTTCGTGCAGCGTCATACGCTGTACAAAACCCGCCACGTCAGGGTCTTGTGCCGCCCGCTTAAGCCCGTCGGTAAGCAGCGCGGCTACCACAGGGTGACGCTCGCACAGCTCCACCGACGCACCGTACGTTGCCAGTAGGAAGCTGTCGCGCCCCAGCCCTGCCGTCGCGTCGATCACCCGCAAGCCTTCGCGGCGCCCGCCAATCGCTTTTAATAACAGCTCTTTGCCGCGGTGACGCTTTCGCCACTGCTGAGAAAAATCGACATACACCGGGTGTTCACGAGCACTGGGCGCCAGGCCCAAACTCAAACAGCCCTGGTAATCATAGAGGTATTGCTGCTCGGCAGCCGCCGAGAATTGTGTGGTGCATTCTAATGACAAGGCACGCGCCAAGGCATCGAGTTGCGGGTTGCCCTGGCTAACCACCTGCGGGGGACGCACGACGGTAGACGCTCCCGTCACCATTTTTTTTCTCATCATTGTTATGGAGTCTGCCGCTCTGGTCCGCGATTATCTGAGCGGCGATTGTACCGTGGCGCTCGGCCCTGCGCCTAGCGCGTCACCTCTGGCATTAACGAATGGTCCAGCCGCCGTCGATGACCATTTCCTGGCCGGTCATATTTCGCGCCGCATCACTGAGCAAGAAATTCATCGCGCCGCACAGCTCATCCATGTCGATGAAGCTCTTTTTAGGCATTGGCTCAAGCATAATTTTATTGATCACCTCATCCTCCGAAATACCGTGCGCCAGCGCCTGACTGCTGATTTGCTTTTGCACCAGCGCCGTCTTTACGTAGGACGGGCACAGGGTGTTAATGGTGATATCACAATCTGCGGTTTCCAGCGCGACGGTTTTGGAAAAGCCCAACAAACCGTGCTTGGCCGCCACGTACGCGCTCTTATGGGGCGACGCCACCAGCGAGTGGATGGAGCCCACATTGACGATACGGCCAAAGTTTCGCGCTCGCATACTCGGTAATACGGCGCGACTCAGCAGGGCTGGGCCGACCAATAAAATCTCTGTTAACAATTTCCAGCGGTCGACGGGAAAGTCCTCCAGGGAGGCAACGTGTTGAATGCCCGCATTATTAATGAGTACATCGACGCCGCCCCATTCGTTCTCCAAACGCGATACCGCACCGCTGATGTGCTCTTGATTGGTAACATCCAGTGGCAGGGCCAATACCTCAGCCGCCGCCCCGTTCAGTGACTGCGCAGCGCTAGTAACCGCTTGTTCGTCAGCGTCAGTGAGGCAAACTCGAAAGCCTTGTTTCGATAAATCAGCCGCAAGGGCCAGCCCAATGCCGCTGGCCGCGCCGGTAACTAACGCTGTTTTGTGTCGCATGTTTGCCTCATCGTATTTGAGTTATTGGGGAGTTCGCTCTTCACCACATACCGCGCGAAAGCCCGCGGCCATAAAGGGAATCATTCGGTCGTAGGCGGCATCAAAATCCGACGACAGACACTTGCCACCCGACAAGCGGTCGATACGACCGGTCTGCGCTAGGGTTAGCGCCAGGGCACCCGATACATAGTGATAACACCAGTGCAGGTCTTCATCCCGCGCCGTTGGGAAAATCTGCCGCAGCGCGGCAATGAAATCGCCCACGTGTTTGTCAAAGGTGTTTTCCATCATTTCCCGGCTCCACACCGGCGATGTCATTACATAGGCGAGCAGCGCCATGTAGTTTTTCCATCCTGGATCACCGCTCTCCTGAGCCAGCTTTAGCGGCAACAAAAATGCCTCAATTACCTGCTCTAAGCGCTGCGGTTCTCCATCGGTAAACTGCTCCTGCAATACCTGGCGGCGGGTGCTTCCGAGGTGTTCTGCACGGCGATTAAACACCGCGTAGAAAACATCTAACTTCTTGCCGAAGTGGTAATTGGCCAATGCAACATCCACCTTTGCACCAGTGGAAATTTGCCGCATGGTGACGCCGTCATAGCCGTGACGGGCAAAGAGCTCCTCTGCCACGTCCAGTATTCGCTCGCTCTTCACCGCATTTGTTTTTCTTGTCATTGTGCCACCCAGTTTTTCTAACACTGCAAATTGCCCGCTGCAGTGTTCGCGTTTGCTTGTGATGTAGACAGTGTTTTGCCATCGCTTGTATATTCAACGCTTGTTGAATATAGTGACTCACCAATAAATAAAATACAAGGCGGATGGTACATGATATCGACAGAGGTCTTTAAATATGTGCTGACTGGTGGCTATGTTGCACTGGTCTACTGGCTCTCCTGGATAGGCATGCGCCGCACGCAGGACATTAGCGGCTTCGCCATCGGCAACAAAGACATGAGCCCCTATATCATCGGCATTACGCTGGCAGCCTCGATCGCCTCCACGGCGACCTTTGTGATCAACCCCGGCTTTGTTTATGTGCACGGCGTTTCTGCCTATATGCACTACGCCGTCGCGGGGTCGGCCGGCATTCTTAGCGCATTCTTGGTCTTGTCACGCGGCTTCTTGCGCCTTGGCGAAGAGAAGCAGGCACTGACGCTTCCAGACTGGATATACCACCGCTACCAACACCGCGGCTTCAGCCTGTTTTTCGCCTTTATTAATTTATTATCGGTGAGCTTCGTGGTGCTTATTCTGGTCGGTTGCAGTCTGTTAATGACGGGCATCTTCCCTATCGAGCAAAAGCCAGCGTTGGTCATTGTGTTGCTGTTTGTATTCTCTTATGTGCTGATGGGCGGCACCTATGCCCACGCCTACACCAACACCTTGCAAGGCATAATGATGATCGTGGTCACCCTGCTGCTATTCGCCCAGGGCGCGGACTATTTCAACGGCGATTTTTTATCCTCACTGCGCGATATTGGCGAAGGCTACGCCGCAGTAATGAACACCGACAGCAATCTTTACTACGATTTTTTCTCGGTTTTCGGCGCGGGTTTTATCATTACCTTTGCACTGATGTTGCAGCCACATATTCTCACTAAAGTGCTGTATTTACGCAGCGAAGCGGACATCGGCAAATTCATTGGCACCACGGTTGTGGTCGGCACGCTGTTCACGCTTATTCTCATGGTCGGTCTTTACGCGCGACTCGACGGCTTGGAGATCAGCGCGCAAGACACCGTCGTTCGCGAATACCTGTTGCATCAATTTAGTGGCAGTGTGGTCGGCGAGCTGACATTGACGTTTATTTTTATCACCCTGCTCGCTGCGGGGATGAGCACCCTCGACGGCATTCTTGTCTCGCTCTCTGCGATGGTGGTGAATGATATTGTCTCCCCGCTGAGCAAAAACCGCAGCAAGGGCCTGGCCTGGTCCCGCTGGACCCTGATTATGGTGGGAATCATTGGCTTAACCCTCGCCTGGAACCCACCTCCCTTAATCGGTTTATTCGCCCAGAAAGGTGTTTATGGTTTAGCGGCAGCGTCACTCGTGCCGATGCTATTTGGCGTGTTGTTTCGCGGCAGTTTACCGCTACCGTTGATTGCCAGCGCGTCGATCAGCGCGCTGCTTATCCACTTTTACCTCAATCTATTTGGCGGCATTGCCAACCCCGCCGTGTCGGCGAGCTATGCCATTTTAACGTCCATCGCCTACGTGCTACTCGGCCTGGCTTACTTACGTATTCGCAACGCGAAAAACTAACTGGCCTCGCACAGCGCGGCATACATAAGGAGAAAATTCATTTGACTTTTCAACAATCGTTGAATAACGTCGAAACTGAATTCAACAAACGTTGAACAACAACTTATACAAATCAGTCGGAGCCAAGAAAGCGACTACCCTAAAATATTCAAGCCACAGGTGTTTCTATGATAAGTATAAAAAGTGACAAAAAGCCCCTCGCCGCCCTCATCGCCTTGTGCAGTGTCGCCGGCATTCATCAATCGGCACTGGCCCAGCAGGCCGTCGCCCTGGAAGAAGTACTGGTTACCGCGCAAAAGCGTGAACAGAACCTCCAAGAGGTACCGGTATCGATCACCTCGCTCAATGCACTGGAGCTGGAAAATAAAGGGATTACGTCCGTTACCGAACTGGAGAAAAATGTCCCCAACACGCAAATGCGCGCCAGCCGCGCCACCAACTCTACACTCACTGCGTATATTCGCGGCGTGGGCCAACAGGATCCGCTGTGGGGGTTTGAACCCGGTGTCGGCGTGTATGTCGACGATGTTTACTACGCTCGCCCACAGGCAGCCGTGCTAGATGTCTTCGACGTTGAACGCATAGAAGTGCTGCGCGGCCCGCAAGGGACCCTGTATGGCAAAAACACCGTAGGCGGCGCGATCAAGTACATCACTCGCAGAATGACGGGCGATGCCGAAGCGAAGATCACCACTGCCGTTGGCGCCTACAACCAGCGCGACATGATGCTGTCTGCACAGCTGCCAATTCTCGACGAACAGCTCTATGTCGGTGCGGCTATTGCGAAACTCACTCGCGACGGTTTTGGCGACGTTGATACCGGTTATGACATCAACACCGGCACCTATAGCAGCAGCCAGGAAAACTACAACAAGGATGTGCTTGTCGCACGCCTGAGCGCGGAATACACGCCAAGTGACCGGCTGTTTATTCGCGTTGCCGGCGATCGCACCGATGACAACAGCAACCAGCGCTGCGGTTCACAGTCCAGCCCCACCGCCCTGACGCATCCCGCCAACGGCCAGCCGTTTGAAAGCTCGAGCAACCCCTACGACGGCGCCTGCGGCACCACTCATAAATCCAATGTGGAGAACAGCGGCTTCTCCTTAACCGCCGAGTACGACTTGTCTGACAACGTGGTGGTGAAGTACATCTACGCCAACCGCGAAGGTGAAACCCAGCAGTTCATCGACTTTGACGGAACCCCGCTGGACGCCTTCGACGTACCCGCCAAGTACAGCGATGAGCAGGAGTCCCACGAGCTGCAATTTAACTACGGCAGCGGCCGTCTGGCCTTCGTCGGTGGCCTCTATTATTTCACCGGCAACTCAGCCGGTGCCTTCGACGTGGTACTCAATGGACTCGGCGGCACCCCATACATGGATGGCGACCACTACGATCTGGCGATCGGCGGTGATGTGGATACCACCAGCACCTCGGTCTACGCCAATGTGAACTATGACCTCAGCGACAGCCTGACCCTAACGGCCGGCATGCGCTGGACCAATGACGAAAAGAACTCAAACATTCAGCGCCTGGCGTATAACACCACTAACTCCTTCCCCTATAGCACGCAGCAGGGCTCCGGCTTTACCCACGGTGACCCGGCCAACGACACCCTGCTGGCAACCTTTACCGACATCAGCGATAAAGACGCCGACAAAGACTGGAATGAGATTAGCCCCAGTATCAAGCTCGACTGGCAGATGAACGATGCCGTGATGTTCTATGTGAGCTATGCCGAAGGCTTTAAGTCCGGCGGCTTTGATATGCGCGGCGACGCCAGCAAAAACCCGGATATCGCCAAAGGCTACGATCCGGAAACCGTTGAGACCTGGGAACTCGGTGTTAAATCACAGCTGTGGAACGACCGCATTCGCCTTAATGCCACCGTTTTCGATATGGCCTATGACGACATGCAACTCACGGTGCAGACGGCCCAACCCGCACCGGTATTCTTCTCTTCTGACGTTGTGAACGCCGGTACCGCCGAGATACGCGGGGCAGAACTGGAGTCACTGCTGCAAATTACCGATGGTCTGAGCAGCTCTCTCGCACTGGGATACATGAATGCCGAGCTCACCGAGGTGCAATCGGGCGGGCAGGATGTTTCCGACAGCTGGGAAATGCTCAATGCACCCAACTGGACGGGCCAGTTTGCGCTGAATTATGAGAGGGACCTTGGCAACGCCGGTCGTATCGCCTTGAACAGCGCCCTGTCTTACCGCGATGCATCGCGCAACTTCAACAACGTTGAGTGCAGCTGCGACCAGGACGAGTCCTATACCCTGCTCGACGCCAGTGCCAACTGGTACTCCGCCGACGAGCATTGGACGGTGAGTGTGTTTGTGAAAAACATCGAAGACAAGGAATACAAAACCGGTGGCTACAACCTCGCCTCAGGCGAGCTGGCATTCTACGGCGCGCCGCGCACCTGGACTGCCAGCGTCAGCTACGCCTTCTAATACGCGCCCCGTTGCCCGGAGCCAGACACGTTGGCTGCCTCCGGGCCTTTTTACTCTATGAGCCAGCAATTATGTCTAAAAACTATAAAGACTATTGGTATACCAGTAGCGACGGACTGAAACTGTATGCGAGGGAATATGGCGATGAAAACGCAGACAGTATCATTTGTATTCCGGGATTAACGCGAAGCTCAGCAGACTTTGCCCTGCTGTGCGAGGAGCTCTCGTCACACTACCACCTGCTCGCCGTTGACCTGCGCGGCCGCGGCCGCTCTGACTACGACAGCAACCCAGACAACTACCAACCCGCCACCTATGCCGCCGATGTACTGGCACTGATGGACGCCAAGCAATTGGCCAGGGTGAAGCTGATCGGCACGTCGCTGGGCGGGCTAACCTCGATGATATTGTGCGCAACATCGGGTGCGCGCATCCGTGGCGCGGTGATTAACGACATCGGCCCCGAAGCCAACCCCGAAGGCATTGCCCGTATTAAGGCCTATGTCTGTGCAAGTCCACCACCGGTTACCACCTGGCAGGAGGCTGTGCAGCGTACCCGCGATACGCAACAGCGTGAGTACCCGCTATTTAATGATGAGGACTGGCAAACCTTTACCCGCAACCTTTACGTGGAAAACAGCGACGGCCAGCCGGTATTGAACTACGACCCCAATATTGCCGTCCCCCTGCAAGCGGACAGCGACGGCATCCCCCCTGACCTGTGGCCTCTGTTTGAGGCCGCCGCCGCTACGCCAATGTTACTGTTGCGCGGCGAGTTGTCAGACTTGCTCAGCCGCGACTGTGTGGCGCGCATGCAAGCCATTAAACCCGACCTTCACGTCTTGGAGGTCGCCAATACCGGGCACGCACCCCTGCTAACCGAAACCGAATCGCTCACGGCCATTCGCGCGTTTTTGGCAGAGCAATAGGCTTAGCCACCCGGCAACCTATGCTATCGGTTCGCCGGCCAGGGCATTGCCTGCGGCAACGCGGACAGCGCCGCGGCCTCGGCGGCGCAATCATTGGCACTCACCGCACCAGCGGATCGCAGAGCGACAAGCTCTTTACGCGCGGCTGCCAGAGCCTGCGTAAATTCAGGGTTATTGTGAAGCGCGGCGACCGCTGCTGCACCGACCGCCCGCCCCTCCAGAACATCGCTTTGCCAATGCACATTGCACACCACCCGGCTCTGGCCAAAGGCGCGCCCCCTGGCCAAAATCGCGTCCTGCCGCTCGGGTGCTAGCTCGGCGAGAATCAGCGCCCAGGCCCAGCCCAGCGCCGCGTGCCCCGAGGGAAAAGAACCATCCTTCCTCAGGTAATTCTCTTGTTCAGGGGTACAGCTGGCCTGGCCATTCACCATAAAGGGGCGCTGGCGTTGATAGTGATTCTTCGCTGCGTAGGTCGCAAAGCCCGCATCGGTCAGGCTGCGGCGAAGCAAGCGATATAGCTGAGGGGTTTGTTCGGTGT
The DNA here is from genome assembly GCF_002306875.1 of Spongiibacter sp. UBA1325. Classification (NCBI taxonomy): domain Bacteria; kingdom Pseudomonadati; phylum Pseudomonadota; class Gammaproteobacteria; order Cellvibrionales; family Spongiibacteraceae; genus Spongiibacter; species Spongiibacter sp. UBA1325. The sequence continues at coordinate 393,485 of NZ_DBTD01000010.1, forward strand.
TGATGGGTAAATCCAGGGCGCAGGAAAAAACGTCTGCGGCGGCGGGAAAGCGCAACTCTGCGTCGCGGCGCGCCTGTTGCCAGCGCGGTGATTCGCGCAGCCTCAACACTTGTTCATTGATCGCCCGATCCAGGGCTTCTGCCGCGCTGCCCTGGGTGGGCGGCGGCGACACCAAGGCCAGACTATTCGGCACCGCCTGCGGCGATAAATAGCCCTGCAAAATCCCGGGCCGAAGCTCTGCTACGGGCGCCAGCGAAGGCGCTGTGGTGGCCGGTGAGCAGGCGGCAAAAAAAGGCAGTACAAACACCAGCGCGGCAGCGCGGCGGAGGCAGCTAAATCGCTTCATGGGCAGTTCCTGTTGTTATTATTGGCAGTGGGGCAGACCCCACCACCAACGCTACGCCATCATGCCCAATCGCGCCATTGCCATTTTGTCATTAAGCCGCTGAGCGCTCCAACATGTCAGTGATTCGCCGCAAGGCTGGCAACAGCATTTTTTGCAATAATTCGGCGTCATCGCGTGGCTGCAGCGCCTGAGCGAAGCAGTCCAGCCATTGCTGACTGTGTCTGGGTGCCAGCCCCAGGCCCCGGTGCGCCGCGGTAATGCACATACTGCCGTTACGCTCGGCATACACGGGGGGCCCGCCCATCCAGCTGATCAGGTACAGACTCAGCTGCTCGCTTACCGGACCGAGATCCGGCGTGTGCATGGCGCGAATTTCTTCATAGGCTGGCTCACTGTCCATCAAGCGATAGAACTCGGCAACAACATCGCGAATACCTCGTTCACCCATAATCTCGTATGGCGTTTGCATGGCAGCCTCACTCAAAGGAAGAAGTCCGTATTCGGCTGTCCCAGCATGGTAGCGCCCAAATTGCGGCCAAACTTGAAGGGGTTATTCGCAACGTGCTGGCGGCCAGCATTAATATCCAACCACGCGCGATTGAGCGGGTGACCGCAGAAAATTCCCTGCGCGCCACAGGCAATGAAAAGCTCATTCACGGCATCGGCGCACTTGCGGGAGATACTGGCAGCGTGGAAACGGCGCTGAATGCGTTGCTCAATGGCGGGCGTGTCACCGGCCTCGGCGGTATTCACAAAATACGCCAGATCATCTTTGAGCATTACCCGGCACTCAGTAATTGCCGACACGGCATTGGCCAGTGCCATTTGCACATTGGGGTCTTTGGCTACGCGTGCACCATCGTTCAAACCAACGCGATTGCGATTCACCTCAACGTAGCTGTCTACCACACCCTGCAGGGCGCCAATGGACGAGCAGGCAACCGCGCGAGTGAAAATCTGGCCGAAGGGCAAGCGGAAAATAGCATTGGTGTTTTCCTTACAACCCGGATTGTCGCCGCTAAAACCGTCCGCACTGCGGTGGGTGCGGTACTCGGGTACAAACACCGGTTCTTTGATCACGATGTCGTTCGAGCCCGTTCCCTGGAGGCCGCTCACATCCCAGTTATCGACGATGTCATAGTCACCCAACGGCACCAAAAAGGTCCGGTAGTCAGGGGCTTCGCCGTCGGCCGCGGGAGGCACCATGCCCCCCAAAAACGCCCACTTACAGTGTTTGGAACCCGAGGAAAAACCCCAGTGTCCAGAGAGCATATACCCCCCTTCGACACGTTTTACCTTACCCACTGGCATGTATGAGGACGAAATCAACGTGGAATCGTCGTCGCCCCACACATCTTGCTGTGCGCGGTCGTCAAACATACCCAGCTGCCAATTGTGGATAGCGACTACGCCCAGTACCCACGCGGTCGACATGCAGCCCTCGGCAAGAGTTTGCTGCACATCAAAAAATTGCTGGGGAGGAAGCTCATAGCCGCCGTAGCGGGCGGGCTGCATAATCTTGAAAAATCCGCTGCGCTGCATCTCGGCAATGGTGGCATCCGGCAGGCGACCCAGTGACGCTGCCTCACCTTGACGCTCAAGCAGAGCGGGAACCATGGCGCGGGCGTCGAGCAACAGCTGTTTACTACGGTTAAAATCACTCATTATTTTCTACCTCAATTCTTGCTAGTTGTCGGCGTGCTGCCAGTGATGGCCCCACTGTGAGGGGCGCGTACTAAAGGTGGGGCGGTAGTGCTGCCAATCCAGCTGCAATCCGCCGCAGCCAAACTCAATCGCAAAACCGCCTGGGCTATTTACATACACCGATACCATCTGGTCGTTGCAGTGTTTGCCCAGCGACGCGGCCACACCAACGTTGTGGCTGCGGCAACGGTCCATAAACAGTCCCAGTTGATCGAGGTCTGGCACCTCAAACATCAGGTGCACACAGCCACTCGCCGCCGGATTCGGGTCTTGGTAAATGGCCAGGCTGTGGTGCCGGGGGTTATCGACATGAAGAAAGTGCAGGCCCTGCTCGCCCAGCTGCATGGAATCGGTAAACTCAAAACCCAGCAGCCTGTGATAAAAATCGATACAGGCGTCAAACTCTCGGGTTGGCAACACATAGTGCCCCAGCCCCATATCGCCGTTGAAGCCCGTTTCAAACGCTGGCACGCCGACCTCGCTTTGCAAGGCTAAACAGTCCAGCGCGCAGCTTTTCACCAGTTCAACTCGCTGACCGCTGGGGTCGTTAAGGGCCAGTCCGTCACGTATTTTGCGCTGCGCACATGCCGCCTCGCTTAGGCGGCTGACGTGCACGCCCTGCTCGGCCAAACGTGTACTCAGTGCCCCCAAGTCCTCATCGGCGGCAAGCTCCCAGCCCGCTGTATGAAAGCGCTCACGCTCGCCGTGCACGACAGCCACTCGCCAGCAGTAAGCGTCCATTTTATAGAGGTCCCAGTCCGCCGAGCGACCCGCCGCCTGCAGGCCAACAACCTGCGTGAGAAAGTGCGCCCATTGGGCGGTGTCACGGGTCTCGATCAGCACGTAACCGAGGGCGTTAATGCGTGTCAGTGACATTACTCTGACCCCGCCTGAGCGTGGGGATACTTGATTCGCGTTTCGTGCTCTTTCAGCGCGGTGATGTTATCCGGGATGTCCGCAACGTCCATATAGAACTGACTGTACCACTTGCGCAGCATATTAATCGGGCCGTCGCCGTCGCACATTAGTGGGTTATCAATGCGAACTTTGTTGTTCCAAATTTCAACGTCCTGCACGAAGGAGTCGACCGACATCTGCGTGTAGGCCTGCACTAAGGCGGTATTTTCCTCTTCACTCAGGCTGGGGTCTTTCTTAACCATGACGCCTAAGCGAATGATGAACTCCTCCATGTTTACCGGCACGTGGCTCACCAGCAGGTGGGTCGTGACTTCGCGCCCATCCATCGAACCGACCATGGTGGTGGTCATATACGCGGGCCCTTCGTAGGTCGCAACGGAGGTAAAGCCCTGGCCCTCGTCGGCCAGAATATCGTGACCACCCGACATCACCTGCGTGTAGGTGTGCCCGTCTTGAATGTTTTTGAAGGTCTGCACTTGGGAGTAGTGAACAGGGCCAAAGTGCGCCATATCGGCCATGTTATCGACCAGCTCACGGCAGTTGGAATGAATGGTAAATTCGGCAATATTCCAATCTGACCACTCGCCAGAAAAATAATCACTGTTGCGGCGTGGACGCTGCTCGGGAATGGGTGGGTGACCCTCCGGATCGTGCCAGACAAAGGCGAGGCCGTTTTCTTCCATAACCGGCATCGAGGGAATCACTGCTTTCGGGGGAATGCGGTCGGCATAGGGGATATCGTCACAGACCCCATCGCCACCCCAGCTCCACTCATGGAAGGGGCAGCGCAGCGAGTTTCCGCACACTTTGCCACGGCTCAAGTCCGCCCCCATATGCGGGCAATACGAGCCGACGACAAATAGCTCGCCGCTCTCCTCTCCCCGAAACGCAACCCATTTACTGCCAAAATAATTTAATGCCGTAGGCTCGCTGCCAAAACTGCTGGCTTTACCCAGACAATGCCAGCCCCTCGCGTAGCGCTCTGGCAGGGGCTTGGTTTCGATGATGTAGGGTTCGCGCAGGGGCTTGTTCATGGCGGCTGTCCTCTGTGTTCGCTGTTGTCACCACTTGTGACAACTCATGGCACACAGAGTAAGGGGCGCCCCGCTACTGGAATTTGATATAGATCAACTGCGCTCAGCTGCCCATCCGAATGGACGACCTCCAAAAAGACGAGTCGAACACCGCCTATTCTGGGGCGATCAGGCTGATCGCACCGCGGATGTCTCCCACCGCATAGCCCGTCGCACGGTCTTGGGGATAGCGTTCAGACAAGGCTTTTACTACCGGTGGCGCCAAATTGCTGCCGTGGCAATTCAGGCATAAACCTTCCACGCCTTGCGCCTTCATAAAGCGATAGCGACCATCCTGCCATTGGCCATCGTTTAGCGCCGCGACCGCCTCTCCCTCAGCCTTACGCCGCCCAAAGTCTTCGAGCACGCCGCGCTCATAGGCGTCGGGCACCGCATTGGGGTTGCGCGCTTTGAGGCTGACTCGCTTAACTGTCCAACCCGTGTCCTGGCTAATTTGCGCGGCAATGGCCGGTGCAATATCCGCACATACGTTGATGGCATGGGCAAAGCCTCCCGACTTCACTGCTGCCTGCAACTGCGGCTTCAAGGTGGCACCAAAGCGCTTCACGATAGGCAGGGCCTGCGCTTGCATTTCAGCAGCACTGGGCTGGGACGGTTGCTGGGGCTCGGCGATGGCCGATACGGCAAGAGAGCCAGCGAGTATGGCGATGAGGGATGTTTTAACAGACATAGACGCGCTCCGAGGTGACATGCCCCACCATTATCGCCGTTTAGGCGAGCAAGTGGGCGGGACATATCGTCGCAGTGACGCCGGAGCTACCAGTTAAAGCGCAGCGATCCGTATACCTGGCGTCCAGGGTTTTGCTGAGCATAGTAGGTTCCCGGGAACAGCACCGAGTCTATCACCTGATTCTGAGTGCGCTCATCGCTCGCATTCTTCACACCCACGGTGGCACTCCACCACTCATCTGCGCTGGCAAGCGACAGCCGCAAATTAAGCTTGGTGTTAGCAGGTACGCGGGTATTGTCGTCGAGGTCGACATCAGTGTATTGCTCACCTTGATGGATGATATCCGCCGCGATATTCACACTGAAGGCATCGCCCAGCGTAAAGTGCAGGCTGGGGCTCAGTGTCGCGCTCACTTCGGGGGCAAAGGCGATACGCTCGCCACTGAGGTCCTGGCGCTGATCAATGCCATCCGTGACCGGCGCGGGCGCGCCTTGATACTCGTCGTAGCGCGCATCAAGCAAACCCAACGACCCCGACATTGACAGCGGCTCCCAAGGCGTCAGCCACTGCCAATCCACCTCCAGGCCCTGCGAGGTTGCCGTAGCGGCATTACTAACGTCGAAGAACACGCCATTAAATGCCAGGACCTGTAGGTCCTCAAACTCGGTGCGGTACAAGGTGGCATTCACGCTGAGACTGCGGTCGAAGAAACGCCCCTTGATTCCCAGCTCCGCCGTGGTTGCATTTTCGTCGTCGAACTCAATGTCTTCGCCGGTGAACGAGATAGCATTGAAACCGCCGCTTTTAAAACCGCGACTCACGGTTGCAAAGACATTGGTTTCTTCGCTCAGGTAGTACATAACCGAGAGTTTGGGCGACACGTCGCGTTCGTTGCGCTCGAGCCCACGCTTGTTGTAGTCCTGGGTATCCAGTAACAGCGGCGTGACACAGGCCAACGCGGGCAGCATGGTGGTACTGCTACAGGCCGACTCTCCCAAACTATCAATGCGCTTGTCTTCGCGGTTAAAGCGCAGCCCCGGTGTCACCACCCAGTTATCGCCAAGGCTCAAACTGAATTGACCAAACAGCGCCAGCGACTCGGTGTTTTGCAAGTAGTGAAAACGGAAATGGTCGTCGGTGGTTGTTTGCGCCAGTAGTCGTAGCGCGGGCAGCAAGATCGCATCACTGCCTGCCATTTGTTGGGCGTCGTCGGTTCCCAGCCAGCTGCCGATGTCATCCCCTAATTGGAGCTTGGCATTAAGTTCGTAGTCCGACTCGAAGTAGAACAATCCAGCAACAAACTGCAAGTCATTCCCCAAGCCAAACAAGCTTTCGGCATTACCCGTAAAGCGCCATTCCAAGGTGTCCTGGCGGTAGTCCTCGCGGTTAAACAGGGTGAGCAAATCTGCCGGTGAAACATCCATATCCTGGTCTTGCTCAACAAAAAAGTCGCTGCGCCCCAATACGGCAACCATATTCAAGTCGCGCAGTGCGCCAACTTCGCCAAAGCTGTATGACAACTTGGCGCTGTAGGTTGTTGACCCTTTCTCCAGCTCGCCGTCTCGGTTCATGCTAGTGGTGAAGTCTTCCGGGTCATCGTCAATATTGGCATCAAAGTCGGCCAGATAGTCGCGCGTATCCGCATCCAGTGCTTTTAGCTGCTTCGGCCAATAGGCCATTTCGGTTTGTGACTCCAGCGCAATGAGCTCGATCTCCATGGCGTCGCTGGGAACAAATAGCAGTTTTAAGCGCTGAGCATCCTGCTCAGAAGCCTCTTGGTCGCGCCCGCTAAACTGATTATGCAATTGGCCGTCGCGCTGGGTATCCATCGCGGCAAAACGAAGGCCAAACCAATCGTTGACCATGCCCCCGGCACCCACCTCGACTCGCTGTTCACCAAACTCGCCTGCGCGCAGCTCGGCGTTGGCGCTGAACGCCTCGGTGACGGGGCGGCTGAATACGTTGAAAACACCTGACACGGTATTCTTACCAAACAGCGTGCCCTGTGGGCCACGTAACACTTCAACGCGACCGACATCAAACATACCTTCGGTAAAATAACCGGCCCGCCCCATAAACAGCTCGTCTTGCACCAGCCCCACGGAGCTTTCAAAACTCGGATTAAAGGTATTGGTGCCGAAACCGCGAATAAAAATCTGCGGAGAACCGGGGTCGTTATCGTCCATGCGAACATTGGGAACAAAAACCGACAGCTCCTGCAAATCGCCGATTGCGGCATCCTGCATAAACTCGCCGTCGACAGCGGTCACCGAAATAGGCACGTCCTGCAGACTCTGCTCGGTTTTTTGCGCGGTGATAATCACCTCTTCCAAGACCCGCGGCTGAGCCTGCACGACGCCAGCCGAGGCAATACCAACCATACACAGCAGAGGGCGAATAAATGCGGATTTCATCAATAATTTCCTTATTAGCAGCAGCTAGCTAAGCGGTTTAGCACGCCGTATTAGTTGCGCATGCGCGTCCCAAAAACAGAGGCCAGGTGACCATTCAAAAAGCGCCCATCGGGATCGAGTTCTTCACGCAGCGCCGTAAAGTCCTGCCACTGGGGATACAGCTTGGAAAGCTGCGCCGCATTCAGGCTATGCAGTTTCCCCCAGTGCGGGCGGCCCTCATACTTCCAGAATATGGGCTCAACCGCGGCGAAGAAATTGTGGTAGTCCAGCTCGTAAGACTGGTGCACAGAGATCGCACAGCCGTCGCGACCGCTGAACATTGACAGCGGTATATCATCGGCCTTGATATAGCGGTACTCCAGCGGCAAAAAGCTGTTCAAGTTCTTCTTGCGCACCAGCGCCATGATCTCTCGCAAGCAATCCGGACCAGCCTCGGCGGGCACGGTGTACTCCATTTCGTTAAACCGCTGATCGCGCACATTGGCAAACACCTTGTATGACTGGTCGATCACGTCGGGAAAATCCATCTGCTTAGCCAGCGTATTCACCAGCGATGCCCGAGCATTCGGAAAGCCCCCTGCGTATTTATGCACATTGCGCAACAAGCTCACTTTGTCGCCATCACCACCGCCCTCTTTGGGCAGCGTGTTCGGATCGTTAGTTTCGTTCAGTGTCACGCACAGCGAAACATCCGAATGCAGTATGGGAATAAATTCAAAGCGATCATTCTCTTTGCGCAAGCGGTCTACATCTTCGAGCAGTTCGTTGGTGTCCTGCACCCAGGTTTGCTCATGTACGCGGAACGGTTGCCGGTTTTTCATGCGAATGCGGGTAATTACCCCCAAGGCGCCCAACGAAACGCGAGCGGCGGAAAAAATCTCGGGATTATTTTCCGCATCGCAATCGAGTACGTCACCACTGGCGGTAATTAAGCGCAGGCCGCTGACATACGCCGAATAGGAACCGTAGTCGATGCCGGTTCCATGGGTAGACGTTGCAATGGCTCCCGCCAGCGTTTGGTAATCAATATCCGCCATATTGACCAGCGCCTGCCCCGCCTCATGCAGCGGCTGCCCCATCTGCGACATGGGCGTTCCTGCCCAAAATTCCGCTTCTAGGGTGTCAGGGTTATGGCCGATCATGCCCGTTAATTGCGCCAGTGACACCAGCGTGCCATCGGTCGGAACCAACGCAGAGAAGGAGTGTGAGGCCCCAACCGGCCGCACCACGCCGCGGCTGTTTTCCAGCAAGTCGGCAATGGCCGCTTCGCTGGTGGGCGCGACCCGTTGCGCGGGAATACAGCGCTGGCCACCGGACCAGTTCGACCACGGAATCAGTCTTCGACGCCGCGCGGCCGCCGATACGGGGCTCCAACTTGTCACCGCACCCAGGGCGGCGGCCGTTGAGAGTTGCTTAAGAACGGTTCTGCGAGTAACAGCCACAACTATTCTCCCTGTACACCAGCCATCAGTTCGATCAGTGCGACAAAGTCATCCTCTGAGCACTGGGGACACATGCCCATCGGCGGCATGGAATTAAAACCATCTATGCTGTGATCCAACAGGGTGTCCATCCCCTTGGCCATTCGCGGCGCCCAGGCCTCGACATCACCACTGATCGGCGCGCCGGTACCGGCAACACCGTGGCAATTCATGCAGGAGCTTTCGTAGGTACGGCGCAACACATGGTCGTTAATTTGCAGCGCTGCAATCGGTGCGGCTGCCTCGGCGGCACTTTCACCCGTTTCTGAACTGCAGGCAACCAGGCCGGAAAAACCGGCAAGCAGCAGCAATGCGATACGTTTTTTCATTGTTTTTTCCTCTTAGTCCGCCGGGATGCTCGCCAGCGCGTCAAACGTTTTGCGACATTACCGGCCACTGGTCGATGATTTTGCCACCGCGCAGTACCAGTAGATCGCCAAATTCAAGTAGCACACTCTCACTAATCATCGGCCTTAAGAACACGTGGTCATCCACCTGCAAATTGGTTGCCGGGGAGCCATTGACGATTTCCTGGTTGGCGCTGTGGCCAAAGTTAGCGTTGAATTGCAGCCCCTGCGGCGCTTCGTAGTCTGCGCGCCAATAGCCGCCGTAAACGAAATACGTCTGACGCTGATTGACATCCCACCACGAGAAAATAGCCGACTTATCGTCCAGTGCAGGCAGGCGAATTGGCCCTTCTGCCTTGAGCACCGGCGTGGCAATAAACGCCGCGGGGCGATGCCCTTCCAGGGTGGCAAGATCATAGTGGCTGGGCTTGAGCAGCGCCGTTCCCACACTCACTTCGGTACTCAATGATTCTCGCTCGTGCAGGCGATAACTCGGACTGCCGCCAGTGTTTAAGGTAAGACTGCCCTGCCACATCGCCGGGTAGCGTTGCCGGGCGAGGTCAACATAGTGCTGATAGCTTGCCATGGCTTTATCGAGCAGCTCCTCGGGGCTCCCCAAAATACCCGGCACCCCCGCGCCAACATGGGCGTCGTAACCCATAAAGCCGCTAAAAGTCAGTTGCTCGGGGTGAGCGTGGATCAGGTCGAGAATAGCGATCAGCGCCTCATCACTATCAACACCACCGCGGTGAAGGCCAACGTCGATCTCAACGTTTACCAACATGGAGGTGCCCAAACGGTTTGCCAGCTCCAGATATTGTTGCAGCCGCTGTGGGGTATCTATTAACCACTGCAGCTGGCGAGAGGGGTCAAAACTACCGCGATGGCGCGCGTAAAATTCCTCGGCCGACTTAACCGGCAATGGCTTACCCAGCAGTAGATCAGCGTCGGGGATATTTCGTGCATCGTGATTTAAAAAGGGTTGGTGGAAACTCATGAATCGCTTACTCCCCGACTTGGCTGACACATAGTCAAGGAGCTTCATGCTGGGCAGTGACTTTTCTACAATGCGATAGTGCTTGCCGGTTTTGGCCAGACTGTCGGTGACCAAGGCCAGGTTATAGTCAATGCGATCCAGGTCTATCACCATCACCGGGCGCATAGGACCATTGCGCTGTAACTCGTCGTTAAGGCGGCGAAAATAGGCGTTATAAGGCTCGCCGTTGTCACCGGGGCGCAACCACAAGCCGCCCAGCCCTGCCGCCATTGTGGCGCCAGCGGCCGCTAATACCCGGCGGCGCTTCATAGCCTGCCTTCCTGAAATTGCCCGAACGTCCACACTGTATTCATTATTATCATTGCCTCTCCGTTGCTGGCTGCACAAGGGGTAGTTAGTGCATAGCATAGCTCGCTCTGACAAGGGCATCTTGACCTTAATGCCTGGAAATTGACCCAACTGTCCACGGTTGGCAGATGATCAGCGCGCCGGACTGTAGTACCTTAAGGCAACGATTCACAGTTCACACACGCCAAACCATGCACAAGGCCAGCCCAGACAACGATGCAATGCAGTACACCGTTGCGGTGCACTTCCTGCGATTGCTCACCGATTACTGCGACGCCAACGGTCTGCCTGCCTCAAAGCTACTGGAAAGCCACGGCCTGCCTGTTGAACTGCTGGAACAACCCGAAAAACGCATCCCCTACCTCTGTTATGCAAGCATGCTCGACAGTGCCGCAGCGCAGTTGCGCGACCCGCACTTAGGCTTGCATATGGGCCAGTTCGTGCGGCCAGGACATGTGGGGGTGGGCGCGCTGGCGCAGTTCGCCTGCGCCAATGTGGAACAGCAGGTACAGCGCTTAGTGCGTTACTCGGGTTTAGACTACGACGCTTTCCGGGACGAGGTGGTGCACGAAAACGGCGATATTGTGCTGCGCTGGCATTGTCTGTTGCCGCCGGAAATCGCCCTTAGCCACCACCATGCCGAGCTCAACTTCGCCGTTGTCAAAACCCTTGCTCCTCAGTTTACCGGCAGCGATATTCGCGCCACGTGGATCCGGTTTCGGCATCCAGCACCGGAAGACAGCGAAGAATTGCAACGCTTCTTCGGCTGCCCGGTATATTTCGATGCCGACGTCGACAGCCTCGCCTTCCCGGAGGCGGCACTGGATTTGCCGATACAAATGGCCAATGTTCAGGCGCTGGCCATGCTCGACGACATTTGTGAACAGCAACTGAAGCAGCTAAGCCGGGCGCAGCCGCCGCAATGGCTGAAAGATTGCAAACGCAGCATTGCCGAGCAACTGCATAATGGCACCCCGGACCTAAGCCACATCGCACAGAAACTGGAGGTCAGCCCACGCAAGCTGCGGCGCCTGCTGGCTGAGCAAGAGTTGAGCTTTCGGCAATTGATCGACGAACTGCGTCAAACCCTGGCCGAGCAGTATATGGCTGACCCGGAACTGAGCCTGGCGGATGTCGCAGCACTGCTGGGGTTCTCAGAACAAAGCTCATTCCAGCGCGCCTATCGCCGCTGGACAGGCGAGTCACCGGGGAAAAGTCGCCGCTCGGCGCGCAGTGAATAAGCCCGGGCGTGCTGGGCAATTCAGTCGCTGACCTTGTCATCGAGAAACCTTTCCATCACCACACAGGCCGTCAGGTCACCACTTACATTCACTGCCGTGCGACTCATATCTAAAATGCGATCCACGCCTAAGATCAGTGCCAGCCCCTCGGCCGGTACCCCCATTCCCTGAACGATTGTCGCCAATATCACAATACCGACGCCCGGCGTACTCGGCGAACCGATAGACGCACCCACGGTGGTCACCGACAACAACAGCAACTGGGCAATGCTCAGTTCAATGCCATATACCTGAGTAAGGAAAACCGCCGCTATGACTTGGTAAAGCGCTGTGCCGTCCATGTTCACCGTAGCGCCCAGGGGCACCACAAACTGTGACACCGCCGGTTTTACCCCCAGTGATTCTTCCGCTGTTTTCATCGACAGGGGCATTACCGCTGCCGAACTGGACGTGGAAAACGCCAACAGCTGAACATTGGATATTGACCGCAGGAACGCCAGGGGTGAGCGGCGCGCCAGCACGGTGACAATCAGCAGATAGAAGCCCAGCAATATCACCAAGCCCAACAGCACCGTTGCCACGTAGGTCGCCACGCCAATAATGGCATCGAAACCCACCTGCACACTGATTTGCGCCAGCAAGCCGAATACCGCAATCGGCGCCAATGCCATCGCCCAACTGACGATTTTCATCGACACATCCTGCACCGACACACATAAGTCCAGTAGGGGTTTTGCACGCCGCTCGCTGATCGACACCATCGCCACAGCGATAAAAATAGCCAGTACAACAATCTGGAACATTGATCGCGACAACAGCGCACTGGTCGGGTTAGCGGGGATAATTTCAATCAGTCGGTCTGGCAACGAGGCCACGGCAACGGCAGATTCAGGCGCCACAGCCGTGGCCAGCTCTGCGCCGACATCGATGTACTGACCAGGCTGTAACCACAGCGCCACAAGACAGCCAATGAAAACCGCCACGCTGGTCGTAAGAATAAAATACGGCGCAATGCGCAGGCCTATCTGCTTCAGAAATTTGGGGTCGCCACTACTGGTAATCCCCAAAATAATGGAGGACAGCACCAGTGGCACCACCACCATTTGAATCATGGCGAGGAAAAGCCGCCCCGGCAGGGCCAGCCATGCGGCGAGTAAGCTGGCGGTATCGCTGGCTACCAGCGCGCCACCGCTGGGTGACAGACACAAGCCGAGCGCCACGCCGAGCACCATTGCCAGCAGAATCTGCGCCCACAGTCGCCCCCGCAGCAAGTAGTCGAGCCGCGAAGCCAGGCGGCGCGGGCTGCTGGGTGTTAGTGCCGCAGGGAACAGACTCATGACAACGCTCCGTTGTTACCAGAGGGCGCGCTGACTGGCGGCTCAAGCAAGTAATATGACGCAGGCACAAATACCAAACTGAGCACCGACGACAAGGACAGCCCACCGATAATCACTGCCGCCAGCGGCGTCCACAGCGGCCCGCCAAAAAAGAACAATGGCAACAAGCCCACAACAGTGGTGACCGAGGTTAACAAAATCGGCCGAAAACGCTGCTGCGCCGCCTCGATAATCGCCATTTTCAGGTCGCTGTTCGCCCGCTCGATATCAATCTGATCGATCAGCACGATCGCATTGTTAATGATGATACCGGCCAAACTTATTAAGCCTAGTGTGCCCATAAAAGACAGCGGCTGCCCGCTGGCCATAAGGCCCAGAGGGGCACCGATAATCACCAGTGGCACCGTGGTAAATACGATTGCCGCACGGCGGAAAGAGTTAAACTGAAATACCACCAACAGCACCATTAAGGCAAAAGCCGCGGGCAAACCGGCAGCCAACTTTCCATAGATTTCATGGCTATCGGCAATTTCCCCGGCGATTGACAGGCTGTAGCCCTCGGGCAGGACGATGCTGTCCAAGTCATTTTGCACACGCTCCAGCAGCGCTTCGGCGGTGAAGGCCTCGCTCTTCGCTGTGATCGTAATCATGCGCTGTTGATCTTTTCGGCGCAGCTGTGAAAACTCGAGTTCGGGCCGGATAACCGCGAGCTGCCCCAACGGCACCACGGCTCCGCTGTCAGAGAGTACAGAGATATCGCGCAGATCGTCGATGCTATCGCGGTCCTTCTCGCTGGCACGCAGGACGATGGGCAGAGAACGGTCGTGGTCGTGAAACACAGAGATCGCACTGCCATCAAAGTAGGCGCTGAGTACCCGGCTCAACGACGCCGAGCTAACGCCTAAGCGCCGCGCTTTATTTTGGTCGACATCGATCATCACCTTGACGATTTTTTCGCCCCAGTCGTTTCGGTTGTCCACCATTGCGGGCACCGGGTAAAACACCGCTTCAACATCACGCGCCAATTCCAAAAGCCGGTCGGCGTCTGGGCCGGTCAACTCAAGCTGCAAAACCCCCGATTCCTTGGCCCCCATCGCCAGGCGTTTTACCGTAAAACGCGCTTCCGGAAAGTATTGATGAGCATGGCGGCGAACACGCTCCTGCACCGTCAGCGAACTCTGCATATCATCGGTATTCAGCAAAAAGAAGGCGCTGGTTGGCGAGCGCTCGGCGGGGTTGAGCGTAAGATAAAAACGCGGGCCGCCGTCGGCGATGTAAGCGGTATAGTTGCGCAACTCGGGGTTGGGCTCATCGTCAGCAAGCCAGTCGCCAAACGCCTTGGACAGCCGCAGTGTCTCGTTGATATTGCTACCCATTGGCAGCTCCATATATACCAGCACCTCACCGCGATCAGAGGGCGGAAACAACTGGCTCGGCAAACGAGAGAACAGTAGGGCTCCAGCAACGACAAGAAGTGCAGTAGCCGCCAATACCCAGGGCGCACGCGGCAGGCAGAATGCTAAAAGGCGCCGATAGTAATTCGCCCCCGCCGCGGGTTTATCCACGCGCGAGGTTTTAGGCTGCACGAAGCGCGCCGCAATCAACGGTAGAAAATACATCGCGCTCAGCCACGAGCCAAGCAAACTCAGCGCAACCACGCTGGCCAGTGAATAGGCGTACTCGCCCTCCGGCCCCTCCAGCAAAAAGAACGGCAGAAACGCCGCCGCGGTTGTACCCGAGGCGATCGCCAGTGGAATGGCAAACTGCTTGGCTGCGGCGCGCGCCGCCAGCGTCCGCGCCTGCCCTTGCTCGACCCGGCGCAACACGTCCTCGACGACGACCACGCCATTGTCGACAAGTAAGCCCAGCGAGATAATCACCGCCGCTATCGACACCTGCTCTAGCGCAATCCCCAGTACGCGCATCCCCATCAGCGCAAACAACACCGCAAAGGGGACAATCGCGGCAATAACCACCCCGGTTCTTAGCCCGAGAAAGACCATCACCACCAGCAAGACCACCACAAAGGTCTCGGCGACATTGAGCAAGGCACCGCGCACGGAACGGCGCACCTCATCGGGCTGAAAGCTGACAAAGTCAAAGGCGTAGCCTATCGGCTGCTGTTGCTCAAAGGCGGCAACCTCGTCGCGAATACGCTTACCCACCTCGAGGATATCTTCGCCGCTTTGCATTTCGACAGAGATAGCGATCGCCGGCTTGCCATTGGCGTATACCGGTCGCGTCAATGGGTCGGCAAAGCCTCGCCTCACGTGAACAATGTCGGCCAAACGCACAAAGTTGTCACCAATGCGCGTTTTGCTCAGTAACGTGGCAATATCCTGCTCACTGCGAAAATCGCCGCTGGTTTCCAGCAAAAGGCGTTTACCGCCGGCATTGAGCTGCCCTGAGGGCAGGATGATGTTTTGCTCTCGCAACTCATCTATAACAACAGCCAACTGCATGCCGACGGCAGCGAGACGGTTGGCATCGAACTCCAGCCATATCTTTTCTGCCTGCCGCCCGTAAAAGTTCACTTTGGAAATGCCGGCAATGGTGTACAAACGGCGCTGCAAATCCTCTGCCGTATCGAGCATTTCAGCGTAGTCAAAGCCCTCGGCAGTCATCGCGATCGTCGCAATGCTGACATCGCCGTAGTCGGTGTTCACGAACGGGCCAAGGGTATCCGGCGGCAGCTCGCGGGTGACTTCGCTCATTTTATCGCGCAGCGCCTGCCAAATATCTTCGAGGTCATCGTAGCGGTCGTAGAGCGTCACGCGAAAACTCACCTGGCCGGTAACCAGCAGCGTCTCTATTTCTTCCACCTCGGGGATAAGACGGATTTTGCGTTCGACTGGCTCAGCAATAAGCGTTTCCATTCTTGCTGGCGGCATACCGGGAAACAAAACGGTGACCATGGCGGTGCGAATGGTAATTTCAGGTTCTTCCCGTTTGGCCAGATCGGTGTAGGTCAGGCCACCGCTTAATAACAGTGCGAGCATCACAAATACGGTTAGGCGATTTCGCTCAAGCCCAAGGCGAATCAGCGACATCATAACTGCGGCTCCAGCAGTTTCACTTTCATACCATCGCGCAGATACGACACGCCCGCCGCGGCCACTCGATCACCCGCCGACAAACCTTTGCTGACTATCACTTCGTTACCGCGTACCTCGGATACCGTTACCGGGCGAGCGACAACGGACTGGCTGGCGGCGTCGTAAACATACACCAGCGCTTCGAAGTGCTTGGCGGTCAGTCGACTGGCATTGTCAAATACCAAACAATTCAATGGCAGCAGGAAACCGCGGTAATCGGCGGGCAAGGCGATATCGGCAATCACCTCAGCCGACATACCTACTCGGAGTGTTTGCGGGACAGCGTCCAGCACAGCAACGACCGGAAAGGCTGAGACACTCGCTGCACGGCTGCCCACTTCACTAATTTGCCCCTCGAACTGTACGTCGCCAAGCTCTGCCATTTGCACGGCAACCGCCTGCCCCACCGACATACTGTTAATCACTGACGATGGCACACTGAAGGCCACCTCAAAGGCATTTTCGGAGTACAAGGTCAGCAGTGTCTGTCCAGCCGCTACCGTTGCAAACGCCTTGGCACGCACGTTGGCAACAATGCCGTCAAACGGGGCGCGCAGTGCCGACTTGCGCAAGTTTTCCTCAGCCAAGGCCAGGCCCTGTTCGGCGCGCTCAAGCTGCGCCGCGGCGGTCGCCAGCGCCGCCTCTGCATCGTCGTAACGCGCACGCGGTATCACGCGTTGTTGCCACATGGCCTCGTGGCGAGTGAAATTACTGCGGGCATTCTGATAGCCTGCCTGCGCCTGGGCGAGCGCGGCTTTTGCATCCTGACGGTGCAATGCAATACGCGCTGTATCAAGCTGCAATAGCAACTCTCCACGCGCGACTCGCTGCCCTTCCTGAAGCTCGACCTGCCCCAGCTGACCGCCGATATCAAACGACAACTGCGTTTCATCGTGGGCCGCAAGAACACTGGGAAAGCGCCGCTGAACCATCTTCGCTGAATCCATAACCTGATATACCTTCAATCCCCGCGGCGGCATTTCGCGATTATCGGCAGGTTTCGCACAGCCAATCAGCAGCGCACTTATCACAACAGCAAAGAATAATTTAGGCATGAGTTAATATCTTAATCAGCGCGCTACAGAAGCGCAGGAGAGAATAAACAGCACGGCAAAAAGGCCGCTACAGCACCGTGCCAACGGCGCTGCCAACCGCAGCGGTTAGCAGCATGGCCAGCGCCCCCCAGAAGGTAACGCGCAAGGCCGCAGCACGAATTGGCGCGCCGCCCACATAGGCCGCACTGCCACCGAGCAGGGCCAGGAATAATAAAATTGCCACAGGCATCACGGTGAGCAACAGGGGCGGAGACAGCGCAATCGCCAAACCCAGCGGCAACGCGCCCCCCAAGGCAAAACTGGCTGCAGACGATACCGCCGCGAGCAGTGGTTTCGCCCGATGGTAAGGTGACAAGCCGAGCTCGTCGCGACTGTGCGCAGCCAGGGCATCGTGATCCATCATCTGCGAGGCAACTTGCTCTGCCAGTGCATCATCAAGGCCGCGCTGGATATATATCTGCGCCAACTCTTCATGCTCCTGCACTGGATTTTCCGCCAACTCGCGCCGCTCAATCTCGATGTCGGCGCGTTCTATATCGGCCTGAGAACTCACCGACACATACTCGCCAGCGGCCATCGACATCGCGCCGGAAACCACGCCAGCCAAGCCGGTAAGCAACAGGGTATGACTGCTCGCTCCAGCGGCAGCGACACCCAACAGTAAACTGGCGGTGGAGACTATGCCGTCGTTTGCACCAAGCACCGCCGCGCGCAGCCATGCGATACGGCCCATTCGATGCTGCTCGTAGTGGTGTCGATGCTCCATATCTACCCTTAGCAAAGCGTGCACAAGACTATCGTTAACCAGTCAGAGCGGCGTTGATCTAACGCAAAAGCTCTGTCTCAAATTCTACCGCATTACTCAGCTCGGTTGTTCATAACCACAGCGGCCACAGCGCAATATTTTTCGCGTGGGGAACAGGGGGAAATCAATGCCCAGGAACACGAGAAAGGCCCAGCGACGACCTCGCCGCTCAGATTGCATTTCAGCACAACACACTGGGCACAGCGGCACATCACTGCCCTGTGACGTTTCCAGATCTGCACTTCGATCTTCGCTTAGTAACTCTCGGGCACGTTCTTCGCAGGCGGACGGCACCTGCAAGCGCACGCCCCCCAAGGCATCGGAGTAGAGCCACTGCATATTGATGGTCTGTTCATCGGCGACAAAAGCGGGAATGCCCTCAGCTTCCAGCCGAGCGCGATTTATCTGGGCTTCCCAGGGAAAGGAATAGCGGGCAACTGTGACCAACACAGGCAACACTCCTCAATTTACTGGTTGCATCGCTTCAGAGTGAAACTCAACCGCCGGTATAGGGGAACGACGTTATCGCTAACAGTCTAGCGCGCCTGTGCTGAATGCCAAAATCGGGGGCTTGGCCTGCCCGAGGCAGGCCAGAAAGGTGGGGGGTAATTAATCGTCGAAATTCATGCCCAAACGGCGGCCTACCAGCTCGTAAGACTCTACGACATTACCAAGGTCTTGACGGAAGCGGTCCTTGTCGAGTTTTTCGCGGGTGTCTTTGTCCCAGATACGGCAGCCATCGGGTGAAAACTCATCACCCAGGTAAATCTCACCGTCGCTAAACACGCCGAACTCAAGCTTGTAATCGACCAGTAGCATACCGGCATCCAGGAACAATGCCTTGAGAATATCGTTTACCTGATAGGTCAACTCACGCATCCGCGCCATCTGCTCGTCGGTCGCCCAGCCAAAACTGCGGATATGTGACTCATTGATCATCGGGTCGTGCAGGGCGTCGTCTTTCAAAAACGTTTCAAAGGTCGGTGGCGTCAGTTCCAAGCCTTCCTTAACGCCCAGACGTTTAACGATTGAACCCGCAGCGATATTGCGCACCACGCACTCAATGGGGAACATATCAAGGCGCTTTACTAACGCCTCACTGTCATTGAGAAGACCTTCAAAATGCGTCGGCACGCCCGCCTGCTGCAGCTTTTCCATGATGAACGCATTGAACTTGTTATTGACCATGCCCTTGCGGTCAAGCTGCTCAACCTTCACGCCATCGAACGCCGAGGTGTCATTTCTGAAGGTGAGAATGAAGCGATCCGGATCGTCGGTTTTATATACCGACTTTGCTTTACCCGAATACAATTCCTCGCGTTTTTCCATGGTTTGCCTCTTTCGCTATTATGCGATTTCTAACCAGTCGAAACCGGCTTGTTGATCTGCAGACAGCAATGCTTCGCTGTTCACTAAAATAGGTTCCACCGCTGACCTCGCCAGGTCAGGAGTGTTGTTCTGTTCACTCAGGTGCGCCATCACTACGTGCTGCAAGCGCGCAACATCAACACGGCTTAACAGCTGCGCCGCCTGTATGTTGTTGAGATGCCCCCAATCGCCGCCCACTCGCCGCTTTAGTGATGGCGGATACGGCCCCTGCTGTAGCATCGGCATGTCGTGGTTGCACTCTAACAACAGGGCATCGCACAGCGCGTACTGCTCCTGCACGACGGGCGTAATACTACCCAAGTCCGTGAGTAAGCCGAAGGTCTTTTTTTGGTAACGAAACACAAATTGACAGGGCTCACGGGCGTCGTGCGGCACCGCGACCGGGGAAACATCAATGCCGGCAATGTCCGCTGGCTTGCCAAGGGACAATTGCTGCCAGCGTTTATAGGCTCTCATTTGCTTGTATTCTGCGGTGCCAAAACTGCTGTACACCGGCAGGTCGTACTTTCGCGCCAGGGGCAGCACGCCCTTGATATGATCACTGTGCTCGTGAGTGACTAAGATTGCGCTCAATTCGCTGGGCGAACGCCCGAGACGGGCCATGCGTTTTTCAGTCTCAGCAATGGTGAAGCCGCAATCCACCAGCAGGCAGGCCCCGTCAGACTCGATCAGTGTGGCGTTGCCCTTACTGCCACTACCGAGCGAGGCAAAGCGCATTAGTGCAGGTATCCCATAATCCGATTGAGCAGGATCTCCCGTTCTTCACTGCGCAAACGACGTCCCTTTTGATAATTCAAAATGATGACAGACTGTCCTTCAGCGACTGGCTTCAACTCCACCACGTAACGACTGCGCTTGGCACGATTGGCACCGAAGAAGCCGCTCAGCCAACCGTCGTCTTTGTCTTCGGGGTCGATATAACTGAGCCAGTATTTGTTGACCGCCGGCGCTTCGTCTTCAATTTCAAAACCCGCTTTGTTCAGCGCCAGTCCCAACGCTGCCCACGCCCGATCATAGGGCAGGAAAAGCCGCAGGTAGCGATTGTTACCCTCGCCTTCGATAAAGATCTTTCCTTTGCTCTTGCTGCCGCGTTTGGCAAGGATAGAAACAGCCCCCTGATTTTCACTATCCGCCAAAAACTGCGCGAGTACCCGCGCCAATTGCCGCTCACGCTGAGGGTCGGTGGACTGTGCGGGCCAGGGCTGGCTGGCAATCCCCTGTTGCACCAATAAATGAATTTCGCTGGTCCCTACTTGAACGCCGTGCTCCAAACGCAGGCGAAAACGCTCCTGGGGCGCACCCTGTTCAATGTCGCGCCACTGCGTTTCGAGTATGCCCTGCTCGTTATCGATTGTGGCCAATTGCACGCCCGCGCGATCCAGGAAAACGCGCACTCGCGGCCACACTTGGCCGGGCTCTCCGTCTAACAGAATCCAGTGGTCATCATCCAGGCGCTGAATTTTGACCTCAGCTGTACCGACGTTCTTGGTGAGCTGTTCCGGGCGCGGCGCTTCGAACTCGCCCGGCAGGGGTTGGTGGTCGCGGATACCGGGAACCACATAGAGGTCGTCGAGCGCTTCATCGCTCACCCCGGTGGGCAGAACCAGCGCTTCACTAAGTTGAGCGCGACGATAATCGTGGGAGCGGTCGCGGAACGCACTGCAGGCGCTGACCGCGACAAGGCTCAAAATAATAACGGCATAACGGACGGAGCTAAAACGCATTCGTTTCTTCACTTATTAGTTAGCGCCCTTGTGGGGCGGATTACAGTAGCCCGGCGTGTTCCAAGGCCTCGCGGACCTGAGGCTGAGCCCCCTCGCTTAACGGGGTCAACGGCAGGCGAATGCCCTCTTCCATTTTGCCCATGGCATACAAGGCCCATTTAACAGGAATAGGATTGGATTCAACAAACAGTCGCTCGTGCAATGCCAGCAGTGGCGCATTCGCGGCTTCAGCCGCTGCGCGATCTCCGGCCATCGCGGCGTCACACACCGCCTTCATGGCCGCTGGCGCAACATTCGCGGTAACTGAAATATTGCCTTTACCCCCTTGCAGCATCAGCTCCATAGCGGTGGCATCATCTCCGGACAACACGTCTATTTTGTCGCCCACAGCGTCAATCAGTTCCCGGCCGCGTGCAATATCGCCGGTCGCATCTTTAATGGCAATAATATTCGGGTGATCGGCCAGTCGAACCGTGGTCGCATTTTGCATATCGCAGGCGGTGCGGCCCGGCACGTTGTATAAAATTTGCGGGATATCAACAGCATCGGCGATCGCCATATAGTGACGATACAGCCCTTCCTGAGTGGGCTTATTGTAGTAAGGCGTTACCAACAGGCAGGCATCGGCCCCGACTTCACGCGCCACTTCCGTAAGCTCAATCGCCTCGCTGGTGGAGTTCGCGCCCGTGCCAGCAACCACTTTGACACGTCCGGCAACTTGATCGACACAGGCTTTGATGAACATTTTGTGCTCATCCATACCCAGGGTCGCTGACTCACCGCTGGTCCCCACAGCCACAATGCCATCGGTACCCTGATCAATGTGCCATTCAATCAAGCGAGACAGCGCCTGCCAGTCGATGCTGCCGTCGCTGTGCATTGGGGTAACTAGGGCGACAATGCTGCCGGTAATCATGCCTGAATCTCCAGAATTTTCTGCAAGCCGCCAATGGTACTGGCCAGAGAGGCCCAGCTCAAGGGAGATTTCGCGGCCTCGGCACATTCTCTACCCGCGACAGAAACATTGCCGCAATCGGTCGGTCCAAAGCCGTATAATGCCGACAAGCCATCACTGATTAACAAAGTCAGGAGAACCGACAATGAAAATGCTCATGCCCATTCTGCTGGCGCTTGTCACCACCGTTGCCAGCGCCGCGCAGTGGCGCACCGACCCACTGACACCACTGGACCAGCGCTATATGGAAGAGCGCCGCCAAGAGCTCAACAGTCTGGTGCAAATTTCCATGGGACGTAGCTTTGGCCACGGCCGCGACAGCGACCTCCGTCTGATTCAAGACATTCTCAACCGCAAGCTGGTGAAACCCGATGAAACTGCACAACTGCAGGCAATGGGTATTATTATGGGCGAGCACCTGCGCCGGGAAAATGGCCTGAGGTGGGTAATCTACAGCGATGCCAAAGGTCGCAGCCGCGCGTTAGAGGTGCCCGCGAAAGATGAGTTTTTGTTTCCTGTCACGCAAATTTCCAGTCGCGTACGGGTGGGTGCCGAGGTTGATGTTCAAGCGATCTACCAGCGCTTAGAACAGGAAATTAAGCGCATTAAGAAGAAAATTATCGTCCGCTAAGGGCTGAGCCGGTGCCCGACCACCGGCCTCCTCCACACGGGTAACCAAGCGCTATCTTGGCCCTTTGCCGGCAGTACACTTAGCTCAACGGAACAACATAAATAATAAGGATCAGCCCATGAGCGATACAGTATTACTCGAGCGCCATGACAGCGGCGTTGCCGTTGTCACACTCAACCGCCCCGATGCGATGAATGCGCTCAGCGCCGAGCTGCGCAGCGCCCTATGTAAGCAGATGCAGTGCATCCGAGACGACGATACAGTGCGCGCGGTGGTGCTTACTGGCGCGGGCAACAAGGCCTTCACTGCTGGTCTAGACCTGAAAGAACTCGGCGCCGGAGACGACCTCAGTGCGGCAAACGACCAAGACCCGATTTCCAACCCGGTAACCGCCATTGCCGAATGCGGCAAGCCCGTTATCGGCGCGATTAATGGCGTTGCCATTACTGGCGGTTTCGAGCTCGCCCTGGCCTGCGATATTTTGCTCGCCTCCGAGCAGGCACGCTTTGCCGACACCCACGCGCTGGTGGGCATCATGCCAGGCTGGGGACTGTCGCAGAAATTACCGAGGATTATCGGCCTGTCCCGCGCAAAAGAGATGTCGCTGAGCGGTCGCTTTATCAGCGCTGACACCGCCGCCGAATGGGGCCTTGTGAACCGAGTGTATCCCGAGGACGCGCTGCTTAGCGAAGCGATCGCCCTGGCCGAAGATATTGCCTTTATAGAGCCCGGCATGCTTAGCCGCTATCGCAACTTGATCGACGACGGTGCGAAGCAAACATTGGCATCGGCATTAACGCAGGAGCATCGCGTATCCAGTGAGTGGAACCAGCAGGTGAGTAGCGAGGATGTCGAAGCCCGACGCTTGCAGGTTATGGCCCGCGGCCGCGCCCAACAGCGCTAGCGTGCTTTCCCGCTGCCCTAGCAGATCACTGACCTCAAACGTTTAAGTAAAGCAGCAGCACCGGAATACTGATAAAACTTATCAGCGTTGAGCTAACCACCATGCCCGCCACCGTGGCTGGCTCACGCTGATATTGCACCGCCAGCAGGTAGTTAAACACCGCCGCAGGCATTGCCGACTGTAACAACACAACCTCGCGTACCAGCCCATCGAGTTCCAGCGACCACACTGTAAGAAAACCCGCACTTAAGCCCAGCGCCAAGCGAGCAACGCCGAGAATCACCGCGCGCCCGGCCACAGCAACCCGCAATGAGCCTAAGGAAACACCCAGTGTTATCAGCATTAAGGGAATCGACATGCCACCGAGAATGCTCAGGGTATTGCTTGCCGTCGCTGGCAGCGTCCAATCACAAAACACCAGTAACGCCGCCAGGGCACCTGCGTAAATGATTGGGGAGCGCAGCACCGCGCACAGTGCATTTGAGCCATTTAGCACCGCAACGCCAAGTGAAAAATGGCAAACCATCGTGGCTAAAAATACCCCCAAGGCCAACGCCAGTCCCTGCTGACCAAAGGCGAACAGGCATATCGGCAAGCCCATATTCCCGAAATTACCAAAGGTCAGCGGCACCAGGAAGTTGCGTATGGAAAGCCCCGCAAGGGCGCAAAATGCCGCACCGAGCAGCGCCGTCCAGGCCAGCATTAAAAGACTTGCGGCCAGCACTTCAGACAGCACAGCCGGCGCAATCTCCACGCTGCCGAGCGTTGACACAATCAACGCGGGCGCACCGACCCACATCACCATGCGACGCACAAATTCCTGGTCGAAGGGCTGTTTGCAGCGCCCCCAAACAACGCCCAAGGCGGCGCACAGCAGCACCGGCAACATTATCGGCAGTAAGGGAGATACAACAGAAAGCATGGCGGCCCTAGCAGCAGGTATGGCGGTTCAGTAAAAGTGCTCGGGCCGCATTAT
Source organism: Spongiibacter sp. UBA1325 (assembly GCF_002306875.1). Classification (NCBI taxonomy): domain Bacteria; kingdom Pseudomonadati; phylum Pseudomonadota; class Gammaproteobacteria; order Cellvibrionales; family Spongiibacteraceae; genus Spongiibacter; species Spongiibacter sp. UBA1325. The sequence continues at coordinate 417,916 of NZ_DBTD01000010.1, forward strand.
GCGCGCTGCCAAGGGTAAATGGCAAAAAGCTAGAAGCCGTCGGGGCGCAGCATGGCATCGTGTCCGCCATCGACAAAAATAATAGCGCCAGTCATGTAGTCGGCACCCGGCCCAAGTAAAAAACTCACCACATCGGCAATTTGCTGAGGCTGACCAATACACCCCAGCGGCACACTGTCACCGAAATCTCGCATTGCCTGACCAAGCTCGGCATCGGCCAGTACCTTTTCGCTAAGAGGCGTTTGCACGATACCCGGCGCAACCGCATTGATGCGAATACCGCGTCGCGCCAACTCGCCACTGCGGCGACGCAGCCAACAGCAGATGGCGTGCTTGGAACCGGCATAGGCGGAATGGGTATCGCGACTATCGGCCAGTTCGCAAGCCGCTTCCTCCTCGCCGTCGAGCAGCAATTCCACGTAATCGTTCAGAGGCACCATCGGCGCGGAGTTCGAGGCAATCATCACCACGCGGCCGCCACGTGCTTCCAGCAAGTCCAGCACGCCTTCGGTCACGGCGACCGCCGCAAAATAATTGATGCGCGCAATCAGCGACGGCGGTTTCACCGATGGCCCGACACCCGCGCAAGGGATAAAACCATCTATACCTTCCGGACAAAGCTGGCGAATACCGTCGATCGCTCTCTGACGGCCATTGTAGTCGCTCAGGTCCGCACAGATATCGGCATCGCGTAAATCCACCGACACAACGCGATGCCCCGCGTCGCAGAGCTGCTCGCGAATCGCTGCCCCGATGCCAGTGGCACCGCCTGTCATTGCATAGACTGCCATGATGTTATTCCTATTTTTTATTATTAGCCGCTGGCGATTAATTGACGCTTACTGCGCTCATACTTGCTCGCCGGCGTATTGACCGCAACCGCCAAGCGCTCGGCATGCCGGGCCCGTTCCATCTGCGTCGTATCGGCCTCGCCGTAGAGGGTGTTGCGTTGACGCGCAACGCGCCCCATCGCCGCGATGCGCTGCTCCATTTCCTGAGGCGATGTCTCTTCGCCATGGCTAGCACCAGCAGCCCGGGTGATGGTTTCATTCATCAGCGTCCCGCCGAGGTCGTTAACCCCGGCATTCAAACAGGCCATGACCCCTTCCGCGCCCATTTTCACCCAGGACGCCTGAATATTGTCGATCAAGCCATTAAAGACCAAGCGTGCGACCGCATGCATCAACAGCGATTCGCGGAACGTTGGCCCGCGACGAGCGCGCCCTTTCAAATAGATTGGCGATTCTGCGGCGACAAATGGCAGCGGCACGAATTCAGTAAAACCGCCTGTTTTCAGCTGTAACGTGCGTATTGCCAGCAGGTGATTGGCCCAGTGCTCGTAGCCGTCAACGTGACCGAACATAATCGTTGCGGTTGTTGGCAGACCAACCCCATGAGCAACTTCCATGACCTGAAGCCACTGCTCGGTATTAATTTTATCGGGGCACAACACTGCCCTGACCCGGTCATCCAACACTTCTGCTGCCGTTCCTGGCAGACTGTGCAACCCCGCCGCCTTTAATTGCCGCAGGTAATCCTCCAGCGGCATACCGAGCGTCTGAGCACCCTGCCAGACTTCCAGTGGCGAGAAGGCGTGGATGTGCATTGCCGGCGCCGCCTCGCGCAGCGTCGCCAATATATCCAGATAGGTCTGCCCGGTATATTCAGGATGAATGCCACCCTGCATACACACTTCGGTGGCACCGCGCTGCCAGGCCTCTTTAGCGCGCCGGGCGATTTCGTCGGCACTCAGATCATAGGGTCGGCCACGCAAATTCTCACTGAGCTTGCCCTTAGAGAAAGCGCAAAACTGGCACTTGAAATAACAGACATTGGTGTAATTGATGTTGCGATTGACAACATAACTAACGGTATCGCCACAGCGCCGCTCGCGCAGGCGGTCCGCTGCTTGGCACACGGCGGCAAAGTCTTCACCGCGCGCTTCAAACAAGCTGACAATATCCTGTTGAGTTAACCGCTGCTCAGCCTCTGCTCGCTGTAAAATATCGGCAACAGCGGCACTTGCAACAGGCCGGCGCTTAGCAAGCAATGCAAGCTCCGCCGCGGGCGCATCAGCGGCCTGCCCGGTCAGCCATTCGTCCACCCTCGGCAGACCCTGGCCATCCACGCGACTAAGTAGGCGCGGCACCAATGCGGGGTCCAGCCAATGCTGCGCCCGTCGGACATAAGAGGGGTAGATTGTAAGGCGCTCGTGCAGGTATTTACCACTTAGCGCCGTTTCCTTGGCCAAGCGCTCCACGTGTGGCCACGGCGCTTCGGGATTCACAAAGTCGGGCGTCACTGGCGACACGCCGCCCCAGTCATTGATCCCGGCAGCAACGATCTGCGGTAGCACACCGGGGCTGAGGTTTGGCGGCGCTTGAATGCTCATTTCCGCCCCAAATATCAACCGAGCGACGGCGATCGTCCATAGCAAGTCATCGAGATCGGGCTCCGGTGCCGACGCCATTTTAGTGCCTTCCTTGGCGCGAAAATTCTGCACAATCACTTCTTGCAAATGGCCAAACTCGCGGTGAACGTCTCGCAGGGCAAGCAGAGAATCAATGCGCTCAGCACGGGTCTCGCCAATACCGATTAAGATGCCCGAGGTAAACGGCACCATCGCTTGGCCAGCGCGGCGCAGGGTTTGCAATCTCGCCTCAGGGGTTTTATCGGGCGAACCGTAGTGAGGCATACCCTTTTCACACAGGCGCTCCGATGCCGACTCCAACATAATGCCCATAGACGCAGAGACCGGACGCAGCAGAGCAATCTCATCTTCGCTCATGCAGCCCGCATTGATATGAGGTAGAACCGATGTTTCCGCCAAGACCCGCCCCGCAACATGGGCGAGATATTCCAGGGTGCTTGCAAATCCCATCTGCGCGAGCGCTTCACGCGCGGCCTTATAACGCAGCTCAGGGCGCTCACCCAGGGTAAACAAGGCTTCTTTGCAACCCAGTTTTTCGGCCTGACGCACCTGCTCAATCACGTGCTCGACCGGCATATACGCCTGCTCGATACGCTTGGGAGTTTTGGCGAAGGTGCAGTAGTGGCAAACGTCGCGACACAACTGGGTAAGGGGAATAAAGACTTTGCGGGAATAACTCACACCGCTCCCGAAGCCCCGGTCTCGCAAGGTCGCTGCCGCTGTCGCCAGCGTGGCGGTGTCTTCGCAGCGACTGAGTTGTCGAGCCTGCTCATCGCTGAGCGAGCCGTGCAAGGCCGTCTCTAGAAGGGCGTCAATCGACATAGAATTCATCATCAGCTTCTCACTACTCGCGGCGGCTCAACCGCCGCGCACTCACGAGGATTCATCTGCAATAAGCGGCGCGCAATACCACTTTCACTCAGGTAGCGCATCGTTTGCGGGGCGCGACTGGAGGTGCCTGCACTCACCAGCGCTAGCAGGTCCTCACGGGTGTCGATATCGTTGGCCAGGCCAGGCGCGTGGAACACTTGAAGCGACAGATTGCGCGCCGCCGCCTCTGCGGTGTGGGCAGTTAAACTGCCCTCTCCATAGCGCAAGCGGATTCGGCTTGCTAAGGGCATCAACACAACATTACTGCCACCGCCGTGGCGATCCGTGGCGATAACCACTTGTTCGCTTGCCCCGCCTTGCACCGCAATAAGGTCACGCAGCTCAGCCGCGCTCAATAAAGGCAAATCACCGTGTACAATCATGACGTGCTGCGGAGGCTTATCCAAGCAGGAGATTCGATCCAGGGTCGCCTCCAACACCGCATTCAAACCGCTGCCCAGCTGCGATTCCGGCCAGCAAAGTGCGTGAAAGTGCTCGGCAAGCAGATGCGCCGCTGGGTCGTCAGACACAATCAACAGCTGATCCACTTCATCGACCGCCGATAGCTGGGCCAATACATCTTCCACCATGTGCTGAAACAAGGCCCGCCGCTCCGATATGCTCAAACACCCGGACAAGCGCTGTTTCGCTTTAACAAAATCCTTCAGTGGGAGTATTAACCACATGCCCTACACCAATTCCTCAATCAACGACAGCGTCTCCTCGGCCAAGCGCCGTTTGCTATCAAGAGTGGTCATCATACTTGGCACAGCTCGGCAGGCGACCCCCGTCTGGGCGATGTCATCGCACTGCTGAGCATCGGCACTGTCGATGATAAAGCCGTCCAGCAGGTCGCCATAGTACTCAGCCACCGCCGCCGCCCTGCGGGGTATATCGAGCTCGTGCATCATTTTTGCAGCAGGGCCCTTCACCGCCGCGCCGGACACAATCGGCGAAATAGCGACCACCGGCACGTTCACTTGCATGAGCGCCTCGCGACACCCCGGCAAGGATAAAATCGGATCGACGCTCAGAAATGGGTTAGATGGACAAATAATGATGCCGCGCAAGGCAGGGTCGGCAAGCGCTGAGATAATCGCCGGGTTGAGCTGAGCCGTATCGAGGCCGTCGAAAACGACCTTCTCCACTCGGGGCTCACAGCGCTCGCGAACAAAATATTCCTGGAAGGCGAGTTCACCCATATCAGTAAACACTCGCGTTGCTACGCGCTGTTCGGTCATGGGCAGCAGCGCCGCGGGACAGCCCAGGCGCTCGCCCAACTGACGAGTGACATCCGTTAACGACTGCCCCGCCGCCAGCGCTTGAGTGCGGTACAAATGCGTCGCCAAATCGCGATCGCCCAACTGGAACCACTGGCCGTCGTCGAGTCGACGCATCGCTTCCAGCGTTACCCAGCTTTCATCGCGCAATCCCCAGCCGCGCTGTTCGTCATTCAGGTCTGCCAGGGCGTAGAGATTGGAGTCGAGGTCGGGGCAAATTCGTAAGCCCCAGTAGTCGAAGTCATCGGCCGTATTCACCACCACTTGCAGCTGCGATGGTGGCAGGCACTCGGCCAAGCCCCTCACTAATTTGGCGCCGCCAACGCCCCCGCTCAGTGCGAGAAATTTTCCCGATAACGTCGCCATTAGCGAAACATATCCCGGTCTCGGTCGCGCAATAAACCCTGCGAGCCCTCGTCAGAGGGGCGCAAGTTAGCACCACGCAGCAGCACCACCGGACAGCCCTCATCAGCCTGCCCCATCAGGTAAGACGCCGCCGCAGCGAGCTCGTCGGCAACGGCAATTTCAGTGACTTCGAGAGTGCGGCCGAACAGGTCGGCATCGCCTATGCGGTTTTCAACAACCTCGAAGCCGGCAGTGCCGAGCGCAAAGCCCACCGTGCCATTGCGCCAGGCCCGCCCCGCACTGTCGTTAATGATCACCGCAATATTTGCCGAAAAACGTGCGTCCAGCGCCGCCTTTAAACGCCGCGCACTGGCATCGGGGTCAATGGGTAACAGCAGCAACTGGGGGTCGTCTTCAGTATTGGGGATATTCGACTTGTCGATGCCAGCATTTGCGTGAACCACCCCGAGGCGATGCTCCACAATCACCACACCCGGACGTGCCCGCAGCACCTCCCGTGACTCCTGAAGCACGCATTCCATTTGCCGCGGGTCCTTGTCGCAGCGCTGCGCCAGTGCCAGCGCTTCTTCACTGGGTGAGACGTCAGACAAACGAACATAGCGCCCTTCCGCCTTGGAGAAGATCTTCTGCGCAAGCACCAGCACATCGCCATCTTGCAGGCTTAGCTGATTGCCGAGCAGCGAATCAGCCACCATGGCGCTCAAATCGTCTCCTGGCTCCACCAGCGGGAAATTCTGTAAGGCAACTAGCTGTAATTGCGAACTGGCCATCTGTGCAACTTACTCGTCGACACCCGTGAGTTTAATGCCCGCATGACACTGGTATTGTTTGTTTATAAATATCAGCAGAGAGGTCATCGCCTCCACTGCCGCCGCATTGGCGATACTGCCGGCATGGAAACCGCGCAGCCCGGCGGCTTCAACCAGGTTAATAACCGTTGCCCGCGCCTCTTTATTGTTACCGCAAACCAAGACATCGCAATCGAGCTCGGAGCCCTCCTGCAGATGTACGGCCGCCACATTCTGAAAGGCCGACACCACCTTGACGTCGTCGCCGAGAATCTCCTGCGCGATCTGTCCAGCAGAGCCTTCCTCTGGCAGTTGCACCCGCGCTACCTTGGGCGGCACCAGGGGAACCGTCACATCGATCAGGATCTTGCCCTGCAGCGCGCCGCGCAGCGACTCCAGTGTGCTGCGGTGGTGGGCAAAAGGTACGGTCAATGCGGCAATATCTGCCGCCTCAGCCGCCGATTGATTATCCATCGCCTCGACTGCGACGGCGTCGACCCCGCGCTCATCCATCAATGCCTTTAGCTCAGCAACCGCTTGCTCGGCCTTCTCTTGGGTGCGAGAACCGATGATCACGCGGTAACCCGCCTGGGCCCAGCGTCTGGCTAAGCCCGTACCCAAATTACCGGTACCGCCTAAAATCGCAATTACTGCACTGTTGGACATATCACATACCTTTATCTTTATGTTGAAACTCACGACTGGACGCTATCGCCGACGAACACAGCGGCAGGCTCCCAGCACATCAAACCGATCGCCAGTATAACGTGGGCACTATAACTGGCACTGACAAAACAAGTCATTTACGCATAAAAATACGGTCATATTAAATCGTGGGCTAAAGCGATAAACTGTCGCCCAAAAATTTCGCGGCGATTATTGGCTCGCAAGAAGCCAAGCCGCTGCAAACACTAACATGACAGGACACAAGGTAGGTAAAAAGGAATGCAAAACGCACTGGATTTTACGGGTAAAGTCGTCATCGTTACCGGCGGCGGAAAAGGTGTTGGCCGCGGTATCAGCGAACGTTTTTTGGCTGCCGGGGCAGACGTAGCGATCTGCGGTCGCAGTGAGCCTGACAGCCTACCCAGTGCTGAGGGTCGGGAAGCGTGGTTCAGCGCGCTGGATGTTCGCGACCCGGACGCTGTCCAGGCCTTTGTCGACAGCGTGAAAGAGAAATTTGGTCGCATCGACGTTCTGATCAACAACGCCGGCGGCGCCCCCTATGCCGATGCGGCCACCGCCTCGCCACGGTTTTCTGAATCCATCGTGCGTCTCAATCTGCTCGCGCCACTCTTCTTTGCCCAGGCCTGCAATGCGGTGATGCAGCAGCAGGAAGGCGGCAGCATCGTCAATATTGCCTCAGTGAGCGCCCAACGCCCGTCGCCGGGTACCGCCGCCTATGGCGCAGCGAAAGCCGGCCTGTTAAACCTGAGCAGCTCCCTAGCCGTGGAATGGGCGCCCAAGGTGCGTAGCAACACGATTATTGCCGGCCTGATTCGCACCGAACAGTCCCATTTGCACTACGGCGACGAAGCCGGTATTGCGGCAGTGGGCGAAACGATCCCACTGGGACGAATGGCGGTTCCCAACGATATTGCCGAGGCCTGTTTATTCCTGGCCAGTGACATGGCCAGCTACGTGAGCGGTGCAGCGCTCACCGTGCACGGCGGAGGTGAAAAGCCCGCGTTTTTGGACGCCGCTAACGCCGACAACGAAAAATAAATGATGCCTTGAATGGGGCCAGCAGACTGGCCCCTGCTTACAGTACGCGAACGATCTTCATGGTATTGGTGTGGTTATCCACGCCAACCTGGTCACCCATGGTCATAATGATCAAATCACCGGCATCGACATGGCCACCCGCTTTCAGCGTTTCAATACAGTCGTGCACCGCGGGCGACGGTCCTGCGCTAGATACCGCAAACACCCCGCGATAGAGGCTCACCCGGCGGCAGGTTGCAGCATTGCGACTAAACGCAAAAATCGGAATGCCCGAGGTCAGTCGCGACATTAACAACACCGTTCGCCCGGTTTCGGTTAAGGACACAATGGCCTTCACCCCAACTTGATGGTTGGCGGCGAACACGGCACTCATTGCCAGGGTTTCTTCAACGGACTCAAAGCTGCGCTCGATCCGGTAACTGGATTTTCGCGCCGAGGGATAGCGCTCCGCCCCCATACAGTTTCTCGACATGGCCTTAACGGTTTCCAGCGGATACTGGCCCGCAGCCGTTTCGGCAGACAGCATCACCGCGTCGGTACCATCGAGCACCGCATTGGCGACATCAAACACCTCTGCGCGAGTGGGAATGGGATTGCTGATCATCGATTCCATCATCTGGGTGGCAGTGATCACCGGCCGGTTGAGCACCCGCGCCCGCTTGATAATATGCTTCTGCAAGCCGATCAGGCTGGCGTCACCAATTTCAACCCCCAAGTCGCCACGTGCCACCATCACGCCATCGCAAGCGCGAATGAGCGCATCGAGATGTTCGTCCTCGGCAACCGCTTCGGCGCGTTCAATCTTGCCGATGATCTGCGCGTGGCAACCCGCGCTCTGAAGCTTGTCCCGCGCATCATTGATATCAGCCGCACTGCTGGGAAAAGAAATGGCAATGAAATCCAGATCCATTTCCGCTGCGTGCTTGATATCGGCTAAGTCTTTGTCTGTCAGTGCCGGCGCCGAAAGGCCACCCCCCAGGCGATTGATTCCCTTTCGCGAGCGCAATATACCGATGCTCTCCGCTCGGCAATGCACCGCTTCGCCCTCCACACTTACCACTGATAATTGCAGCCGGCCGTCGTCGATAAGCAAGGTATCACCAGCCGCCACCGAACGGGCAAGCGGTTGGTAATCGACCCCGATATGACGCTCATCGCCCTCACCATCCGCTAAGCGAGTATCGAGAATAAGCTCGTCGCCCGGCGCGACATCAACGGCATCGACGGCAAGTGTGCGCAGACGGATTTTTGGCCCCTGCAGATCGCCAAGCACTGCGACGTAGCGGTCTTCTTCGGCAGAGATTTCCCGAATCATCTGACAGCGCGCCTTGTGCTCCTCGGCACTGCCATGGGAAAAATTTAAGCGGAACACGTTCACGCCCGCGGATATCATTGCTCGCAAGAGCGCTTCTGAATCGCAGGCGGGACCGACAGTGGCTACGATTTTGGTACGACGCATGGTGATCTCTTTACACTCCCTGAAACGGCTAAGTTGCCGCTCACCATGTTACACCGCCGAAGATTGCGGTTCGACGTCAGGAGAGAATATTTCTGGCACTACTCAAGCACCGATGCTTCGCGACCACCATAGACCGGACCAACAGCGGAGTCATGGACACCCCCTCTCAGCAAAATAACCTCAACACGGCGGTTGCGCGCTCGCCCTTCCGCTGTGCTGTTGGTATCTAAGGGTCGGGTATCAGCGTGCCCGGCTAAGCGGAAATGCTCGGCTGGCTGGCCACTGCGCTCTGCGATACTCTCCAGCACCGTTGCGGCTCGCGCGGAAGACAGATCCCAATTTGAGCGGAAGCGCGAGGTGCTAATTGGCAGATTATCGGTGTGGCCAGCAATCACCACGTGGCCGCCAATATCCCCCACCAACTCCGCGATTTTATTGATCACCGGTTTAAAGTCATTGTTGAGCTCGGCACTGCCAGAGGGAAACGAGCCCATCTCCTTGATGCGGATCGTAATAACCCGCTCCCCATCATCATCAACCTCTACAAAGCCATCGCGAATCTCGATATCCAAGTGGCGTTTTACCTTTTGCAGATCAGCCTCCAGCTCCTCTTTGCTAATCCGCTCGGATTCGTCAATTGCCATTTCAGCGTAGATGCGCATTTCATTGACGGCTTGTTGGCGAACTTGGTTTTCGACGGTTGGCGTTGGCCGACCGGGGCTAAAGTCTCGCGCGATAATACTGGTACCAATCGGTGGCTTAAAGGCGGGAACCTCCCGCTGTACCCCGAAGGCATCGCGCATAGAGCCCGACAGCTCCTTGAATTTCTGCTTGTCCATCTCGGAGAATGAGAACAACAGAACGAAAAAAGCCAGCAGCAAGGACATTAAGTCTGCAAAGGTTAGTACCCAGGCAGGCGCTCCGGCCGCCGCTTTTTTCTCGGGGACGTCTTCCACTAGGCTTCCTCAGCCTTTTCTTCTTTATCGCGGGCATTGTCGGGCAGATAGGTCGACAGCAGTGATTCGAGCACCCGCGGGTTCAAGCCCTCTTGTATGCCGTCAACCGCCTCCAGTATCAGGTGGCGATTGCGACGCTCTTCCTGGGTACGGAAATTCAGCTTGTCCGCCATTGGCAGCGCAACAGCATTTGCCAGCACAGCGCCATACAGGGTAGTAAGCAGCGCAACCGCCATCGCCGGCCCGATCGCCTTGGGGTCAGACATATTGGACATCATCTGCACCAAGCCGACGAGGGTACCAATCATGCCCATTGCCGGCGCGGAATCACCAAAACCACGAAATACCGCCTCACCCATTTCCTGGCGTTCGATCGTCAGATTGATTTCTTTATTTAATAAACGCTTAACAAATGCGGGGTCGTGACCATCAATGGCCATCTGCACACCTTTATTGAGGAATTCATTGGTAATTTCCTGCGACTCCAGACCCAGCAGCCCCTCTTTGCGCGCGATACCCGCCAGTTCAACGCACTCGTTAATTAGCTGTGATGAGCTGGTTGGCTTGTGAAAGAAGGCGCGCGAGGCAACCTTGAAGGCGCCGAGGGTTTGATCCAGCGGAAATTTCACCAGATTGGCAAATGTTCCGCCGCCCACTACGATCAACAGGCTGGGGATATCGACGAAGCCACCGGCACTGCCGCCAAAAACAATGGCCGCAATAATCACGCCCAATGCGCCAAACATTCCCAGCAGGGTTGCTATATCCAAGATATTTCTCCGCTATACAGACTCTGCCAATTCGACCTGACAGCTGGCCCCTTAATGCATATATCGGCGGCAGCCAGAAGACCTTTAGAGGTTTTGCACAGCTTGCGACTGCAGGCGGAGATTTTCTATACGGGTTTGCCCTTGCCAAATTAAGGGCCAGAAAACAGAAAGCCCGGCGAATGCCGGGCTTGTCGGTAGGAGTAAAACTTTGCGACGCTTAAATGAAGAAGTCCCCGTTTTCCATACCCAGAGCAACGCCGCCGAAGTTACGGCCAAAGCCGGTGGGGTTGTTAGCAACGTGGGCACGGGCGGTGTGCACATCACGGAAACGCTGCTGAATTTCACTGTTATTAAATACTGAGTGACCACCGGCCACTTCAAACAGTGAATCGACAATATCGATGCTCTTGCTGATAACCAGAGACGCCTGGTAGCGATAGCGAACACGGTCTTCCAGAGGAATCTCTTCGCCGCGCTCAAGTTGCGCCAACATCACATCGAAGTTACGGAAGAGAATGGTCTCCATCTCGTCGATACCGTTTAGGGCCGCCGCAATACGCTCTACCACCTGGGTATCGCCCGCGAGTTTAGTGGGGTCACCACTGGCTTTGTTCAACACCGCGTGCTTGTAGAGCTCCACGGTCGCCTTACAGGCACCGATAGCCGGGGTCGAGACGACGCGAATAAAGCTCTGCGCCCAAGGCAGGCGGTATAAGAGCGCGTCGTTCACAGCCAAACCGGGGTTTGTTCCCGCGAAGCCGTCGCTTTGCTTGTGGGTCATGTAGTCAGGCACGAATACGTCGTCTACCACGATGTCGTTGCTGCCGGTGCCTTCCAAGCCCATCGACTGCCAAGTATCGATAATTTCGTAGTCGCTGCGCGGCACCAAGAAAGTACGGTAGCCCTCGCCCGGTACGATTGCGCCCAGCAGCACCCAGGTGCAGTGGTCGCTACCACTTGACCAGCCCCAACGACCGCTGAGTTTAAAACCGCCTTCAGTGGGCGTCACTTTACCCATTGGCGCATAGGAGGAAGAAATACGTGTATGGATCGAATCGTTCCACACGGCCTGCTGCGCGCGGTCATCCATCATCGCCAGCTGCACGGCGTGAACCGCGATAATGCCACTGGCCCACGCCGTAGACATACACGCCTCGGCAATGGCGATTTGCAGTTTAAAGAATTCTTGCGGCTTCATTTCCAAGCCGCCGTAGCGCTTGGGCTGCAAGCTCAGGAAAAAGCCCGCATCTTGCAGGGCATCAATCGAGGCCTGAGGCACTTTACGTTCTTGGCGCGTTTGCGGTGCACGCTCACGAAATACTGGCTGCAATTCTTTGATTGCAGCCATCATGGTTTCAAAATTCATCACCGCTCTCCTGTTGTATTCTGTCTTTGGTCTTATGATTTACCGCCCACTACCCCATTACGCGGTGCAGCGGGCAAAGGATTTTACCGGGCTTTAGGCGTCAGGCATGTTGAACTTGTGCCCCCAGAGGCTGGGCAGCGATGTCACGGTTGGCGTGAAATCGTCCCAATCCACCTGCAAACCACCGGTGCCAAACTCCATGGCAAAGCCTGTTGGTGTTGCCATGTAGAACGACAGCATCCGGTCATTGGTATGGCGTCCCAGGGTCGAAACAATGGGAATTCCCGCTGCTTCAACGCGATCCAGGCAGTAACCCACTTCATCGGTGTCTTTCACTTCCAGCATAAGGTGAACACAGCCCACCGGGTTGCTGCTGTCTTCGTATAACGCAAGGCTGTGGTGACGCGGGTTATTCACGTGCATAAAGTTCAAGCCCTGACCGGGGTCATTGGGATCTGGCGAGAAGTGAAAGTGCATGTAGTCACTGTCACCAAAGCCGAGCACGTCTTTGTAGAACGTGTGCGTTTCGCTGAGCTTAGCTGCTGGCAGCACGGCATGCCCCAGGCCCATGTCGCCATTGAAACCCGTTTCAAAGCCACTGATACCCAGTGGTGAAACAAATTTAGCAAAGTCCAGTTCGCCGCCCCAATAAAGCTCCAGCTCGTTACCCGAGGGGTCTTTCAATACGATCAATTCGCGCACGCGCCGCGCCTTGGCATCGTCGCTGCTACCCTCTTCAAAGGCGACTCCCGCCTCGGTCAAGCGCTGCTTGGCATCGGCAAAGTCTTGCGCATCACGCAGTTCCCAGCCGCAGCGGCTCAGTCGCTCCGCGTCACCTTTGACAATGGCAAAGCGAAACGGACGCTCATCTATTTTCAAGTAAACATTGCCGTCGTCCGGCATATTCGGCGCAGGCATCAGGCCGAGAATGTCCCGACCGTACTCCAACCACTTCGACGGCTCTGCCGACTCGATTACGACGTAGCCTAAACTGCGTACATCCATGCGTTTATCCTGTGTTATCGATTATTAAATTCGCTGCACAATGCCATTAGCCATTGCGAATGGCGTAATCCACTGTGTACTCACGGCGCTCGTTAAAGACCTCAGGTACATCCGCACGATCCACGTAGAACTGGTTGTACCACTGACGCAGGCGGTTGATTGGGCCGTCGCCATCACACAATACCGGGTTATCAACACGGGTTTTGGTATGCCAGATATGTACATCCTGGAAGAACGCTGTCCGGTTCTGCTCCGTGTACTGACGCGCCATCTCGTTGTTCTGCTCGTCACTCATACCCGGGATTTTCTTAACCGCCACACCAAACCGCAGGTCAAAGCTATTTTGGTCGATGGGAACATGGGTCACCAGCAAGCGCGACTCCACGTCCATACCCTCTACCTGGCCAGTCATGTATGTGTTCATGTATGCCGGACCGAAGTATTTGGCACTGGAGGTTAGCTCGCCATCTTCCGCCAACAGCTCGCTGCCGCCGACCAAGACTTGTTCGTAGGTATGCTTGTGAACAATGTTCTTGAACTCTTTGATAGGCGCGCCGTGAATCGGCCCAAAATGCGCCACATCCGCCATGTTATCCACCAGCTCGCGGCTGTTGGTATTGATGGTCATCAGATCCATTTGCCAGATCGTCCAGTCCGGGCTGAACAGGTCATCGATGCGCGGCGGGCGCTGGTCTTCGATAGGAGGCAGGCCCTCTGGGTCGTACCACATGAATAACAGGTGATTCTCTTCCAGCGTTGGATAGCTGCGGATAACCGCTTTCGGGGGAATGCGCTTGGCGTAGGGGATCTCATCGCACACACCATCGGCGCCCCAGCGCCAGGAGTGGAATGGGCAACGAATGGAGTTACCCTCCACGCAGCCTTCACTCAAGTCTGCCCCCATGTGAGGGCAGTAGCCGTCGAGAATATGGACTTGACCATCTTCCCCGCGATACGCAACCATGCGGGTGCCAAAGTAGTTTAGCTTGACCGGCTTTTCATCGTATTCGCTGGCCAGCCCCAAACAATACCATCCCCGCCCATAGCGGTCTGGCAATTCCTTAGCTTCGATAATATGGGGCTGACGCGGTGCCTGCGCGGGCTCGCTCATTTTTCTCTCCTCGGTTATTCGGCAGACCCTCTGGCCGGGGCCCTGCTATCACGGTGAAAATTCTCACACAGCCAAGGCAAGCCTTCTATAATCCGTTTAGACGACCAAAAAAATATCACAACACACTGTTTTTATTAGATTTTTCTCCATTTTTCAGTATTGTTTAACCACCGTTTAACAACGCCACAAGATGGTGCATCAGGCTAGGTTAAAACCCTTACTGGAATTCTCGCCCGACGCGCTACAATATTGCCATTCTGTTTCTGTGCAGCGGGAATCTCTGATGAAAGCGCCCGGAAAACCCCACAACGAAGAGAAGCGTTTGGCCGCGCTCTCATTGCTCAATATCCTCGACACACCAGCGGAAGAGCGCTTTGATCGCCTGACCCGACTGGCGTGCAAAATGCTTAACACCCCCGCTGCTCTGGTCAGCCTGGTCGCCGACGACCGACAGTGGTTCAAATCTAGCGCCGGACTCGAGGGCGTTGAGGAAACACCCCGCGATATTTCGTTTTGTGGTCACACCATTTTGCAAGATGGCGTGTTCATCGTTAACGACACCCTCAAAGACGAGCGCTTTGTCGATAACCCGCTGGTGGTACACGCACCCAATATCCGCTTTTATGCCGCCTTCCCCCTGTACGCGGTAACTGGCGAGCGGCTGGGCGCTTTCTGCGTCGTCGATCAACAGCCTCGGGACTTGTCCAGCGATGAAATTGAAACCCTCGAGGACCTTGCCCGAATTGCCGAGCGCGAACTTTGCGCAAGCTACCTGGCGACAACGGATGAAACGACCGGGCTGTGCAACCGCTCGGGGTTTGAATTGCTCGCTGATAAACTGATGCACGCCTGTGCCCGCAGCGACGTGCCGATCAGCGCCGTCTTTTTCCGCCTAACCGCCCCCATCGACAGCGATGACGGCACGCTGACACCCGACGTCATTTCCCTGTTTTCGCAAAAACTGGCTGCGGCCTGTCGCGAAGCGGACTTGGTTGCTCGCATCGACGATCAGCACTTTGGCTGCCTTCTCAACGATTGCCCCTACGAGCAGGTGGCGCACTTCATGCGACGCATCGAATACGACGTGGAGCAACTGAATCGCGAACAACTCGATAAACCCATGGCGATGCAAAGCAGTTGGCTTGCCTATAATCCGGTCGCCCACCACTCTGTGGGTACGCTGGTGCAGCAGGGCACAGAGTTGCTGGACGTCGCGTAGGCCCGCTGAACCAGACTCCTCTTGGCCGCGTAGCGTCCCCTTGAGCGGCGATTCTTTATCCGCGTTGCCTATGTGCCTAGGGCCGCCAATAAGCGCAAGAATCAGCTCGACCGGTACGATAGAAGCGTTATGCTTGTCTCAAGCTCGCATAAAGGAAACCCATCGTGCCCTCTGACTACCAGCGCATTGAACACGCTCTTCATATTTTGGACAGCCAGCAGGGCATGCTCAGCCTGGACGAGCTTGCCAACAAATTGGACATTAGCGCCGGACATTTTCAGCGCATGTTTAGCCGCTGGGTTGGCATTAGCCCTAAGCGCTTTTCTCAGCTCATCACCGTTGAGCGGGCGAAACAGCTGCTATCTGCCGGCCAACCTCTACTGAATGTCAGCGAGGATTTGTCGTTAAGCAGCAGCTCTCGGCTCTACGACCACTTTATTCGAATCGAAGCAATGACGCCGGGAGACTATCGCTCGCGCGGAGAGAACCTGCGCATTCGTTGGGGAAACGGCGACTCGCCTTTCGGCGAGGTGTTTATCGCACAAACTCAGCGCGGCATCTGTGCGCTTGCCTTCGGGGATGGGCGCGAGGAGCTGATGGCGATGCAACAGCGCTGGCCAGCGGCACAGTTCTCAGAGGAGCATGAAGACTCTCAGGAACTGCTGCGTCGCGCATTCAGTCACAGCCATGGTGAGCCGCTTTCGCTACATCTGCTAGCCAGTGATTTTCAGTTACAGGTGTGGCGGGCGCTGCTGGCGATCCGGCCTGGACAGTTGAGTACCTATGGCCAGCTGGGGCAGCGCATCGGTCAAGCCAAAGCCGCTCGTGCGGTTGGCCGCGCCGTTGGCAGCAACCCCGTCGCCCTGCTCATTCCCTGCCACCGTGTGGTCAGGCAGACAGGTGCGCTCGGCGGCTATCGCTGGGGTGTCACGCGCAAACGCGCAATCCTGCTGCACGAAGCAGCCTGTAACAGCATTACGAGAGAGGATGGCAGTGACGATCGCCGGCAATAATCAGCGCTCAGATACGGGCGCCCGGTAGAGGCCCATCGGGCCGATTACTTTGTTAGATTTGATTGCGGCCAACGAGATTGATCACCCCTGCAGCAATGAGTGCAACGGCAGCGATAACGTCCGCGATGACGACCTTGCGAACGAGCTCATTGTAACCGCCAACCGACCACGCAATAGCGATGAAGGACACAACGCTGACTAAGCCTGCGACGATGGCCAATGTTTGCAGCGATGGCTGGAAAGCGGCGTACACTAAAAAAAGGCCAAGAAGTCCAAACAAAATGGCTCGGTGGCGCATCAGGATTTCGATATTGGACTCACTCAGGGCAATGCCATACAAAGCGGCAAGGCGATCCACGCCCAACACCCCGGCAACGGGCAAGAGATGAATAATACCGACGAGCACCAGCATGCCTGTGGCAACTTTCTCCATCTTTGCCCCTCTTTTTTGAATCGAACCGCAGGTTTAATCTGCCAGCTGAGCGACGCTCTTTAAAATCAGGCGCACCAGCAAGGTCTGCCGACTAACGCCGGTTTTGGAGAAAATTGAGCGCAAGTGGGTGCGTGCAGTATTGCGGCTCATCCCCAGTGCTTCCGACGCTTCATCCAGACTCAAGCCATCCGCCAGCAATAACGACAGCTGCGCCTCAGTTGGGGTAAAGCCGAACAGTTGGATGATGATATTGACCGGCGCCTCTGCCCCATATTCCGGATCGCTAATAAAAATTGCCACCGTCGGTACAGACTGCCCCTCCGACCATTCGGTCAATGGCACGGGGCGAACAATCACCCCCAGGTCGGCGAAGTCGCCGTCGCGGGGAACCCGCATCGCCTCAACCACTGCGGGCTCGTGTTGATCCCGGTGATCAAGAATGCGGTTAATCAGCCCCTGCAACTTCTTGGTTGTGGCCTGATCACCCAGCATCAGATAGCCGTCCTCGATTTTCACCTCGGGCTCACGTGCGACCAGATTTTTCGCCATTTTGTTGCAGTTTAGCAAGCGGCCATTTTCATCGAGGATGATCGTCGCCAGCGATAGGCTCTCCACCGCACCGGCGTAGAGGTCGCGCTCTGACTCAATAATATTGAGCCGTACATGCAGGCGCAGGGCTCTTTCCAAATGGGGCATCAGCGCGTGAATCAAGTCCCTGTCGTGCTGATCAAAAACCGGCGCAGACTCACTGCGCGCCACGCGCAAGCCGGCATTCATTTCACCCGGAACATGGATATCGACACCGAGGGTATCGTAGAGCCCGCAGGGCTTCATACACATCAGGTACAGCTCGCTGGTCAACCAGTCATCTACTGACACCAGCTCCATCAAGCTTTTGACCTCGCCCGGCTTAAGCGACAGGAAGGGATCCATAGCAAATAGCCGTTTTTGGTACTGATCCATACCCTCTACGGTGCTGCCACCCAGCACCCGTAGCACGCCGCGGCCCTGCTCCGACGGGGGGTTTAACACCAGCGTGACCGACACCGCCTGCATGACCTGAGACAACTCAGACAAGAAGCCTTCCCAGGGTTCCTCTTCCAACGGCCCTTGATAAACACTAGCCAGGAGGCGGTCAAACTTTGGATCGATCAACATCGTAACGTCTGTATGCCTTGTTATTTTTTACATGCAGTGAGTATAACCGAGATGGGTATGCGATACAGGCCTTTAACACCTGACCGCTGCTGCGCGAACGCCGCACTTACCTGGAACGAACAGCCAGACACGAAAACGGCCCCAGCAGGGGCCGTTTCATCTTGCCGGACTGGCGTCTGGCGATCAGGGCTTAGAGCAAGCCGCGTTCCTTAGCCATGTCGAGCGCCAAGTCTTCAATCATATCTTCCTGTCCACCAACGGTGCGGCGGCGGCCAAGCTCAACCAGTATATCCCGGGCCGACACGCCGTACTTCGCTTCGGCGCGTTTCGCGAACAACAAGAAAGACGAGTATACGCCCGCGTAGCCCAGAGTCAGGGAATCCCGATCGATACGAATGGGGTGATCCATAATGGGAGTCACGCGGTCTTCGGCAACATCCATAATCTGATACAGATCAATACCGTGATCCGCGCCCATACGATCAAGCACAGCCACCAATACCTCCAGCGGCGTATTGCCTGCACCGGCGCCCAGACCGGCCACAGAGCCATCGATACGGTTAGCACCGTGCTCGATTGCCACCAGCGAGTTTGTGACGCCCAGGCTCAGGTTGTGGTGAGCGTGGAAGCCCAGCTCGGTTTCTGGCTTCAGCTCGCTGCGCAACAGCGCAATGCGCTCTTGCACCTGATCGGGCAGCATATAGCCAGCGGAATCGGTGCAGTAAATACAGTTAGCACCGTATGACTCCATCAATTTGGCTTGCTCGACGATTTCCTCAGCGCCAATCATATGGGTCATCATCAAGAAGCCCACGGTATCCAAGCCCATCTCGCTGGCCATGCCAATGTGCTGCTCTGATACATCCGCTTCGGTGCAATGAGTCGCCACGCGGATGGTTGATACGCCGAGATCAGCGGCCATTTTCAAATGGTCGACCGTACCAATACCGGGCAGCAACAGCGCCGAAATTTTTGCATTCTTGACCGCGCCGATTACGGCCTTCAGGTATTCTTCATCGCTGTGCGCAGGGAAACCATAGTTAACAGAACTACCACCCAAACCGTCACCGTGAGTCACTTCGATCAGTGGCATGCCCGCCTCATCGAGGCCACTGGCAATGCTGACCATTTCATCCAGAGAAATCTGGTGACGCTTGGCGTGCATACCATCGCGCAAACACATGTCGTGCAGAACGACTTTCTTACCTTGAATATCCATGACTATCCCCTCAGGCGGCCGATGGTGAAAAACGGCCTGCCAGAATCTCTTCGGCAAACATCTCTGCGGTGCGCAGGCCCGCGGCGGTCATAATATCGAGGTTACCCGCATACTTGGGCAGGAAGTCCCCGAGCCCCTCTACTTCCATAAACATGGAAACGCGATTGCCATCGAAAACGGGACCATTTTTCAAACGGTAACCCGGCACGTATTTTTGAACCTCGGCAACCATGTCATCCACCGATTTGCGAATCGCCTCTTGATCCGGCTCGTCGTCCGTCAAACAGTGAATGGTGTCGCGCATAATCAGCGGTGGCTCTGCCGGGTTAATCACGATAATCGCCTTACCCTGACGAGCGCCGCCCACTTTCTCTACCGCGCCCGCCGTTGTGCGGGTGAATTCGTCGATATTTTTACGTGTGCCGGGCCCCACTGACTTGGAGCTTACCGTGGCAACAATTTCGCCGTAGCTCACCGGCTGCACGCGCGACACGGCTGCAACCATTGGAATGGTTGCCTGTCCGCCACAGGTCACCATATTCACATTCATGCACTTTTCGGCCACTGCATCGCTGAGGTTGACCGGTGGGATACAAAATGGGCCGATCGCCGCCGGCGTCAGATCGATCATCAACGCACCCTGCTCGTTCACTTTGCGCGAGTTCTCGGCGTGAACATAGGCTGAGGTTGCATCAAAACAGATTTGCACACCGTCCTCACGCATGGTCGGCAACATACCATCCACGCCTTCCGAGGTGACCTTCATGCCCATTTCTTTGGCGCGGGCCAAGCCGGGTGATTCGGGGTCAACACCGACCATCCAAACGGGTTCAATCAGCTCCGAGCGCATTGCCTTCATCAGCAGGTCAGTCCCAATATTGCCCGGCCCGATGATGGCCGCGCGAATTTTTTCAGCCATAAGATTTCTCACTGTCAGTAGAGCACCGCTGGGTGCTCCGAATAGGTAGATGTTGTTGTTCTAGATCTAGCAATTAGACGAAATGCACTTCTGCATCGCCGATGCCTTCCAGCTCCATGCGCAGGCTGTCACCTGCTTGCACCGGCTCCAGCGGTACCAGAGAACCAGAGAGAATCACCTCTCCCGCTTTGAACGGAATACCGAAGCGCCCTAGCGTATTTGCCAGCCACGCCACCGCGGTTAGTGGGTTGCCCTGCACCGCACTGCCCAAGCCTTCACTGAGAATTTCACCGTTTTTCCATACGCGAATTTTCAATGCGGGCAGGTCGAAGTCTTTGGGGTCTGCCTCTTGCTCACCCAGCACGTACACACCGCAGGAGGCGTTGTCCGCCACGGTGTCCTGAATGGCAATTTTCCAATTGTCGATACGCGAATCAACAATCTCAAAACAGGGCATAATGGCGTCGGTTGCGGCCAATACATCCGCCTCCGTAACGCCGGGGCCTTGCAGGTCTTTCTTCAACCGAAAACCGATCTCCGCCTCGGCACGGGGGGAAATCAAATGACCGGCTACCGGCACTTTTGCACCGTTGGCAAAGGTCATGGCGTCGGTTAAAAAACCAAAGTCCGGCTGGTGTACGCCGAGCATTTCCTGCACCACTTTACTGGTAACACCGATTTTTTTTCCGACCACCTTCTCCCCGTCTTCTTGACGGCGGTTAAGCATGCGCAGGGAGATGTAGTAGGCATCGTCAATGGTAATGTCCGGCTCACGCTCGGTCAGCGGGGCAATGCTTTGCTGGCTGCGCAGGGCGTTGTAGAGCTCATCACCCAATGCATTGATTTTGGCGCTATCCATAATTTATCCGTTCTGCAAAAAGTCGAGGGTTTGGCGATTGAAAAGCTCGCGGTGCTCAACCATTACCCAATGCCCGCAGCGAGACACCAACGTAAGGCGAATATCAGCGATGCCCTTCGCCAATTTCATAATGCCGGTCTCGGGCATCATTTGCTCATTGACGCCCCAGAATGCCAGGGTTGGACAGGTGATTTCACCTAGCCTCTCCGTCATATCGGGCACCGTCATGGTGTTGATAACCTGGCTGTTCTGTTGCTGAAAGATTCCCCAGCGCTCATTGACCAACTGCTCGTCGACCACGGCATCATCAAACACCAGGCCGCGACGAATAAAGTCCTCCAAGCGCTCTGGCGCCATCGGCCCAGAGGTAAAAACCTCTTTCATAATCTGCATGCCGGGCATATGAAAGTAGTCGGCCTGTTGCTCTATTCCGCCGGGCGCCATCAGCACCAGCTTACTAACCCGCTCTGGGTAGTCGAGGGTGTATTTCAGCGCAATGGCTCCACCCAAGGAATTACCGATCAGGCAGTATTGCTCCACGCCAATGTGGCGCAGCGTTTGGTGAACACACTCGACGAAAAAGTCCAGCGGGTATTCAACGTCATCAGGCTTATCGGAATACCCATAACCTATCAGGTCGGGCACCACCACTCGGAAGCCCTGCTCAACAAACCACGGGTAGTTGTATTTGAAGTTGCTGTGCCCACTGGCGCCGCTGCCGCTGCCGTGCAGAAATACCACGACAGGCCCGTCACCATGATCCAGGTAGTGAATGCGGTGGCCATTGTCGAGGGTGACATACTGCTCCTCGGGTAATCCCGCTACGATTTGACTCATGGCTGCCCGCCCCCAGGTAAACAGAAAAACATGATGTGCCCGAGCAGGCGCAGAGAAAGCGCCTGCCGAGAGCTATTTTTGTGGTGTAAATTTTATAGAAGGGCCTTCGAGACACTAATCCCCCAAACGGATGACAGCTTTTTCCGGCTCACTCCACGATCGCGTCATTAAATTTGGGGGGCTTACCCAACATGGCACGCGGCGACGGGGGCAGCTTGCCGTCAATGTCCACCAGCCCGTATTCCTCGGCCAGCTCTGCCGCGTAGAAGACTTTGCCGCTGCGCGACATCAATGCTGCATCGCGGTACAGCGCGTCTATCACCAAACCGGGAAACTCTGGCGATTCGGCCGCCGCCACCGCATCGGCGTAGAGTTCGGGTTGCGCATCGAAGACCTGCATACTGCGCTCGGTTTTCAGCAACCCCATCCACAGCGACACAACGGCGACGCCATGTGAGCGAAAATCCACGGCCATGTCATGGGCCATTTTATCCACACCCGCCTTCCCGGCACCGTAGGCCGGACCGTGCATATAGCAGCGCCCTCCCGCTGAGGAGGTATTCACCACCAGCCCTTTTGCACTCTTTAGCAGCAGTGGCGCCGCGTAGTACGACGACACATAGCTAGAGCGCAGCCCAACATTGAGAATATCCTGCAACGCCAGCGGCTTTTCCCAAAACGGCCCCGGCAGGGTCAAACCCTCGGGCACCAGCAAGGCATTGTTGACGAGAATATCCAAACGTCCCTGCTCGGCTTCAATCACAGCCAGCGCTTTTCGCACCTGCTCATCGTCCCGGTGGTCACAAATTAAGGGGATGGCCTTTGCACCTCTCTCCTCTATGGCTTCGACAGTGGCGTAGACGGTGCCCGGCAAGGCTGCATCGCCCTCGGACTGAGTGCGGCCAGTCACGTAGATTGTCGACCCCGGCTTGGCCAGCGCCAGCGCAATGCCCTTGCCCGCGCCGCGACTGGCGCCAGTAACGAGAATGATGCGTTTATCCTGCTTCACAATGGATTCCTATTATTGTGTCTACCAACGGCCGCATAGGCTGACAGACCGCGGCGGCAGATGCATCCTCCGAAATGACTAGAGCGAGCGTGTCACAGCAGCAGCCGCCGAATATCGGCCAGCATTTGCGCCAGTTCGGTAAAGAACTTACCGGCATCCGCGCCGTTTATCACCCGGTGGTCATACGACAGGGACAGCGGCAGCATTTTGCGCGGCTGGAAACTATCACCATCCCAAACGGGTTTTACGGCCAACTTGGAAACCCCCAGGATCGCGACTTCCGGCGCATTGATAATGGGAGTAAAACCAGTACCGCCGATATTGCCCAGGCTGGAAATGGTGAAGCAGCCGCCCTGCATTTCCGCAGGTTTAAGCTTCCGCTCCCGGGCTTTCTTGGCCAGCTCAGCGGTTTCTTCAGCCAGCTCCCAAAGCGACTTTTTATCGACATCGCGAATCACCGGCACAACAAGCCCTGCTGGCGTGTCCACGGCCATACCAATATGAACATAGTGCTTGTAGACAATGCTCTCACCATCGGCACTGAGGGAGGCGTTGAACTTGGCATTGCCGCGCAACGCAGCCGCCGCCGCTTTTAACAAAAAGGGCAGAGGCGTTAACTTCACACCGCGCTGCTCAGCCTCTTTTTTCATCTCGCGACGGAAGTCCTCAAGCTCAGTGATATCTGCATCATCAAACTGCGTCACATGAGGAAGATTCAACCAGCTGCGGTGCATATTGGCGGCGGTCAGTTTATCCAGCTTGCTTAAGGGCTGAATATCCACCTCGCCAAACTTGGCAAAATCCACATCAGGAATCGGCGCAATGCCGCCGCCAGCTGCCGCTGCGGGCGCTTTCGCCAACTGCTTAACATAGGCATGCAGGTCTTCCTTAACAATGCGCTTGCGCGGGCCGCTGCCGGACACTTTACTCAGATCAATACCAAACTCGCGCGCCAATTTACGCACCGCGGGGCCAGCATATACTTGCTCTCCTGGTGCAGCCGGCGCAGGCGACGTTGAGCTGGTTATGGCGCTGGTGCTCTCGCGCGCAGCGGCCGAGGCTTCGTGTTTTGGCTCGGGCTCGGCACTCACTGGTGCATCGGCCTTTTCCGCTTGCTGGGCGGTTTGCTCAGCCTTCGCGTCGCTCGCTGAGCTCGCCCCTGCGACACGCATTTCTGCGATCGCCGTACCTTCACTGGCAGCGTCACCGACCTTGATCAACATCGCGCTGACCACACCCGTGAACGGTGCGGGAACCTCCATGGAGGCCTTGTCTGACTCCAGCACGATCAGTGAATCACCTTCATTCACCTCATCGCCTTCGGCAACGCACAGTTCGATAACTTCGATACCTTCACCACCGCCAACATCTGGCACCTTAACGGTTTCGGTGCGCTCCGCTGTCGACGCAGGCTGCGCAGCACCAGCAGTATCGTTACCACCGTCAGTGTCGTCGTCAGCGGCTGGCGTTTGCTCGGCTGCAGCGTCGGGCTCGGGCGCAGACTCGGCCGCTGATTCCGAAGCAGGCTCATCGCTGCCCTCAGCCACTTCCAGCTCGAGAATGGCATCCCCCTCGGAAACGCTATCGCCTACCGACATAGCAATCGACACGACTTTGCCAGACTTTGGCGCAGGCACTTCCATCGACGCCTTGTCAGATTCTAAAACCAGCAGGGAGTCTTCCTGCTCGACAACATCGCCAACAGCAACGCAGACTTCTATCACCTCAACGCCTTCACCACCGCCGAGGTCTGGAATTTTGATCGTTTCTTTTGTCACAGAAAACTCCTCGTATTAGCGGTGCATCGGGCTAATTTTTTCAGCATCCAGGCCGTAGTCTGCAATGGCCTTGCTCACGACAGAGGCAGCAATTTTGCCCTCATCACTCAGCGCCTTTAGGGCCGCGACCGTCACGTAATAACGGTCCACCTCAAAGTGCTCGCGCAATTTCGCTCGCGTGTCAGAGCGACCATAGCCGTCGGTACCCAGCACCACATAGCGGCCATCAATATATGGGCGCAGCTGTTCACCGTAGGCTTTAATATAATCCGTTGCACAAATAACAGGCGTGGACTGCGCATTGAGCTGCTGACTAACATACGCACTGCGTGGCGACTCTTCAGGATGAAGCAAATTCCATCGGTCACACTCCATGCCGTCGCGATACAGCTGGTTAATGCTGGTGGCGCTCCAGATATCCGCTTCCACTTTGTGATCGGATTTCAGCAGCTCAGCGGCCGCTTCAACTTCACGCAAGATGGTGCCACTGCCCAATAACTGAACCTTTAGCTTGGGCTTCTTAACAGTGCTGCCTTTGAGTTTGTAGATTCCCTTGATAATGCCCTCTTCACTGCCTTCGGGCATATCGGGGTGGTAGTAGTTTTCGTTCATCGTGGTGATGTAATAGAAAACATTTTCCTTCTCGGCATACATGCGCCGCATGCCGTCCTGAATAATCACCGCCAACTCGTAAGAATACGTTGGATCGTAGGACACACAGTTAGGGATCATATTGGCCATTAAGTGGCTGTGGCCATCCTGGTGCTGCAAGCCTTCACCATTGAGGGTGGTACGCCCCGATGTTGCACCGATCAGGAAACCGCGAGCCTGAGAGTCACCGGCAGCCCAAGCCAAATCCATAATGCGCTGAAAGCCGAACATGGAGTAAAAAATGTAAAACGGCACCATAGGATAGCGGTGATTCGCATAGGAGGTTGCCGCCGCCAACCACGCAGAGAAGGCGCCGGCCTCAGTGATGCCCTCCTCCAAAATCTGCCCGTCCTTGGACTCTTTGTAATACATAATTTGGTCGGCATCGTGGGGAGTGTAGCGCTGCCCCTGAGAAGAATATATTCCCAGCTGACGGAACATACCCTCCATACCGAAGGTGCGCGCTTCGTCTGGCACAATTGGCACAATACGCTCGCCCACGGCCTTGTCCTTAACCAGGGTCGATAGCATGCGAACAAAGGCCATTGTCGACGACACTTCTCGCTTGCCGGTGTTTTTCAGCTGCGCCGAAAATTTCTCCAGCGACGGTACATCCAAGGCATCGAAGTCAGCCTGTCGCGCCGGCAAATACCCCCCCAGCTCCTCGCGGCGCTTGTGCATATACACCATTTCCGGGCTGTCTTCCGGCGGCCGATAGTAGGGGACATTTTTCAGTTCATCGTCGGGAATCGGCACGGCAAAGCGGTCGCGGAATTTTTTCAGCTCATCCAAGTCGAGCTTCTTCACTGAATGCGCTTCGTTTTGCGCTTCGCCGCCGCTACCCAGGCCGTAGCCTTTAACCGTCATTGCCAGTACCACGGTAGGCTGGCCTTTGGTTTCTCGGGCATTGGCGTAGGCGGCGTAGACTTTATATGGGTCGTGGCCACCGCGATTCAGGTACATAATTTCGTCGTCAGAAAGGTCTTCAACCAGCTCCAGCAACTCAGGATACTTCCCGAAGAAGTGCTTGCGAGTATAGGCCCCGCCGTTGGCTTTGTAGTTCTGCAACTCACCATCACACACTTCATTCATGCGACGACGCAACAGGCCGGTTTTGTCTTTTTCCAGCAGCTGATCCCAGTGGCGCCCCCAAATGACCTTGACGACATTCCAGCCCGCGCCGCGGAACACCCCTTCCAGTTCCTGGATAATTTTGCCATTGCCGCGCACTGGGCCGTCCAGGCGCTGAAGGTTACAGTTGATCACAAAGCACAAATTATCGAGCTGCTCGCGCCCCGCCAGAGCAATTGCGCCGAGAGACTCAGGCTCGTCGCACTCGCCATCGCCCATAAAACACCACACTTTCCGATCGCCGTGATCGACCAGCCCTCGGCTCTGTTGGTACTTCATTACGTGGGCTTGGTAGATTGCCTGAATGGGACCCAGGCCCATGCTAACGGTGGGGAATTGCCAGTAGTCCGGCATTAACCAGGGGTGCGGATACGATGACAAGCCATCGCCGTCGACCTCGCGGCGGAAGCTGTCGAGCTGCTGCTCCGAGAGGCGCCCTTCCAGGAATGAGCGCGCATACATACCCGGCGAACTATGGCCCTGATAATAGATCAGATCGGCCTTATCACCGCCGCGGAAAAAGTAGTTAAAGCCCACATCGTAAAGGGTCGCGGAAGAGGAAAAGCTGGAGATGTGGCCACCCAAGCCCTCATCGTTGTCGTTGGCTCGCATTACCATTGCCAGCGCATTCCAGCGTATTAACGAGCGAATTTTACGCTCCATAAACAAGTCGCCGGGCATACGTTTTTCATCGCGAGGCTCGATGGTATTGCGAAATGAGGTGGTGATGGCCGCTGGGAGTTGGGTTCCCTGGCGCGCAGCATGCTTTGCCAAATATTTCAGGAGAAAAGCGGCGCGTGCTCTACCCGCATGGCTAAGCACGCCATCCAGTGCTTCCAGCCATTCTTGGGTTTCCTGTGGATCGAGATCTTCACGCAAATCAGGGTCTTGGTACATATCACAGTCCTTATCAATACCGTGGGCTGCCTAGACCAGCAAGCGATTTGCTCGAATGTGTTCCGCGTCAACGGGCGCACCGACCATGGTCAATAATCGGGGTGTGCCTGCCGTTGGTGACGGTGATCACCTGGCCTATCTGGCGCTGCCCCACCTTGTGGGTCGGGCAGAACTGCCGATGAGAATTCGGGCCTCTGAAAGCCTATGCACTTTCAGAGCCGCGGAAATCATCGCAGCCCTGTCGCCATTAATCAAGAAAATCTAGGTATTTTTATTATGAATAAATAGTTTCACCTCTATAAAAACAAGTACTTATACTAGTCGAAGGAATAGACTCCCACCCTATCAAGCACTGCGCGCGACTCCCCAGCAGGCAATGCCGACGGCCACTGCCCTAGCACCGTCACTAGCAAGCTGCGACGGTTTGCATCGTGCAGGGTTTGACGCATAAGCGACCACCACTGCGTATACTCCAGCCCCCTCAGCGCAGCGATTAACTGGTCTCGACTGTCAAAACCCGAATACCCTTCCAACAGATCCCGCCAATGGCGGTCTGCCGCCTCCCGCAGGTTTTCCGGCTGCTCCGCTAACTTACTTATCAACGTCGCCCGGAACTGCTCGTAAGTTTGTTCATCAACGCCATTTTCAATCCAGGCGTCGATATACCCGTCGATCTCCTTGGCCAGCATCGCCGCGTCAGCAACCGGTGACTGCACCAGGAAGAATAAGCCACCCACATTTCGCTGGGGGTATACACCCGCATTAACAATGTAGCCGAGCTGTTTCTCGGTGCGCAGTTGATGATAAAAGTCAGCACTCATGATCTGCGCCGCCAAGCCCAAAGCAACCCTGGCCATTTTTCCCTGATCAGGCGCCTGCACATACTGAAGTAGCGCAGCATCGTTGTGCTCGGCGGGCACAATCGCCAGCGCATTCCCCGCAGGTAGCTTAACAATCTGTTGCTGCGGCCGTGTGCTCAGCGACGTTTGCGGGAGCGCTCGCATCATTTGCGCAACCGTGTCCAGCGCGTCCGCCTGGGTGAAGTTACCGTGGAGCAACACCTGATAGCGGAAGGCCGCCAGCACCCGCTCAGCCTGGCGCGCAACATCGGCAAGCCCCAGCGCTTCGGTCTCTGATAGCAGAGACTCGAGGGCGGGCTCCTGCCGCTGCTGCAAGCGCGGCAGTTCGGCAAAAAGTTGCTGATAGGGTGAACGGCGCCGAACATTTTGCAACTCGCGCAGGCGCTGCTGCTTAATGCGGGCAAAACGCTGCTCATCCCAGTCGACGTGACGCAGGGTATTCAGCACCTGAGACAGCAGCTCTGCCTGCTTCTGATCAAACCCTCCCAAGCGCAACTCAACACCGCGCCAACTGCTCGACAAGCTGTAATCTAAGCCCGCCAATTGCGCGGCATAGGCCTCTTCGTTCAGCTGATCACTGACCATGCGCAACCACAGTTCGGTGGCGGCAGCTGCCGAGGACGAGTCTCGCGTTGCAGGCGTCTCCAGCAAGAGATAACTGCGGCCTTTAGGCACATCAAACTGATCGTCGTTGTACAACCACACGTCGTCGATAGGCGCATTGTCCACCAACCTTGGCTGGTCGTTTGCAGCAGCATCGCCCTTCAGAGTAAAGGTATCAGCAATGTAGGGGTTACTGGCTGGCAAATGCAGCCCCGCTGGCTCGGCCTCACGCCAGCGCTGTTGTTGCTGCGCATCAATGTCGCGCGCACTCCAGGGCACGTCATAACGCTGCTCGCGGCGGTCGGTATCGACACCCGGCGCAACAAGCGTAATAAACGCCTTGTCCGGGGTCATACTGCGCAGGTATTCCCGTATCAATTCCGGCCGGAAGGACGTCATTACATAGGCCGCCCGCAACACCTCCGCGGGCGGGTACTGCTGAAGCGCCGAGGAAAATTGCACCAATTCCTCTGTCAAATTTCGACGGTTGCGAAAACGAAATTGTTGCGCTGCGAGCTGGCTTTGCTCTCGGTACCGCCAGGCCTGAATACCCTGTTCATCAATCAACCGCACATAGGAAAAAACCTGTTGGACAATACTATCGAGGTGTTCCATTCCGGCTTCGGTCAACGCAATATTGACACCAAACATTGCCTGGCCCTGCATATCCAGGCTCTGACCGGCGCTCAAGCCATCGGCCCAGCCTGCGCGCTTAAGCGCCGATAACAGACTGCCCTTGCCCTCGTGACCGAGCAGGTTCGCAATATACGACAGCGGCTTATCACGCCAGTGTGGGCTGGCATCAACCACCGGAAACTGAATAGACAGCCGCCGCTCCGTTTGCACTGGCTGTATCGTCACCCAGCGTGGCAGCGCCTGCGGTTCGAACAGCGGCTGAGTAATTGGCTCGATGTTCACCTCGCGATTCTCAATCGCACTAAACCGCGCACGCACCATCGACTCCAGCTCTGCCAGAGACTCTCGCCCCACCACCGTCAGGCTCATGATATTCGCTGAGTAGTAACGCTGGTAAAACGCCAGCAATTGCTCTCGCAATGCCGCCTCGCGATCCGCCTGCAAGGTTTGCAAATTGCCTACTGAAAATTTGCTAAATGGATGCTGCGGCGCTAACTGCTCTTTAAACACCGCCAGCTCCCGGCGGCGATCGTTGCGCAGTCTGGCGCGATATTCAGACTCCACCGCATTGACTTCACGCTGCACGTAATTAGCGTTGAACAGCGGTGCGACAAAGAACTGGGAAAACTGATCCAGGGCGCCTTCAAGCGCATCCGCCTTAACATCGAAGAAATAGTTGGTGTGCTCAAAACTGGTGAAGGCGTTGTGACTGCCTCCGTTTGCCGTAATGTAGGCTTGGTAGTCCCCCGCCTTTGGGTAAGCACGCGTGCCCAGAAACAGCATATGCTCCAAGAAATGCGCCAAGCCCTGGTAGTCACGAGGGTCTTGGCGGCTGCCGACATTCACATCCAGCGACGCACCCGCTTTATCTGCGCCCGGATCAGACACCAATAATACTTTGAGACCGTTATCCAACCGCAGATAGCGAAAGCTGCGCTGCTCGGTATCGGGCTTGATGATGCTTTCGCCCTGACCAGACAGCGAGGCGTCGCGGGTAAGTGCCGCGCAGGCAGAAATAACAATAAGTAGAATAGCGACGGTGACATGTTGCAGAACGCGCACAAATATTTCCTTACAGAGTCAATTACAACGATGCTTGCTCGCTGGGGGCTTCCGCTTCGTTACTCACGGCGTGAGGTCGCGGCCAGGAATACAGAATCGCCTTCACTAAAGTCGCCAGTGGGATCGCAAAAAACACTCCCCACATTCCCCAAATTCCGCCGAATACCAGCACGGCAACAATAATCGCCACGGGGTGCATATTCACCGCTTCGGAAAACAGCAGCGGCACCAGCACATTGCCATCGAGCGCTTGAATGATTCCATAGACAATGCACAGGGTAAAAAACTCCCCGCCCCATCCCCACTGCAAATACCCCACTAATACGACGGGCAATGTCACCACGGCCGCACCGATATAGGGAATCACTACCGACAAGCCCACCGCCAACGCCAGCAGCGCGGCATAGTTTAACGACATCAGCGAGAACGAAATGTAAGAAGCCACACCGACGATCACGATCTCAATTGCCTTACCGCGTACGTAATTGGCGACTTGATCGTTCATTTCCAACCAAACGGCGCGAAGTAAAGGTCGGCGACGCGGCAGAAAACCCGACAACCACTCAAGGATCAGCTGTTTATCCTTGAGGAAGAAAAACACCAGAATGGGAATCAGCACTATATTGATCATCAAACCAACAACATTGGGCAGCTGCGCAAGAGAAAAAGACACCAAGTACTGCCCCAGCGAACCAATCTCCGTGGTTGCCAGCGTCATCCACTCCCGAATTTGCGCCTCGGTAAACACCTCCGAGCGCTCAGGCAATACCATCAGCGCCTGCTGCAGCTTTCGCAGCATCGACGGCAGCTCTTGTATCAGCGTAACCAGCTGCTGCCATACCAACGGCAACAGCAGCATAAGCACACCAAAAAACACCGTTAGGAAAATACCGTACGCGACGGCAATCGCGAGCCACCGCCGGGCGCCCAGCGCCGACATTCGGGCGATCACGCCCTGCATCATAAAGGCCAGCACGACACTGGCAATAATGGGGATCAGGACATTGCCGATGCTGAGGATCAACAACAGAATCGCGGCAAGAATAATCAGCAACACTACCGTTTCTTCTTCGGCAAAGATGCGATTAAACCAATTGCGAACCATTCCAAGCATGTGGTTGTCCTTTTTTTCGTAAACCTAGATCATCCGACCGGTGCGCTCAGCGGCTATTTCTTCTGGAGTAGGTACCTAAACTCCCCATGATGCTCTTCATCGAGCAACAGCGTATTGCCGCTCTGGGCAGCGAACACGGCAAAATCCCGCTGTGAACCGACGTCAGTTGCCAGCACCTCTACGACCTCGCCGCTCGCCATCCGGTTCAATGCTTGTTTGGCTTTTAGCAGCGGCAGCGGGCAGTCCAACTGACGCGCATCCACTCGACAGTGTATCTCGCTCATAGCATACCTCTTTCTGAAAATGCCGGCAGTATAGCGCCCCAGCCGGGGGCGACAGAATGCCACTGACGCACTTTTTGCGCTTTAATAGGTCTGAGCCTTTATCACTTGTATGATCTATATCGGCGAACCCGGCTACCTATACGGTGGCACCAAACAAGGACACCATTGTGGTACGAACATTATTACACGCCCTTATCGCCATCCTACTGTGCAGCGCGGCAGTGGCCCAGTCGATGAGGGACACCAGTAGCCAGCTTCCAGAGCTGGGCGAAGTCGATGCCTCACCGTATTCGGCTAAGCAGGAATACCAGCTGGGCAGAATGTGGTTGAGAATGTTCCGCACACAAGTGAAAACCCTCGGCGACCCACAACTGCAAAGCTATGTTGAGTCCTTGCTTTACACGCTGGCCGCCAATAGCGAACTGAAACAGCGCGACTTAGAAACCGTTGTTGTCGACAATAGCACCATCAACGCTTTTGCCGTGCCTGGCGGCGTTATCGGCGTGCATACCGGTCTTTTCCTGTTCAGTGATAACGAGGCCCAATTTGCCGGCGTACTCGCCCACGAGATTGCCCACTTGAGCCAACGCCATTTCAGCCGCTCCATCGACAAGGCCCGCGAAGCGAGTATTCCCAGCATGGCTGGCATGTTAGCGGGGATCATTCTAGCGGCGACAACCGGCTCCGATGCGGGCATTGCCGCCATTGCGGCGAGTCAGGCAGCGGCGCTTGAAAACCAGCTGCGTTTTAGCCGCCAGCACGAGCAAGAGGCCGACCGCGTCGGCATGGAAACCCTCGCCCGAGCCAACATGGACCCCAATGGCATTCCCTCAATGTTTGAGAACATGAATGCCAACTTGCGCTTTGCGCGGGCCAAGCCGCCCGAATTTCTGCTGACTCACCCACTGACAGAGAACCGAATTAGCGATAGCAAAAACCGTGCTCGCAACTACCCTCGGCAGGTCTACACCGACAACTTAAATTTCCAGCTTATGAAAATGCGGGCAACCGTCCATCACACTGAAAAAATGGAGAGCCTGCTGCAGCGATGGAAGGATGAACAAGGCGCCAATGGCGAAGCGCGCCGCTACGGCATCGTGCTCGCGCTTACTGAGATGGAGCGCTGGCAGGAAGCCAGCGACCAGCTCGACGACTTGATTGACGACGACCCCCAGCGCATTGCCTATATCCTTGCCCGTGCAGACATCTTGCTTGGGCAGAAAGCCTACGACCCCGCCATCGATTTATTGCGCAGCGCACTGGCGCTCAATCCGGACAACTACCCACTGAGCTTTCATCTGGCTGATGCCTTGGAGCAAGCACAGCGCTTTCGCCAAGCCGACGACGTGCTTACCGCATTGAGCTCAAGGCGGCAGAACGATCCAAAAATCTGGTACCGATTGGCGGAAGTCAGAGGCCTGGCGGGGAATATTCTCGGCGTGCATCTGGCAAGGGCAGAGTATTTTATCCTCACCGCCCAGCTCGAGCGCGCTGCCAGCCAATTACATTACGCGCACAAGCAGAGCGGAAGCAATCAAATACTTCAGGGGAAAATCACCGAGCGACTGCGCGATATTGACGAGCTGAAGAAACAGCTCAAAGAATTTCAGGGGCGCTAGGGCCTGTTAGCAACAGTGTGGATGGCCTTATCCCTTGACGGGGTAACCTTAGCCTCGGCCAGTGAGCTCAGGGCTTGTTTGCAGCGGCAAAGTCCAACATACGGGTCAGCGGTTTCATGGCTTTCTCACCGAGCGACGGCTCGACAAATACTTCATTGCCGCCGTTCTCCAGCACCTCAGCCAGATTTTCCAGTGCGTTCATCGCCATCCAAGGGCAATTTGCACAGCTGCGACAGGTAGCGCCGCTGCCAGCCGTTGGTGCGATCACAAACTCCTTGTCCGGCACCAACTGCTGGAGCTTGTAGAAAATACCTTGATCCGTCGCCACGATCATTTGCGGGTTGGGCAAGTCACGCGCCGCATTGATGATCTGCGTCGTTGAACCGACCACGTCAGCCAGCGCGACAACGCTTGCCGGAGACTCCGGATGCACCAATACCGCCGCATCGGGATACACCTGTTTCAGGTCGAGAATACCCTGCGCTTTAAACTCTTCATGGACAATACATGCGCCATCCCAGAGCAACACATCTGCGCCGGTCTCACGCTGCACATAATCACCGAGATGTTTATCCGGCGCCCAGAGAATTTTCTCTCCCTGGCTGTCCAGGTGGTCCACAACGTCCAGCGCAATACTGGAGGTGACGACCCAGTCTGCTCGGGCCTTCACCGCCGCAGAGGTATTGGCGTAGACCACAACAGTGCGATCGGGGTGGGCGTCGCAAAAAGCGGAAAACTCATCTGCCGGGCAGCCAATATCCAGCGAGCAGGTTGCCTCCAGAGTCGGCATCAATACCGTTTTCTCGGGTGACAGAATTTTCGCCGTTTCCCCCATGAACTTCACGCCAGCGACGATCAACATCGACGCCGGATGGTCGCGACCGAAACGCGCCATCTCCAGCGAGTCCGACACGCAGCCACCGGTTTCTTCTGCCAGCGACTGCAGTTCGGGGTCGGTGTAATAGTGAGCGACCAACACCGCGTCTCTCGCCTTGAGCAGCGCTTTAATACGCGCCCGCAGAGCATCGCGCTCCGCTGCAGGACGCGTCGAGGGCTCGTTGAGCCGGGCCAGATGTTCGCGCACCAACTCTTGTGCTATTGCCTGTTCCGCCAATGTCATTTCCCCATGCTGAGGACGAAAAGCGCCAGATTTTAACAAGAAAACAAACGGCTAAGCCAGAGATCAAGCTATTTAGCCTAACCGACCATCAAGGTGCCCAGTACACGCTGATCGGTACATTCTGCCCGAACAGGGCGGCAACCGGGGCAGCGTGATCAGCATACAGTGCCCGCTCCAGTACGTGCCGCTTCTCCTCACCGCAGATTTGCAGCACCAACTCGCTGCAATTGAGTAAACGCGGCAGTGTCAAACTCAAGCGCGGGTAGGGGCTCGCGGCGGTTTCCAGCGCCATACACGGCAGTGCAGAAGCCATATCCAAAGCCGCGTCGAGCTGCGGGCTGTCGGGAAACAATGAGGCGCAGTGTCCGTCACTGCCCATGCCCAATACGACGCGATCAAAGCTGGGCATGGCGCCTAAGGTTAGGCTCGCAAGGGCAGCGTCTTGTTCGGCTGACTCAGTGTGCGGCGACTTAAGTGGTACGAAGTGCGCCGCAGCCGCTGGCCCGCGAAACAGCCGCTCTCTCAACAGTCGTTCATTACTATCGCGGTTATCACTATCAACCCAGCGCTCATCGGAGAGCGTCACGGTCACTTTCGACCAATCCACAGCCTCATCGGCCAGCAGTTCCAGCAGACGCTCGGGCGTGGTGCCTCCGGGCAGGACGAGGCTCGCCGCACCGCTCACGCGAATACCCGCCGCCAGCGCCAGACTGAGGTCGTCACACAAAGCCGCGGCCTGCGACTCACGGCAGCTGAAGCTCAACAGCCTTGCCCCTACTTGATTGAGGCGCCGCTCTAACAGGTGCTCATTCATGCCAGCTCCGTCCATCTCTCTCGATCAGCAGCTCGGCCTTAGCCGGCCCCCACGACCCAGCATGGTAGTGCGATACCGGCATGGCCTGGCTCTGCCACGCCTGGATCAGTGCATCACACCACTGCCAGGCCTCCTCAACCTCTTCGCGGCCGACAAAAAGCGAAGGGTCGCCATTAATGACATCCAAAAACAGCCGCTCGTAGGCATCGGGGATACGGTTCATGCCCGACGACCCGAGGAAATCCAAGTTTAAATTTTGGCGAGCCAGGGCCATTTTATTCTTGAGGCTATGCATCTTGGATACCATCTGCATTTCAATCCCTTCATTCGGCTGAAGGCGGATCACCAGTCGATTGGGGATATTTTCGCCAGTGGAAAAGATATTGTGCGGCAGGCTTTTGTAGGTAATCACGATCTCCGTCAATTTTTCCGGCATCCGTTTACCCGTGCGCAGATAAAATGGCACCCCGGCCCATCGCCAATTATCGATATGCGCTTTAATTGCTACGAAGGTTTCGGTATCGCTTTCCGCCCCGTCACTATCGGCTTCCTCCATGTAGGCGGGCACCGCCTCTCCACGGCACCAGCCCTGAGCATACTGGCCACGCACCGCATGCGCGCCGACGCTGGCAGCATCGATGCGGCGCAATGCACGCATAATTTTGACCTTTTCGTCGCGGATGCTCTCCGCCGTCATGGCATTTGGCGGCTCCATCGCCACTAAACAGAGCAATTGCATCAAATGGTTTTGCACCATATCGCGCAGCTGCCCGACACCGTCGTAGTAGGACCAACGCCCCTCTATGCCGACGGTTTCCGCCACCGTAATCTGGATATGATCGATACAGCTTTGGTCCCACTGGGCATTGATAAAACGGTTCGCAAAGCGCAGCACCAGCAGGTTCTGCACCGTTTCTTTGCCGAGGTAATGATCAATGCGATAGATATTCTCTTCACTGAAAAACTGCGCAACCGTCTCGTTTACGGCCTGGCAACTGGCAAGGTCCTGGCCAACGGGCTTTTCAAGTACCAGACGGCTTTGCGGGTCGATAAGCGCATTGGCGCCGAGCTTCTCGCATATCGGGCCAAACAAACTGGGTGGCGTTGCCAGATAAAATATGGCGCGCCGCCCCGGCGACAGGAGCGCCGCCAACTGCTGGTATTCCTCGCACTTGCCGAAGTCAATACAACAGTAGTCCAAGCGCTGACAAAAGCGCGCCCACTGTTCGGCGGCAGGATCGCCCTCACTGGCCTGGGCCACACGATGTTTGATCGCCTCCAGAAATTGCTGCCGATCCTGGTGGCGCCTCGCTAAACCGATAATGCGCATATCAGCAGGCAACAGATCGGCGCAGTGCAGCTGAAAAAGTGCTGGATAGAGCTTACGCCCCGAGAGGTCGCCAGCGGCACCGAATATCAGCAAGTCGCAATCATTACTCACCATTCACCCCCATCGACGCCCGCAAGGTCTGTGCACGCTTGGCTGCCACAGTCGCTCGCTCGCGAATGGCCGGCCAGTTTTCCTCTGCCTGAAGCGCTGGCGGCGCGATCCACGACCCTCCCATACAGGCCACTGATGGCAGGGCCAGGTAGTCCGCCATATTGTCCAGACTGACACCGCCCGTCGGACAAAAACGCATCATTGGCAGCGGCCCGGCAAGCGCCTGCAAAACCTTCGCTCCGCCCATCGCCTCGGCGGGGAAAAACTTCACAAGATCTATGCCCTGCTCCAGACAGCGTATCGCCTCCGTCGCGGTGGCGACCCCAGGCATATAGGGCAAGTCGCTGTCGGCACAGCAAGCCATCAACGCCTCGGTCGCGCCGGGCGTAACAAGAAACTCACTCCCCGCCGCGCGCGCCCGCTTTACATCGTGCGCGTTCAACAGCGTTCCGGCACCAACGCACACGCCGTCGACCCGCTGTCGAATCACATCTATCGCTTCCAGCGCCGCCGATGTTCGCAGCGTCACTTCTAGCACCGGCAGGCCACCATCACGCAAGGCGATAGCCAACGGCTCTGCGTATTCCGGGCGGGCCACGCTCAATACCGGAATAATCGGCGCGCGGCTGACAATCTGCATCATAGTGTTACTCATGGCTACGCCCCTCTTCGCTTGTAAATAGCACCGAGGCTCCCATTTCCGCGCTGGTCACCTGCTGGCGTACCCCGGCAAACATTTCCCGGCCAACCCCGTCCGTCGCCACCGTAGATGCCAGCGGCGTACGCGAGGCCCACTCGTGCTCGTCGACCAGGCAATTCAATTCGCCTGCGTCGGCATCGATGACGACCTCATCGCCATCGCGCAGCCGCGCAATCGCTCCACCGGCTGCCGCTTCGGGCGAAAGGTGAATCGCAGCTGGCACCTTGCCCGAGGCGCCAGACATCCTGCCGTCGGTAAGCAACGCCACGCGATGACCGCGGTCCTGCAAAACGCCAAGCAGCGGCGTGAGTTTGTGCAATTCAGGCATACCATTGGAACGTGGCCCTTGATAAGGCAGCACGACCACACAGTCTTTGTCTAATTCCCCGGCACGAAAGCGGCTTTGCAAGTCATCCTGGCTTTGAATAACCAGCGCGGGCGCGCGAATCTTGCGCCGTGAAGAGGGTACCGCTGACACTTTGATTAACGCGCGCCCGAGATTCCCTGTTACCAGCCTGAGCCCGCCCTCGGCATCGAATGGCGAACTCATCGACGCAATAACGTCGGTGTCCAAGCTTTTCTCGGCAGCCTGCCGCCAGCGCAGCTCGCCCTGTTCCAGGTAGGGCTCACATACATAATCGCTCAGCGTCTCCGCCCACATCGTTCTGGCATCGCCATGCAATAAGCCGGCGCTTAACAGCTCAGAGAACAGCAGCCCGCTGCCCCCCGCGGCGTGAAAATGATTGATATCCGCCTCACCGTTTGGGTAGGCGCGCACCAACAGCGGGACAAGCCGCGACAGCGCATCCAAGTCATCCCAATTCACTAACACGCCGGCAGCTCGCGCTATCGCCGGTATATGTATGCCGTGATTGGTCGATCCACCAGAGGCGAGTAAAACCACCATGGCATTAACGATCGAGCGCTCATCAATCACCTCGGCCAGCGGGCGGCATCGCGGGCCAGCGCGGCTTATTTTGCAGATATGCTGAGCGGCCTCGCCGGTAAGCGCTTCGCGCAGCGCCGACCCCGGGTTGACGAAAGACCCGCCCGGCAATTGCAAGCCAAGGGCCTCAAGTATTAGCTGGTTACTATTGGCAGTACCGTAAAAGGTGCAGGTGCCGGCGCTGTGATAAGACGCAGCCTCGGCGTCGAGCAGGGCCTCGCGATCTATTTTGCCCTCGGCAAATAACTGGCGAACGCGCTGCTTCTCGCTATTTGGAATACCGCTGGGCATCGGGCCAGCCGGAATAAACAGGGTCGGCAAATGGCCAAAATGCAAGGCACCGATAAGCATACCGGGGACAATTTTGTCGCAAATGCCCAGGCACAATACGGCGTCAAACATCTGATGGGAAAGCGCCACCGCCGTTGCCTGGGCGATCACATCACGACTGAACAAGCTCAGTTCCATGCCCGCCTGCCCCTGGGTCACACCGTCACACATCGCCGGCACACCGCCGGCCACCTGGGCGGTGCAACCGAGCTCTCGGACGTAGTTTTTTATGCGCTCTGGGTAATCGCGAAAGGGTTGGTGAGCCGACAACATATCGTTGTAGGCCGTGACAATACCGACATTGGCCGACTCCATCAGCCGAATGCGCGCTTTGTCAGTACTGTCGCAGGCGGCAAAACCGTGGGCAAGGTTGCCACAACTGAGCTGCTGGCGATCGGGCTGTTGCCCCCCCGCCCGACGCTGACGACTCAGGTACGCTGCACGGCAGTCGCGACTGCGGTGTGCAATCGCATTCGTAATGCGCAGCAATTCCGGGTGTATGGAAACCATTGCGGCCTCTCCTGTGGCGCTGGCAAGCGCCCGGCACAGCGTATCAAAAGCCCGTTGATACGGGCCGAACAGCCAGCTGTCTATTCACTATAGATGCCATGCGAGAAGCATACCAGCCCCAATATTCGGGCCTGCAGGAGAGCAGCAATACCTATGACTACGGCGTGCTTAGGTCAATACGCCTTCCGCTCGCAACGCTGCCAATTGCGCCTGATCATAACCGGCCTCGGCCAGTACTTGGTCGGTGTGCTGCCCTTGGCGCGGCGCTGGCTGGGGGACCTCAGGGCAGGAGCGGCTAAACTTCGGTGCAGGACCGGGCTGAACATGGCCGCCGACCTCGACAAAACTTTCCCTGGCTTTATTGTGAGGGTGCAGCGGGGCCTCGCGCATTGATAATACCGGCGCGACACAGGCATCTGTGCCCTCCAATAGTTCACACCAGGCATCGCGCGTACGCGTCTTGAACACCGCCGCCAGTTTTTTCTTCAGTTCCGGCCAGCGGGCCACATCAAACTGACCGCCAAAGGTATCCTCGTCCAGGCCGATCTTTTCTTTGAACAGTTGATAGAACTGTGGCTCGATGGGCCCCACCGACAGATATTTACCATCTTGGGTTTCATACACCTCATAGAAATGCGCCCCGGTGTCCAGCACATTCACGCCGCGCTCGTCCTGCCAATTGAAGGCCTCGGTATTCAAATAGCTGTACATCATATGCATCAGCGCCGCGGAGCCCTCAACCATCGACACATCCACCACTTGGCCAGCACCGCTGCGCTGTGCTTCGAGCATGGCCGACACCACGCCAAACGCCAAAAACATGCCGCCGCCACCAAAGTCGCCTACAAGGTTTAAGGGGGGGACCGGTTTGTCACCCGCACGACCAATCCCGTGCAGGGCGCCGGATAAAGAAATGTAATTGATATCGTGGCCAGCTGCCTGAGAGAGAGGCCCGGTCTGCCCCCAGCCCGTCATGCGGCCGTAGACCAGCTTGGGGTTGCGAGCCATACACTCCTCGGGGCCGATACCCAAGCGCTCGGCGACACCGGGGCGAAAGCCTTCAATTAAGGCATCGGCCGTTTCACATAAATTCAGCAGGGCCTCAACCGCCCGCGGATCTTTCAGATTCAACGCGATCGATTTTTTGCCACGCTCGCTAATGCTGTTTTGAGGCTGGGCGCCGTCAGCCAATGAACGTCGCGTAACCGAGATAACTTCAGCCCCCATGTCGGCAAACATCATCCCCGCGAAGGGGGCAGGCCCTAAACCTTCTATCTCGATAATACGCAGTCCGTGAAGCGGTCCCATTTTTATCCCTCTTAGTATGTGAAACACGTGACGAGCCGCCAATAAAAAGGCGGCTAAAGCCGCCCATTATTGCCCCATTTCCACTGCCCTGCCAACACATCATGCGACGAGCATACGGTGCACACTGTCGATAGTTGCCTTTGCCGTAGCGGCCTCGCCACCGTCTCTCTCGGGAGAGGACGAACAGCCAAAGCGCTGAGAAATGGTGTCTAATGCATTGTGCAGCGCCGCGCCAAGCAACAAGTAGGCGATGGCGCGAGCATTCACCTGCCGGGCAATGCGCCCATCCTCCTGCAGACGCTGCAGGCGCCGACACAGCGCATAGTGGACAAGGAAAAGATTATCGGTGGGTGCACCGCCGTTGTTATCGCGATGACTACCCGTCCAAAATGAGGCCGTCAACGGCGCGCCGGTAATATAAAATCGCTCAGCATGGTGATAAACCAACTCCAGCCACTGGCGCAGATCTTCGGTGGATCCATGCTCAACACAGTCTTTTGCTTCCACCAGCTCCGGTAGACGTTCGTTGATCAGCGCCCGCAACATCCCGGCTTTATCACCAAAATTATTGAATACGCTGGCTTCTGTGGTACCCGCTTTTGCAGCAACGCCGCGCGTGGTCAGCGCTCCCGCCCCCTCATCGCGCAGCAGCATATAGGCCGCGTCCAGCAGCCTTTCTCTTACTCTAGGTCTAGCCACCTTTAATCACTCCATTGATATAGGCTGGCGTTATTACACCCGAGCCATCGCGCAATGTACAAGTCGCTGCGCTAATATCTGGCTGAAATTTCAATAAAAATGCAGGAAACCGCCAATATGAGTATTACCGCGCCCGTTTCATCTCACACTGATGGAGATATTTGCCACATCCGTATACGGCGACCCGCCCACCGCAATGCGGTAGATGGCCCTACTGCCAGAGCCCTGGCCCTGGCAATGCGCAATTTCGACAATGACCCCGAGAGCAAAGTGGCAATTCTCAGCGGCGAAGGCAGCCACTTTTGTGCCGGAGCGGACCTGAAAGCCTTCTCCAGTGAGGACCCTGAGCGGTACAACCCATTAGACGACGACGGCGACGGCCCTATGGGCCCCAGTCGCATGCAGCTACAAAAACCCGTAATCGCCGCCATTGATGGCTATTGCGTGGCGGGTGGCCTGGAGCTGGCCCTGTGGTGTGACCTGAGAGTCGCCACCGAGGACGCGATATTCGGGGTGTTCTGCCGACGGTTCGGCGTGCCGCTTATTGACGGAGGCACCGTTAGACTGCCACGACTGATTGGCCACAGCCGCGCAATGGACATGATTTTAACCGGAAGGCCTGTCGATGCTAATGAGGCACTGGCCTTCGGCTTGGCCAATCGGGTTGTCCCAAAAAATCAGCTGTTAGACAGTGCCGAGGCACTGGCGCAACAAATCGCTCAAACTCCCCAGCAATGCATGCGTAACGACCGTCGCAGCGTTTTAGAGCAGTGGAGCATGGCCGAAACTGACGCGCTGAAAAATGAATTTGCACTGGGGAAAGCCAGCTTAGCGGCCGGTGAAGCACTGAGCGGCGCAAAGGCTTTTAGTCAGGGCGCGGGTCGCCACGGTCAGTCACGAGAGTGAGCTCGGCAAGGCGGACTCAGGCAGCGGCACTAATGCATCGCCCACAGCAACGCGACCGCCACGCACCACCCGCAGGCAAAGACCTCCGTAGCCGAGCATGGCCACTACGGCGCCGTCTCCCAAGGCCTGTTCCATGCGCGAGCAGGGCTGGCAAAGGGCATTGGCTTGGAAAATTGCCTCGCCAATTTGAAAATACTGATACCGCAGAGCATTGAGATTGATACCTGAGACAACCAGATTGCGGCGCAGCAGGGCCGGGTCGACACTGTCTCTCCCCAAATGCGCTGCGATACTACGCATAAATTCTCGGCTGATTAGTGACACCTGGCGACCGGAACCGGCGCGGCCGCGCAAACGGCGGTCGCCCTGTAAGCCCATGCCCTCAAGCGCCTGGCACTGTTCCACCACGACCATCGGTGCCTTGCGCTCCGGGCGCACGCCGATCCACTCCAAGCGTCCCTGCGGAAGGTCGGCCAAGTATCGAGATAACAACCGACCCTGCGCGTTCATGTGTTACTCCTCGGCCCATTACCTTCCCGACGAAACGGCAGAATAAGCAGCGCGAGCAACTGCCCCGCCCGCTGCTGCGCGCCGGGCAGGCCCAAACGCACCGCCGCATCCCCCTCTCGGGCTTGCGCCCGAAAACTCCCAAACAACCAGTCCCACCAGGGCACGCTAAAACCGAAATTACTGTTGGTTTCCTCAACGCGCTGAGAATGGTGAATGCGGTGCAGAGTGGGCGTTATCAATACCCGGCGCAGGCTGTGTTCCAACGTGTTGGGTAGGGCGATATTGCTGTGGTTGAACATAGAGCAGGCATTTAGCACCACCTCAAAGATCAGCACAGCCAAGGCCGGAGCGCCAAGCGCCACAATGAAAACACTTTTTATCACCATGGAAAGCAGCAGCTCGATGGGGTGAAACCGCAGCCCGGTTGTTACATCCAAGGCCGTATCGGCGTGGTGAACGCTGTGCAGCCGCCACAACCAGGGTAGACGGTGAAACACGCGATGCTGCCAGTATATTGCGCAGTCCAACACCGCAACGGCAATGATAATTTCAAGCAGCGCTGGCCACTCAATCTGATTCAACAGCCCCCAGGATTGCTGTTGCGCCCAGAGAGCAACCCCGGTGGCCGCCAAGGGAAAGACAACGCGCAGGGCGACACTGCCTATGGCCAACAAGCCCAGGTTCGCCAACCAGCGGCAGCGAGAGGCCTTGCGAAAGGGCTGCCACACTTCCAGCAGCGCCAGCACGATAAACAGGCTAGAAAACACCCCTAAGCGCAGCGCGCTCTCCCATTCAGCCACTGACACGCTCCCTATACCTGCGCAGCGGCGGGCAGCATTCAATAAACGCCGCGGGCTGTGCTGAAATGTCCGAGGCGACGTCCAGGTCGGGCAGCGGCGTGTGCTCCTGCCAGCGCAAGCCGGCATCAGCCAAACGACGACGTGTTTGCGCAAGAACCTTGTCCGTACTCCACGCCACGCCGTCAAAGACGGCTGCACATTCCCCGGCCAAGGCCAATAGTACATAGCCGCCATCGGTAGCGGGTATCACCGCAGCGTCAACGTTTTGCAGCGCACTCTCGGCCCAGCGCAAATGTGCGGCGGTCAGCGACGGGCAATCTGTTCCAATCAAAATCACCCCGCTTGCCTCGCGAACGCCACGCGACGCCGCCCGCGCCATCCGCTGCCCCAGATCCCCTTCCCCTTGCTCGACACTGGAAAAAGCCGACAAACCGCGAAACGCTTGCCAGCATGCCGCGTCAGGCCCTGGGCTCAACTGGTACTCCACCGCCATTGTCGGTGGCAGCTGTGAGCATAGCTGCGCATTCCAGGCCAACAGCGACTCCGCCACTTTCGCCGCTGCCTTCTCCCCCAGGGCGGGGGCCAGGCGCGTTTTGGCACGACCGGGTAAGGGCGCTTTGGCGAAAACTTTGACTGCTGTGACTGTCACCCCTCCCTCCTTAGCCTTAACCGTAATAGCGGCGCGCAATATCGTCGGCCGAACGACCCATAAAATAGGCAATTCGCAGTCGCCACATCAGCAGAATTGTCGCCCACACGCCCTTTTCATCCCAGCGCCGCCCAGAGGTAATTACCGGCTGGGATAGACAGTGCGGTCGGCCCGTTCGCTTCAGTCGTCGACTGATTTCGATATCCTCCATCAGCGGTTGTTCCGGAAAACCCGACACCGCCGCAAATACCTCTCGGTGGACAAAAATGCCCATATCACCGGTGGCGATACCGGTAATGCGTGACCGCCAGTTCATCATGCTTGCAACCACCTTTAGCATTGACGAGCGCCCGTGTATTCGCACATCAAATCGTCCCCAGCCGGGCGGCCACTGCTCGCAGTGACGGCGCAACGCCGTT
Organism: Spongiibacter sp. UBA1325; assembly: GCF_002306875.1. NCBI lineage: Bacteria > Pseudomonadati > Pseudomonadota > Gammaproteobacteria > Cellvibrionales > Spongiibacteraceae > Spongiibacter > Spongiibacter sp. UBA1325. The sequence goes on from NZ_DBTD01000010.1 coordinate 462,496, forward strand.
AGCGCCTCTGTGCTGAGTAGCGTATCGATATGCAAAAATAACAACCATGCTCCGCTCGCCTGCGCGGCCCCGGCATTCATCTGCCTAGCCCGGCCCGCATCACTGGCAATGACGCGCAAGCCCTGCGCTTGCAAATACTCGACAGAGCCATCGCCACTGCCGCCATCGACAAACAGCCACTCTACGGCGCCGTGGCTTTGCTTCAAATGCAAAATGTTGGGCAGCACAGCAGGCAATAGCGCCCGCTCATTGAGCAGAGGAACGATGATCGACAGCAACGGCGGACCTTGGCAGCTGGACTCAGTCACGCTTATTCAGCGCCCAGTTATAATCGGTATGGCGAATGCGCAAGGCGCCACTGCGCAACTGACGTTGCTGCGCGCTGCTTAAACCGAGCGCGTTACCATAATGGGCAAGAAAATTCGGCAGCGAGTGTAGGCCGCGCCAGCCTTTGGCGAAATCCTCTTCGTACCAATCAAATATTGGCGACACCCGTAACGCCCCCTTGCTCAGGCCGTTGCGCTGACGATCTGATAAAAATCGCTGGGTCGCGGCTTCCAGCTGGTGCTCCAGTTGATCGCCTCGATAAGGCTCCCTGGCCAGCGCGGGACAGCCGATGCTGGCGCAATTTACCGCGAAATGAATACGAGGCTCGGCATAATTTTCTCGAATCATTTCATGCTCCAGCTCATCGAGACTGCAACGCTTGCCAAATAAGTCAAAGAACGACAGCTTCCAGGGCGAGCGAAACCAGCCACCAATCTCTCGAATGGAATCGATGCCGGGGTAATGGCGCAAAATCAGCTCCACTGTCCAGGCGTTATAGGCATTGATCAAAAAAGCCAACTGCCGCGATTCTGACCAGCGATCAAATTCCGCCGGCGACACCGCAGATAACGTTTCGAGGTAACGCGCAAGCACGGCACGGTCTTTGGCAAAGCTGCTGTAATCGACCGTTGTCGCGTAGCCACCCTCAGCCACATAGACATGCTTGGACAACAGGCTTTGCCAGAGCGCGTGCTGATCGTCAGCCCGAGAAAACTGCGCAACTATCGTCAATACCACAAAACCAATCGTCCGCCACCAAACTGACTTTGCCACGCGATCACCCCCCTCTCTGCCAACGGAAAAAACCCGCCATCAGCCGCAGTATTCGCTCCGGCTGATGGGCCTTGCGCCACTCCCCGGCAAGGTATTTATTACCCTCAGCCCAGGTGGGGTAAGGATGAATCGTCGCCAGTATTTTCCCCAAGCCGAGCTTGTGTTTCATCGCCAGCACAAATTCTGCCAGCAAATCACCGCCCTGACTCCCGACAATGCACACGCCCAGAATACGGTCACTGTTCACCGGGGTAAGGACTTTGATAAAGCCCTGCGCGTTGCCGTCGCAAATCGCCCGATCTAAATCGTCCAGCCCGTAGCGCGTGACCTCGTAGTCGATACCCTGCGCTTTGGCTTCCTGCTCATTCAAACCCACGCGCGCCACTTCCGGGTCGACATAGGTCACCCAAGGTATCACTGAATAATCTACGGCAAATTTTTTAAATTGCCCAAACAGGGCATTAACGCTGGCATACCACGCTTGATGCGCTGCGACATGGGTAAACTGATACGGCCCGGCAACATCACCCGCGGCATAGATATTGGGCATCAAGGTCTGCAAGTACTCATTGGTATCCACCGTCCTGTCAGTGGTGATTCCCAATTCTTCCAAACCAAACCCGGTCAATCTGGCACTGCGGCCAACCGCGCAGATCAACAGGTCGTAGGCGACTGCCGATTCGCCCTCCGCATCGCCGTGCTGGACAATCAAACACTTTTCGCCATCGCGCATTTCACAGCGCACGGCCCTGGTATTACACCGCACATCAACCCCGTCGCGGCGCAGTTGCTCGGTAACAAAATCGGCAACATCCTCGTCCTCTTTCAGCAGCAGCCGCGGTAGCATCTCGACCTGGCTTACGGCGCTGCCCAATCGAGCAAAACACTGGCTTAGCTCGCAGCCAATAGGCCCGCCGCCAAGCACGACCACTCGCTGGGGTAGCCGCTCACAGCGCTCCAAGTGATCCCACAGCGTATCGCTGGTAACAAAACCGAGCTCGGCCATACCCTTCAGCGGCGGCACAGTCGGCGACGCTCCCGCCGCGATGACAATTGACCGCGTTGTCAAACGTTGGCTGCCTCCGTCACGATCACGAATTTCCACCGTCCAGGGGTCGACAATCCTGGCGTAGCCCTGAATCACATCAACCCCCAGCTCAGTGTAGCGCTCCACACTGTCGTGGGGGGCAATGGCTGCAATCACGTCCCGTACGCGGGCGATCAAACGCGGGAGATTTAACGCTGGTTTGTGTTCCTCAAAACCATATTCCTCAGCGCGGCGGGCGGTAGCCGCCACCTTGGCCGACTTTATAAGCGCCTTACTCGGCACACAGCCGGTGTTCAGACAGTCCCCGCCCATCTCGTTTGCTTCTATCAGGCTGACCTTCGCCTTGACCGCCGACGCGATATAGGAAGTCACCAGCCCGGCCGCACCGGCACCAATCACCACCAGGTTTCGATCAAAGGATGTTGGTCGCGACCACCCGCGGTACACACGCCGCGCCTTGACGAAAGCGATAATACGCTTGGCAATAAGCGGAAAAACTCCCAGCAGGGTGAAGGACAACAACAGCGCCGGAGATAAAATACCGGAAAGGCTTTCCAGGCTGCCCAACTGAACACCCGCATTCACATAGACCGCGGTGCCGGGCAGCATCCCCAACTGGCTCACCCAGTAAAAGCGTCGCGCCGACATAGCCGTTAAACCCATCAACAGGTTGATTAGGAAAAACGGAAAAATCGGCACCAGGCGCAAGGTAAACAGGTAGAAACCGCCCTCTTTACTCACCCCTTCATCAATACGCTGAAGGCGCTGAGGAAACCGCCGCTTCAGGCTGTCGCGAAGCAGGTAGCGCGCAACGAGAAACGCCAGCGTTGCACCAATCGTCGAGGCGAAAGACACTAACAGCAGCCCCTGGAAAAGGCCGAAAAACGCCCCGCCTGCCAGCGTCATCACCGCCGCGCCAGGCAGAGATAATGCTGTCACCAGCACATAACAGATGAAAAAAAGTGCAAAGAAACCTGCCGGATGAGCCGTTTGAAACGCCGCTACCTGAGACCTTGCCTGCTTGAGGCCATCCAGGCTCAAATAATCCCCGAGCCCGCTGCTTAGCAACAGCACACCGGCTCCAAGCAACAGCAGTATTAGCAGTATTTTCTTTTTCATGACTCACCTAGGGCCTGTTTACACTCATTGGCTTTCGTCAAGCATTCGCTCGACGCTCACCGTTATGACGCACCGAATGCGCTGCCGTTACACTCATCGAACAAGCTATGCACGCATGGCACACAATCGAAAAAGTGCGTATTATCCCCCGCTGCCTTCAACGGAGTATGTGGTACCAGCTGGCGGCAAACGAGAGATGGAACCCTCAATTAATAATAATGTTCAATAGACGCTAGCCATGATTCCACACATTCAAGACCTCTTGTTCAGGGTGATCGACCCCTGGATACCCCCCAGAGTGCCAGCCGGCAGCACCGAGCGATCGCTGTACCGTTTCCTGGCCAGTATTCTGGTTGGCACTTTCGCCTATCTCATTGTCTTGTTAACGGTAAATCAGACACTGCTGCCGCTAACGCAAGACGGTAAACGCCTCATCAATTATTTTTCTCTGGGTCTTACGTTTGGTATCACCATAGCACTGCTGACGCTACGTATTGCCGCAAAACGCCACCTGGCATTGCATATATTTATCACCACCCTCACTGGCGGCCTGGTCTATGTTGCGAGCATCACCGGTGGCTTGGGCTCACCCGCGGTGATCTGCTCGGTGATTATTCCCGCCCTCGCGACACTTAGCATCGGTGCGAAGGCGGGCATTGGCTGGAGCCTTTGTGTTGGTTTAATTGGCTCGGGAATGTTCATTGCTGAACAACAGGGGCACAACTATCGCAACATCATCATCGACGCCAACCAAAGCCTGGCCGAATTTTCCTGCCTGGTGACCACCCATGCCTTTATCATTTTCATCGCCGTTTACTACGAGCTGAACAGCAGAAAACTGAGCAAGCAACTCCGTTTCGAGCAAAGCAAGTACTTCCACCTTGCCCACCATGACAGCCTGACCGGAATCGCCAACCGCCGCCACTTTATTGATGCCATCAATCGGGAAATTTCCCGAGCCAAGCGCAAGGGCGATCAATTCAGCGTTCTTTACTTCGACTTGAATAAATTCAAAGAGGCCAACGACAAACACGGCCACCACTTCGGCGATGAGATTTTGATCGCCTTTGCTAACCGGCTTCGTCAGGAAATCCGCGAAGACGACTTTGTTGCTCGACTGGGTGGTGATGAGTTTGCCTTGCTGCTGCGCTCGCTAGGGCGGGCAGAAGTTGTGGAGCAGCGTTTAGATGCCCTGATCCACAACCTGTCCACGCCGCTGCAACTCGGCGGCGTCGACTATCAGGTAAGTGCCAGCGTCGGTTACGCCATTTACCCTCAACACGGCAGCAATGACGAGGAACTGCTGAAGGTCGCAGACCAAAACATGTACCGGGTGAAGCGCGGCGAGCGCGACAATGTTGCCGCGCCCCAATCGGTGTAGCGCATCGCGTCGCTGGCGCAAGGACTGTTAGCGGTTTAAGGCCCGCAACATCCACGCGGTTTTCTCGTGAATGCGCATGCGGTCTCCAACTAAGGCAACGGTCGATTCGTCGTCGGCTTCAGCGGCCGTGCTGAGCACCTCTCGGCAGGTTTTTACCACTTGTTCATGGCCGCGAGTCAGAATATCGACCATGTCCTCGGCGCTGGGCACGCCATCCACTTCTTGCACTTTGCTCAATGACGCAAAGGCTTTGTAGGTGCCTGGCGCGGCAACATCCAGGGTGCGAATGCGCTCTGCAATATCGTCCACGGCGGTGGCGAGCTCGGTGTAATGCTCTTCAAACATCAAATGCAGGTCGCGAAACCGCGGCCCGGTAACGTTCCAATGAAAGTTGTGCGTTTGCAGGTAGAGGGTGTAGGAATCAGCCAACAGGCGGCTCAGGCCGTCGGCGATCTGCTGTCGATTTGCTTCGTTAATACCGATATCTATCTTTTGCATAATGACTCCTATTGTCGTTTTTGACTCCATATCACCCCGCCTGCAAGGCGACGTCTTTTTCCTACGCGAGATCGACCTCAGCCGATTGTTTCGCTGTCAGTATCGACAGTTCTCAGCTTACGCATTCACACCTGATAGGAATATTCGTTTATATCAATGGAGGTCATTGCCAAAAACAATCGCGACTACCGCAAACGCACCTGCCGCTTTATGATGGCAACACTCTCTTTTTACCGAGCTTATTTATGCAGCGCCCGAACCTTGGACTCTCCGGACTTTTTTTATCGCTCACACTGCTGAGCGCGTGTTCCACCCCACCCGTACAAAGCGACGCATCACGCGAAGGTTTCATCCACTGCGAGTCACCGCGATCAGAAATATGTACTCGCGAGTATCGGCCGGTGTGCGGCCACCTCGACAGCCAAATTCAGTGCGTTACTCAGCCCTGCGCCGCGCCCACCCACAAAACCTATGGCAATGCCTGCAGCGCCTGCGCCGACGAGGCTGTCGTGGGCTATGAGTTTGGCAGTTGTGAGTCGTTTGGAAAGGGACGCCTGTAAGGACGCCAGTAGGGACGCCTGTAAGGACGCCTGCGAAGACATATCAAAGCACTGTTGGCCCGCCCCGCCCCTCGCATAAACAAGGGCAAGGACCAGGCCATAAGCAAAGCGGCACCGCAGGAGCAAAAAAAAACGGGGCCGAAGCCCCGTTTAGTGTAACGCGATGGCTATGCCTTAGCGCTCGACAATCGCCGTTACACCCTGGCCACCGGCGGCACAGATCGAAATAAGGCCTCGACCGCTGCCTTTCTCTTCCAGCATTTTCGCCAGCGTCGCGACAATACGACCACCCGTCGCCGCGAAGGGGTGACCAGCAGCCAAAGAGCTACCATTCACGTTGAGCTTGCTGCGATCAATGCTGCCCAACGCCCGATCCAGACCCAAGCGCTGTTTGCAGAATTCTTCGTCTTCCCAGGCCTTCAGTGTAGCCAGTACCTGGGCCGCAAAAGCCTCGTGAATTTCATAAAAATCGAAGTCTTGCAGCGTTAAACCAGCGCGAGCGAGCATGCGCGGAACGGCATAAGCTGGTGCCAGCAACAGGCCTTCTTTTTCGCTACCCACATCTTTGCCAAAGAAGTCGACCGCTGCCGTTTCCACAAAGCTCAGGTAGGCCTTGATCGGCAGCCCCTGCTCTTTGGCCCACTCTTCACTTGCCAACAACACCGCCGATGCGCCATCGGTGAGTGTTGAAGAGTTGCCTGCGGTCAACGTACCCTGGCCGCTCTCTTTGTCAAAGGCAGGCTTCAGGGTCGACAGTTTCTCGATGGTAGTATCTGCGCGCAAAATATTGTCGCGACCCACCCCATTGAAAGGTGTGATTAAGTCCTCAAACAAGCCGCGCTCATAGGCAGCAGCAAGATTTTTATGGCTGTTGTATGCCAATTCGTCCTGCTCCTGGCGAGGGATGCCCCACTCTTTCGCAGTCACTTCGGTGTGCTCACCCATCGACATGCCAGTACGCGGCTCTGAGTTGACAGGGATCTGTACACCCAGATCTTTGCCTCGCAGCTGCAGGAAGGGCTTAACGCGCTCACCCAGGCTGCGCGCCTTGTTCACTTGCAACAGAATTTTGCGCAGACCCTCGCTCACGCCAATAGGAGCATCAGAAGTGGTATCCACACCACCGGCGATCGCAGCATCGATCTGCCCGAGGGCAATCTTGTTGGCCACCAAATTCAGCGCTTGTAAGCCAGTACCACAGGCCTGCTGTACATCGAAGCAAGGCGTTGCGGGGTCGAGAGAAGTACTCAGTACCGATTCGCGAGTAAGGTTGAAGTCACGGCTGTGCTTCATTACCGCACCAGCGGCAACTTCGCCAAGGCGCTGGCCTTGGAGCTGGTAGCGCTGAACCAAGCCCTCAATCGCTGCGGTTAGCATGTCTTGGTTGCTAGCACCGAAATAAGCGGTATTAGAGCGGCAAAAAGGGATGCGGTTGCCGCCGATAATAGCGACGCGCTTGATGGTTTGAGCCATGACAGGTCCTCAGGTGTTTTGTCAGGTGGCGCAGTGTAACAAGCCGCAGCAAGGCCACATTGGCTGAGGCGACACGGCAGCAGCGGCGGCGATGTCAATTCACCACCGGCGGTCTGCGCGTAGAATTGCCGCCCATAACACAGGGCACACCCTCATTCAGGAGTCATTTTATGTCTGATCGTATCGAGAACTTTATTAATTCCAACGCAGGTAAAAAGGTACTTGGCGCACTGGGCGTCAACGCTCCTCGTGAACTCGCCCGCTACACCCCCTCCCAGCGCAGCTTTTTTAAAGGGCGCCTACTGCTCGGCGCTGGCGACAACGCTGCCTTACTGGCACAGGTATCAAAAATTCTCGCCGAGAGCGACGCAGAGGTATTTGGCGACGACAATGCCCGTCTGCAATGTACTGCCCTGACACAAGACAACGGTAGCGATGCCCCCTTCGCCGCACTGGTATTCGATGCGACCGGCATGCGCGACTCACTGGAGCTGGTTGCAGCCTACCGCTTCTTCAACGCCAACATTCGCAAGCTGGCTCCCGGCGGCCGCATCGTTATTCTGGGCCGTCCGCACATGGGCGCCGATAACGCCGAACAGGCAGCCACCCAGCGTGCACTGGAAGGCTTGAGCCGCTCACTGGCAAAAGAAGTGGGTGCGCGCGGCAGCACTGCACAATTGATTACTGTTGCCAACGGCGCCGAGGGAGACTTCGGCAGCAGCTTGCGCTTTGTCTTGTCGCCGAAATCGGCCTATGTCACTGGCCAGGTCATTGCCGTTAACGCCGTCGAGCAGTCGGGTAATGTCGATTGGCACAAACCTCTGGCAGGCAAAACCGCCCTGGTGACCGGCGCTTCTCGCGGCATTGGTGAAGCGATTGCCGACACGCTGGCGCGCGATGGCGCCACCGTTATCGGTGTCGATGTTGCGCCAATGGAAGACGACCTTGTGAAAGTGATGACCCGCCTGGGTGGTCAGCCCCTGATCGCAGACATCACCGCTGAAGACGCCCCCGCCAAGATTGCCAGCGCCGCTAAACAGGCAGGTGGTATCGATCTTATCGTCCACAATGCCGGTGTTACTCGCGACAAAACCATTGCCAATATGACCGAGCAGCAATGGCAAATGACGCTGGATATCAACTTGGCCGCCGCACAGCGCATTACGCGTGAACTGCTGGACCAAGGCCTTATCCGCAATGGCGGCAGCATCGTTGGCGTGTCGTCAATGAACGGTATTGGCGGTCAGCGCGGGCAAACCAACTACGCCGCATCAAAGGCGGGTGTCATTGGTTACGTTGACTTCATGAAGAATGACGAGCAGCTACGCGCTCACAATATTACGGTCAACGCCGTTGCCCCAGGCTTTATTGAAACCGCAATGACCGCGGCGATTCCGCTATTCACCCGGATGTTCGGCCGACGCCTGAACTCGCTGTCCCAGGGCGGGCTGCCAGTAGACGTTGCCGAGGCGATCGCCTTTTTCGCCAACCCTCTCTCTCGCGGAGTGAGTGGCAATACACTGCGTGTATGCGGCCAGTCCTGGTTCGGCGCCTAAGACGGCTTGAGTGGGCGGGGCATTGCGCGCCGCCTACTGTTGTTTCTGTTGGCGATACTCTATCGGCGTTAGGCCGGTCCAGCGTTTAAATGCCCGATAAAAGGTACTGGGCTCGGAAAACCCCGTCAGATACACCACGTCAGCAATGCTTTCATCGGTGCGCGACAACAAGCGCTTGGCAAGTATGCAGCGATAATCTGCCAACACCTGGTTAAAACTGGTGCCCGCCTCCGTCAAACGCGAGCGCAGTACTCGCTCATTCATCCCTAAGCGTTCTGCCACACTTTCCAAGCTGGGCTGACCCAGCTCAAGCATTTCCGCAATCACTTGCTTAACATCGCCCACAACGTCCTGACGTGAGAGCCGTTCAAGCTGCTTACTGGCGACTTTTTCATGGAGTTTCAGCAAATCCGGCTCGGCATGGCTAGATGGTGTTGCCAAAATATCGGCGGCAAATACCAAGCTCTGCTCTTTGGCATCGAAATGTACCGGGCAATTGAAGTGCTTTTCATACTCGGCAACATCCCCCTGCAGCGGGTGGCCAAGGTTAATCTCTCGGGTTTGAAACGCGCCGTCGGTCAACGCTTCAAAATAGCGCTGCATAAAACGCACAAAGCACTCATCGCGGTGGCGCAGCTCTGCCTCACTGTCGCCAATAAAATCCAGCACCACACGCGCCTCATCGCCTTCCACATGCAACTTAAACTGCATGGCATCGGTCACTAAGCGCTGATAATTTTCCGCCCGCCGCAAACCATCGCCAAAGCTGGGGCTACTCAGAAATAGGTATTCCAGTACCTGGCCACGGTATACCGGTACATGGTTGGCCAGGTGCAAGCCAATGCTTTTGTCGCCGCTGACTTCTTCTAACACGCGCCAAAATTGCACCTGCGCAGCGTGGGGGAAACGCGCGCTGCGATCTTTCAACAACTTGGGAGAAATTTTGCACTCGCTGACGATCCGCTCAACATCCAACCCCAGCTCTTGAATGGCTGGGTAAGCCAGCTGGATCAGGAAGCTGGAATCACTCAGTTCTGAAAAACCTTTTTCCGTGGAATCGCTCATTACACTCGCTATCTATGGCTGTTCTAGACGCTGACTTCATGGCTGGGATTGGCCGGAGCGCAGAATCAATTCTGCCTCATCAGCAAATAATTTACTGCTCAGCATTGATTATACTGTGAAGCTGCACCGAATAAGGAGTAAGAGTAGCATGAGCGTCGCTCAGGAACTAAAAATCAAACGTCTACCGGCCCTCGCCCCCCTCCTCGCCAGAGCGGCATTACCCAAGCGCCAAAGCAAAGCGCTTAACTTCCCCGAGCGCAGCATTGAGCTGGCGCCAGTGCGTTACAGCCAACGACAGCTCAAACGCTATGCCAAATCCTGCGGCTTTAGCTTGGACGGCAACACCCTGCCCGCGAGTTTCTTGCATATTATGGCCTTCCGGCTGCAAATGCAGCTAATGATACAGCGCGACTTTCCCGTTGCGGCAATGGGCTGTGTGCACCTGAACAATGAAATCATTCAGCACCGCGCTATTAACAGCAGCGAAACACTGCGTATGGTGTGCCGCCTGAGTGACCATGAACTCACCGCCAGAGGGGTTGAGTTTACATTTGAATGTCTCGTGTACGCTGGCGATGAGTGTGTCTGGGAAGACCGCAGCCAGTACCTGTCGCGACGCAAGACCGGGATTGCCAAACCCGCCAAGAGCAAGCCGCGCGAAGCCCGGCGCTATGCGAACCAAGAGGCCATGCACATCCCTAACAGCACGGCTCGTCATTACGCCCTTGCCTCGGGCGACTTCAACCCCATTCACTTACACGATCTCAGCGCAAAGGTGCTGGGCTTTAAGAAAATGGTGGTACACGGCATGTGGAGTAAGGCCGCGTGCATGGCGAAGCTCATCGATGGCGGCGACGCCCTGCGCTGTCGCGTGGAATTTAAGACCCCCGTGTTTCTGCCATCAAAAGCCGAACTTCACTACGAAAAAGGCCCCGACAGCACAGTCTTTGAACTGCGTGACGCCGCTAGCGGCAAGCCACACCTGATCGGGGAATTGTCACCGATCAGCGCTTAGGCAAGCAGTAACTCTGGCGCCAGCTGCTCTACCATTTCTCGCAGCCCCTGGCGCCAGTCTTTTTTAGTCGGCCCGATTAATGCGTGCATTTTTTCGGTGTCGATTTGCAAGCTACCAAAGGCTTGTGGGTTGTCTCGGAAGCGCGGCTGCAAGCCACAGAGCTCGCCCAAGTATTCACACCACTGCTCAATACTCACCGCTTCAGAGCCGCCGAAATTTACCGTGCACACCTCTGTGCTGGCCGCCGCCAGCAGGTAGGGCAATTTCTCGATATAGTCACTGCTGTGCAACAAGTTATAGAAGTTCGGCGCCTCAGGGTGGACGTCAATCTCCATGCCCTCTTTCATCATCAACAGGTGGAAAAACGGCCAACCACCATTGTTGCCATAGGGGACACTCAAGCGGGCAATCGTCGTTGGAATACCGTATTGGCGAGCGGCGAAGCGACAGACCGACTCAGCAGCAATCTTCGACAAACTGTAGGTCGGGAACATTGCCCGGTGATTATCGCCCAGCGGCGCACTCTCTTCACGCGGCTGCTGACCGGCGTATTCATAGACGGCCGTTGATGAGAAATGCAGCACGGCTTTGGCACTGCGGCAATGCGCCATCAAATTCCCGATGCCTTCGGCGTTTGCTCTCAGGTCGTAGTCAAAGTCACCACTTTTGACCACCGCCAGGTTGATCACGTAGTCCACATCGCTAGGGCAGGCCTGCAAACTGCGGTGATCAGCAAGGTCTCCTTTGACAGTGTTGACGCCCATTGCCTCGAGCTGCTGACGCTGCTTCTCGTCAGAAAAACGCGCCACCGCGGTCAGCTCACACTGCGCAGCAAGCGCTTCGACAATGGGCGCGGCCACTTGGCCACCGGGGCCAGCAAGAAGGATTCGACTACCGGAAATATCAACAGGAGAAAGGGTCATAGCTGCCTCATTATTCATCTTTGAGGCGAGTGTAGCGTGGGAGGGATCTTCAGCCACCCTCCAAACGGGTGGCTGAAGGCAGGCCTTACAAGTAGCTTTGTAGCTGACGCAACCAGTCTTGCAATGACTTCATGTTATCCGGGCCCAAACGCCACAGCCACTTACTGAGCGGGTCGGCATTTTCCAGAACCGGGTCAGCGTATTCATAGAACACTTTTGGACGGCGCAATTCCGCATCGGCGGGAATCGGCTCAACAATCAGCAAGTGCTCAATCGTGGTGCGCAGCTGATTATCAAAGGACTGTGGATTACCTAATTCGTTGTAGCTCGACTCCAGGAAGGGCGACCATTTTTTATAGTAGATCGCGACTTTTTTCGGATCTAAGGCGGTAACCGCATTTACCAGCGGTTGCCAGCGGCGGAAGTTACCGGGGTCGTTTGCCATGCCCTTTTCAGTCTTAATGACCAAAAAGGCCTCTTTGTCGTAACTGATCGGCAGGTGTTTGTTTGGCAGGCGAAAACGCGCCATTTGATCAACCAAAGCGACCCACTTACGAATTTGATGCTGTGGTTGCAGCCACTGCCCCAATGATGGAGACAGTTCCGTTGCCGCGTCTCGCACCTGGTCATCACTGCCATCTATTTCTCGCGGGGGCGCCGGCGCCTTGGCCGCTTGCTCTTGATAGTCTTGCTCCTGCTCGACCGCCAGCGTTTCTTTGATCGCTGATGTTTTCGGCGGCATCGAGGCCTGCAAATCCTCCGAGCTGGTCTCAGGCTCGTTGAATTCACTGTTTGCCGAGCGCTCGACCACAAACCAGACGAAGGCGCCAACAGCAGCAATGATCACGATCGCAGACAGGGATTTCCAGTTCATTTACGCTTCCTGTTATGTTTTTTGATTGTGCAAGAAATAACGTTGTTGCAGCGACAGCCCAATGACGCTGCAACGTGACATTTGCCCATGGTAGCCCCGCGGACTAACCGCGGCAACTGTGGGGAAGAATATTCGAGGGAAAATAATGCGCCAGCACCCATCGTGACCGCCGACGGGTGCCAGTTAAGAATGGAAGGCCTACAGGTCGAGGTCGTCTAGCAGTTCCAGCTCCTCCATTAGCCTTTTACGTTCGAGCCGCTCTTCAATACGTCGGCGAATACTGTTGTCTCGCCCCCCCATATCAGGACCGTCGTCGTAGTTTGCACCATCGTCAAAGAAGTTGTCATCGAAGTCATCAACACTCTCTGACACTGCCATTTCTCTAGCCATATCAAGCTCACTCCAGCACGATTAAATACGGAAGCAACCATCGGCAATTAGCACGGTTGTTCAGCTGACTATTTATGCTGAGATCGGCAGTCTGTCAATGAAAATTTACCCCTACTTTGGTCTCGGTTTATATCAGCCAGGCGCAGAGCAGCCATAGCCTACAGGCGATTAAGGCCATTCAGCGCCGCGGTGCGATAAGCCTCGGCCATAGTGGGGTAGTTAAAGGTGGTTCCCAGGAAATAACGCAGGCTGTTTCCACCGTTCTTCTGTTTCATTATTGCCTGGCCGATATGAATAATTTCCGCCGCTTCGGCACCGAAACAGTGAATCCCGAGAATCTCCAGGGTTTCTACATTAAACAGCAGCTTCAGCATGCCAACGGTTTCCCCGCTGATCTGCCCCCGGGCGGTGTCTTTAAAAAATGCCCGGCCCACTTCATAGGGTACGCGTTGCTCGGTGAGCTCGCGCTCATTCAGACCCACTGAACTAATTTCCGGCAGGGTGTATATCCCTGTGGGTACGTCGTCGACAAACCGGCACTGCTCCTTACCGCGCGCCGACGCCGATGCCGCCCGCCCCTGGTCGTAGGCAGCGCTGGCCAAGCTCGGCCAGCCAATCACATCGCCGGCGGCGTAGATATTCTCGACATTCGTCTGGTAGTGCTCGTCCACGTTTAACTGGCCGCGATGATCCGGCGTGATGCCCACGGTCTCTAGCCCCAGGCGGTCGGTATTACCGCTGCGTCCGTTACACCACAGCAGGGCGTCGGCGTGAAGGCGCTTGCCACTTTCCATTTTTAGGACGACTTCCTTATCACTGGCCTCTACCTCGCTATAGACTTCGCGGTGGCGAATCATCACGCCGAGGTGGCGCAAGTGATAACTCAGTGCATCGGAGATTTCGTCGTCGAGGAATTCCAACAAGCGGTCACGGGTATTGACCAGTTCCACCTTGATCCCGATACCAGAGAAGATTGAGGCGTACTCACAACCAATCACACCAGCGCCGTAAACAATAATTTTACGGGGCGTATTGGTCATCGCCAGGATACTGTCACTGTCGTAAACACGCGGGTGACTGAAGTCGATATTCGCAGGCCGGTAGGGGCGCGAGCCCGTTGCAATCACAATGTTCTCGGCGCTGTAGTGCTCTTGTTTGCCGTCTTCACCTTCCACAGCCAATGTGTGCGCATCGACAAAGCTCGCCCTGCCGGGAATCACACGAATATTATTGCGATAGTAAAAGCGGCTGCGCATGGCCACTTGGCGGGCGATCACCTCGTTAGCGTGGCTGAGTAAACGCGGATACGTGAGCGTTCGCGGGTCGCCAATTTCCCGGAAAATGGGCATGCGATTAAAGCGGATCGCCTGTCGCACCATATGACGCAGAGCCTTGGAAGGAATGGTTCCCTGGTGGGTGCAAGCCCCCCCAACCTGTGGCTGCTCCTCGATAACAGCAGCACTTTGACCATGTTTGACCGCGTTCAATGCCGCGCTTTCGCCGGCAGGCCCGCTGCCAATTACCAGTACATCAAAATCATAGTTGGCCAATTTACCCTTCCTTATCGCCGCTGCGCGGGGCGTTAACCACTTAGAGCTATTCAGGCAGTATACTACCGCCATCGCAAGAGAAAGGGGATTCGACCTTGGTCTGTCCCCAAACCCAAGAGACCGAGCCGTGCCCACAAGCTCCCACCAACGAGAACACTATGGCCTGCGCTATATGATGGCGAGCGCGCCAGCAATGCGCCGCCTCAAGCGCGGCAACAACAGCCGCTTGCACGGCAGCAAAAATTGGGGAGCGGCATTCTTACTGATGGAATACCTGAGCCAGCACCCTCTCCCGCCCAATCGCTCCGTACTCGATGTCGGCTGTGGCTGGGGGCTGGCGGGACTGTATTGCCGCAAGCGCTTTCATTCTGCGGTGACTGCCAGCGACGCTGACCCAGCGGTATTCCCCTATCTTCAGGCGCAGGCCGACATTAACGACCTCACTATCGACACCGAGGTCTGGCGCTTTGCCGACGTTCCAGACGACGCGCTTGCGGCGGCCGATACCCTGATCGCCAGCGATATTTGCTTTTGGGACGATATGGCTGAAGAGGTTTACCAGCTTATCGCCCGCGCTGTTGAAGCCGGTTGCGGCAGAATTCTCATTGCCGACCCCGGTCGACCACCCTTTCTAGCGGTAGCAGAGGCCTGTATTGAGGACTTCTATGCCGAGCTCGTACCCGTCAGAGCCCATACATCGCGGCCACACCGCGGCTATGTGCTGCGTATCGAGAACGCCTGAACTGTCTCAATACTGCAATATTGCTGTCACGTAACTGAAAGCTGTCAGGGGTAGTGTTTGATTCGAGAGGATTAAACTATGCGCTTGATACAGACAATAAATCAGTTCGATGTGCGGATGTTTCTCGCTTGCGTTAACACTCGCCACCAACAGCAACTCTGCCGGCTCGCCTATGCCATATCAAAGAGTGGCGATGGCTATACGCAGCTCTTTCTGCCACTCGCGCTCTATGCACTGGGCGTGCACAGCAGCGAGATATTTGTTGCTAGCGTAGCAACCGGATTCGCGGTGTGGCTACCGCTCTACTGGGTGTTGAAAAATACCTGTCGCCGCAAGCGGCCTCCCGCGGCAATCCCGCAATTCAATGCCGCCATCATTGCCTCGGACGAGTTTAGCTTTCCCTCTGGGCATACCGCGGCCGCCTTCCTACTCGCGACCTTAGCCGTACTGTGCTTTGGCGCCGCCGCATCTGTACTTTTCCTTTGGGCGGTGGCCGTGGGCGCTTCGCGAGTGGTACTGGGCGTGCACTTCCCAACTGATACCTTTGCCGGCGCTGGCCTTGGCATTGCCCTCGCGCACGTTGCCCATAGTCTGGTGATCGGTTGATCTTAGCAATCAAAGAGACACGCGCTTTACCATGAAACTACTCTATGGGGTCCAGGGCACTGGCAACGGACACATCTCCCGCGCTCGCATGATGGCGAAGCACTTCGCCGATCGCAACGTAGATGTGCAATATCTGTTTAGCGGTCGCTCGCCAGAACAGTACTTCGACATGGACGTATTCGGCGACTTTCAGCTGCGCCACGGCCTCACTTTTGCAACGCGGGATGGCCGGATAAGCACCCTGCAAACCCTGCGAGAATCGCGGCCGCTACAATTTATAAAAGATGTACGCTCGCTCGATCTCAGCGACTACGACCTTGTGATTACCGACTTCGAACCCGTTACCGCCTGGGCCGGCCGACTGCAAGAGAAAACCGTCATCGGCGTCGGCCACCAATATGCATTTGGCCACCCCGGTGTACCCGAGGACGGCGTAGATTTTCGCAATCGCTTAATCATGAAACTGTTCGCTCCCGTTAAAGTGGGGCTCGGCCTGCACTGGCATCACTTTGGCGGCCCAATTGTGCCGCCAATTATTAACCCCGACGAGAAACGTTTAGCACCGGCGTCGCACACCCTCGTTTATCTTCCCTTCGAGGATCAGCAGCGCGTCACCGAGTTGCTACAAAGTTTCAAAGATCAACATTTCATCCAATATGCACCGACGCTCTCTGACGCTGACCACGGCAACGTTTCACACCGAAAAACCAACCTTCACGGGTTTAAGCACGATCTGTGTAGTGCCCGAGGCGTGATCTGCAACGCCGGCTTTGAGCTGGTTAGCGAATGCTTGCACATGGGCATTCCGGTATTGGCCAAGCCCGTTGCCGGCCAGTCAGAGCAATTGGGTAACGCGGCGTCACTGCGTCAACTCAAACTTGCCGACACCATGGCCGATATTGATCGTGAGCACATCGCGAGCTGGCTGCGACAGCCTCAGTCCAGTGCCGCGCAAAACTACCCCGACGTCGCCGGCGCAATTTGCGAGTGGTTGCTTTCGGGGCAATGGCACAATCGCCAGGCTCTCGTGGATGCCCTTTGGCAGGACGAGCAAAACCACGCCCTGACCGCCGACCTGTCCCTTTGAGTAACGACAGCCAGCCATCCGACAGACATTTTGTCGGGCCGCCGCCGCTCAATTTCCATGAATTAATGGACGACTGCCGAGGCCCCCTGCACCGGCGCCTGTCTGAGCTGTTGGCGGTTGAGCAGCTCTGCCGCCAAGCCGGGCCGCTGCTAAAAAGCCGCTGCGAAGCAGTAATTGATGTTGATAATTTTCGGCTGCCCATCGTCTCGCTAACCCTGGGGGATCCACAACGCGCCAGGAGTTGCTTGCTGCTGACCGGAGGTGTGCACGGCGTAGAGCGTATCGGCAGTCAGGTATTGATTGCCTGGTTGGAGTCAGCACTGGAACGCTGCCGCTGGGACACTCACTGGCGGCAGCAATTTGATGAAGACATCGCCATAATCGCCGTACCTATCGTCAACCCCGCGGGGATGCTGCGCGACGCACGCTGCAACGCCAACGCCGTTGATCTCAACCGCCATGCACCTATAGACGCCGAGGACCGGGTTCCTTTTCTTGTTGGCGGGCAAAGGTTGTCCCGCCACTTGCCTTGGTACCGCGGGCGCTGGGAGAAACAGGTAGAGCCGGAGTTTCAGGCACTGAGCGATATCATCGACCGGCATAGCCGGGGCGGCGACCGGATGATGATGGCGATAGACTTTCACTCAGGCTTCGGCTTTCGCGACCACATTTGGATTCCTCACGCCTACCGCAAACAGCCCATCGATGATATCGGCAGCTATATGTCGCTGAAGCTGCTGTGGGAGCGCAACTTTCCCCACCACAATTACGTATTCGGCCCGCAGGCGATGCACTACCTCAGCCATGGCGACATGTGGGACTACTTTTATCTGCGTTGCCGCGAGCGCGGCTGCCGCCTGCTGCCACTCACCCTGGAAATGGGCAGTTGGCTGTGGGTGAAAAAACATCCCCGCCAGCTGTTTAGCTTCGCCGGTTTATTTAACCCGACCGTGCCGCACCGCCATGCACGCGTTTTACGGGGGCACTTATTGTTGATCGACTTCCTGCTGGCCGCCTGCCGAAATAGCGCAGAGTGGCTGACCCACGGCGAACAAGACCGGCAGATGCAGCAAATCGCGCAAACCCTTTGGTATCAGCACCTCAATGACTGAATCTTCGCCAAAACACTGGCTCTTTTTGCGAGGCCTGGCCAGAGAGACCGGCCACTGGCAACCGTTTATCGAACAGTGTCAGAACACCCTGGCCTGGCAGTGCCATAGCCTGGATCTGCCCGGGTTTGGCACGGAGCACAACGGCGTATCGCCGCTGTCGATCCGACAAATCCGCCAGAACCTGCAATCCCGGCTCACTCTGCCCGAAGGCGAAGCCATCGGCATTGTTGCGCTGTCACTTGGCGGCATGGTTGCCCTGGACTGGTTAGCCCACGACCCACAGCGTGTGCACCGCGCCATACTCATCAATTCCAGTAGCGCAAATTGCCCGCTCTGGTGGCGCATTCAGCCACGCGCCCTGCCACTGCTTGTACGCGGTGTTTTTGCGCCGTCGATCGACAGTCAGGAGCGCTGGGCGCTGCGCATGGTGAGCAACCAACACAGCGAGGATGCGTCGGTATTGAATCGGCACAAACAATTGCGCGCGCAGCACCCCGCCCAAAAAAGTAATGTACTGCGACAGCTCTGGGCCGCCTCGCGCTTTCGCGCACCCGCAAAACTGGCCCCGCATCAACGCCTGCACCTGCTTGCCAGCCACGGCGATCGCATGGTGTCGTGGCGCTGCAGCAACGCACTGGCTGAGCGTTTTAACTGTTCGCTGGATGTTCACCCCAACGCCGGACACGACCTTCCCCTAGATGCCCCGGACTGGGTAATTCAGCAGTTTGCCGCGCAGCGATAATCCACAGAGTTAAAAAAAACCGCGCAAGCCTGTTTGGCCTGCGCGGTCTTCGCCATTACCTTGCTGTTTTTAACGCGCTCAGTAGCCCAAGTAGCGCTTGCGGCGTGCGGGTTTCATTTTCTCTATGTCGACGAGTACCAGGCCATCAATGCAGTCGGCAAAATCCGGGTCCACATTAAAATCGGCAAAGCTCACGCCACCCGGCTCACATAGCTCTGTATATTGCTTGTAGAGGGTGGGCACCGAACACCCCTGCTGGGCCAGCGATGCCTTGAGCTGCACAAATTCTTCCTTGTAGTCCTTGCCGTAACTCACCGGAGTGTTTAGCTCGCTGCGATACGGCATCTTGGCGCTCGCCCACTGTCGCTCATCGGCAAAGTGGCTGCGATAAAAATGCAATAGTTCATCTTTGGCGGCCTTCGGCAACTCGTCACTCAAACTGACCGGGCCAAACAGATAACGCAGCTCGGGGTACTTTGCCAAATACTGCCCCACGCCCTGCCAGAGATAATCCAGCGCATTGCGGCCCCAATACTTCGGCTGAACGAAGGAGCGTCCTAGCTCGACACCCTGGGCAAAAATCTCACTGGCGGCGTCCGCGTTGTAGTCAAACAGGGTTTGGCTGTAGAGGGTTTGCTCGTCGGTTAAAGTGGCAACCTGTTTCAGCCGATACGCACCGACCAACTCCAGCTGCTCTTCATCCCACAATACAATGTGGTCGTAGTAAGCATCGTAACTATCAACATCGCGTCGGTGCCCAGTACCTTCGCCAACGGCGCGGAAACTCACTTCTCGCAGCCGGCCGATCTCGCGCATGATGGTGCAATCACCACTGTACTGATAGCGGTATATCTCCATGCCGTCGCGGCTGCTCCCCAGGCGCTCACAGCTTCGTATCGCCTTGCGCAGTTCCTGACGGTCCTCGGGGTGTGCCACCGGTTGCGCGTGAGGCATAAAACACGGCTCGCCCCGGCGTTTGCGCTTTCCCAGTTTATATAAATGCTTTTTAAATAAATGGACTTTTGCCGGGGTAGTAAGCGGCAGTTGCTGGTATACCGAGGGCTCGACTGCCGCCCCAATGCTCACTCTCACTGTGCGGTTATTCTGCTTGAACATTTCGCGAATCAACCACAGTGTAGAAAGCGGCTTGGCAAGCAGAGACAGGGCATAGAAAAATACCGAGTTGCGAGCGCTAATATGCACCGGCAGAATCGGCGCTTCGGCGCGCTCGGCGAACTTTAAAAAACCGTTGCGCCAGCGGCCATCGCGAATGCCAGCGGGGCTAAAACGCGAGACCTCTCCAGCGGGGAAAATGATCACGGCTCCCTCGCCTTCAATATGCTCATGAATCGCCTTGAGATTTTCCTTGCGATTGCGTTTGCCGCTCATATTATCCACGGGCAGTAACATTGAGCGCAGCGGTTTCAGGGCATACAGCAATTCATTGGCAACAACCTTAACATCGCCGCGCACTTCCGATACCAGTTTCAACAGCGCGAGGCCGTCGAGGCTGCCAATGGGATGATTGGATATGATGACCACCCTGCCTGACACAGGGATACGCTCCTTATCCAGCGCACTAACGGCATAGCCGAAGTCGAAGTAATGCAGCACCTGCTCAACAAAGTCCATGCCCTGTAGATGCGGGTAGTCCTTTTCAAACTGCTTAAACTCCGCCTCG
This sequence comes from Spongiibacter sp. UBA1325, assembly GCF_002306875.1. Lineage (NCBI taxonomy): Bacteria > Pseudomonadati > Pseudomonadota > Gammaproteobacteria > Cellvibrionales > Spongiibacteraceae > Spongiibacter > Spongiibacter sp. UBA1325. The sequence goes on from NZ_DBTD01000010.1 coordinate 483,019, forward strand.
TGAAACAGGTAGCGCAACAAGGTGGTGAGCGTGCGTTTTATATGGGGATTGCCACTGGCAATACGCGGAAATCGCTCATTGATAACAGCATCAACGGAGATCATTATTCAGTACCTCTGGCTTAACTGGCGCGTCGCATTGGCAGCACATCTGCGCTTTTCGGTTCGCCGATCTTGTCGAGTGATTGCTGGGTTTCGGTCCACTGAAGCAGCTCAAGCTCGCCGTCATGGCTTTCCGACAGCAAGGTGCAGTTCTCAATCCAGTCGCCGTCATTGCAGTACAGCAGGCCATCAATTTCCTTCAGCGCGGGCTGATGAATGTGGCCGCAGATAACGCCGTCCAGACCGCGCCTCTCCGCTTCCTTAACAGCAGCACGCTCGAAGACATCGATCACTTGGCGAGCATTGGGGATTCGTTGTTTGATATACGTGGCAAGCGACCAATAGTGGCGCCCAAAGCGACGGCGGAAAAAGTTGGCCCAGCGGTTGAGGAACAACAGCAAATCGTAGGCGGCGTCGCCGATAAGGCTCTCCCACTTTCGCAGTTGCATATGCTCATCGAGAATATCACCGTGAAACATCAACAGACGCTTACCCTTCACAGTGGTGTACACGGCTTCTTTGCGAATTTCGATGGGACCGAAAATATTCCCAACATAGTCCCGGAACGGTTCGTCGTGGTTGCCCGGTATATAGACAACACGTGTGCCAGCATTCGCTTTATGGAACAGCGTGCGGAGCACTTCGTAGTGGCTGGGAGGCCAGTACAGGCTACGTTTCATGGCCCATAAATCGACAACATCACCAACCAAGTAAATCGTTTCACAGTCCACTCGGTTTAAGAAATCGAGCAGGTAATCTGCGCGACAATCTTTGAAGCCCAGGTGAATATCAGATAGCCATATGGTTTTGTAATGTTTCTGCGCTGTCACGCGTCGCGCTCCCGCTATGCATTTGTGGCAATGCTACGGCGCGTAAATGACAGCGTTCAGACAATTTAACGACAAAATTATGACAAGCGGGGAGGCAATCTAGTGGGAGCGAACGGCAGATGGGTAGTATTTTTTTAGCACAGCTTCGAGCTTTTCTTCATCGAGCGGCTTCAGAGTAAACTCGGATACCAAGCCTCTCTCTTCAGCTTTCGAGCGATCGTCAGGGTTCTGCGACGTCGTCAGCATCACAACGACCACGCCGGCCTTCTGCTTAGAAGGGAGGTTTTCATAAGCCTCCAAGAATTCCCAACCGTTCATCACCGGCATATTAATATCGAGCAAAATAAGCTCTGGCTGAGGATGTTTATCCACTCCGCTGCGCAGATAATCCAGCGCCTGCGCACCGTCGCGGCACTCCACAACAGTCTCAGCGCAGCCATAATTATCGATCACAAGGCGGTGGATGAAATTGGTTGCCTGACAGTCATCCACCAATAAGATCGTTTTAAGTTTTGCCATGCTGCTCTCCAAATAGAGTAAAACAGAAGCAACTACCACCACCCCCGGCGCTTTCGATCCAGATATTGCCGCCATGCTGTTCGACAATTTTCTTGCACTGCGCCAAACCAATCCCCGTTCCGGGGAAATCTTCCCGCCCGTGCAAGCGCTGGAAAATCAGAAATACGCGCTCTCGGTGCGCCTCGTCAATACCAATACCGTTATCTTTCACGCAGAATTTCCAGCCACCATCACAGGCCTGGGCGGTAATTTCAACACAGGGAACCACATCGTCCTTAACGTACTTCAAACCGTTGCCAATCAGGTTCTGAAACAGCATACGTAAGCTGGCGGCATGACCAACAATCGTCGGCAACCCGCGAAAGCGGACGTTAGCACCGCGCTCGCGAATCTGTACGGCTAAATCGTCGCAGACGTCAGCAACCAGCGACTGGCAATTCACTGGCTCCCAGGGAGCGTCTTGCCCCAGCCGGCTGTATTCAAGCAGGCCATTAATCAACAACTCCATCCGCGAGGCTGACTGGTTGATGAAGGCTAAAAATTGCTGCGATTGCTCATCAAAATTTTCGGCATTTTTTTGCTCAAACAAGCCGACAAAACTCTTAATCGTACGCAGTGGTTCCTGCAAGTCATGAGACGCAATGTAGGCAAACTGTTCCAGCTCTTTATTTGCTCCGGCCACTCGTCCCAGGTTCTGTTCAAGCTCCGTTTGCACCGCTCTACGCTGAACAACTTCGTTTTCCAGGGCGCGCTGCTGGGTGGTGAGTTCGTCGAGCAGTGCGCTGAACTCGCGGGCCAGGGCCCCGACCTCTGCATAGGCATCCACCGGCAAATCTTCAGCACGCGTCGCCCTGCCTTTTTGCTGAATAACCGTGCGCATATGCTGAAGTGGCGCAACAATTTTCTGCGCGAGGATCGTGGCCAATGCAAGAAACACCAGCAAGGTGGTAACCACGAACACACTTTGTTTCTTTAGCAGCTCGCGACTAACGACCATGGCATCCCGGTAGGGCAAGCTCACAACAACGGCTAGCTGCTGTCCCGTACTACCCAATTGATAGCCCAGTTTTTTGAGTGCAAAAAGGCGGCGCTGGTCCCCTACATTTGTTTGTGTTTGCCAAACTTGACGATTTGCGTCGGCGAGAAACTGGTCCGCCTCAGGTAAATCATCGACAAGGGTGCTGCGCTCGCCGTATTCAAAGCGGAAGGTTTTGCTGCGATCTGGGTGAAGTAAATAGTCGCCGCCGCTCCGAACAATATAGTGGGCTAACTCGTCCTGGGCCGCCTCGCCGATACGCGAGAACATTTCTTCCAGGCGGTGATTCACAACAATCACGCCACGGCGCTGCCCCTGGCTATCGTAGACCGGCGTCACCGCACGAATAACGGCATGGGGCGGTTGCATTATTTGGTGGTTTTCACGGTTTAAGCCGATGTCAGACAACCAGACGACATCCTCTGGCAAGGTCAGGCCTGCCTGGACATAATCCCGGTGAGCCTTATTCTGCAAGTCGGCGTCTGCGACAATTCTGACCTGCCCACCGCTGCCATAACGATCCACGCGCACCACTTCTTGGCCGCTGGCGTCGATAAGCCGAATCTGCACGCTCATGGGTTTGGCGGCCAACATTTGCAAAAATGCTTGTTGAAGATGATCGCGCCAGTGCGCCGAGGCCGCCGATTTTGCGTCGACAGCCCGGCTTTCCAGCAAGCCTGCAACAGCGGGAGCATGGCGCAGAAAAGCGACATCGCGAAGCAATTCGCCGATATAGGCATCAAATTGCAAGCTCAACCGCTCCGCCTCTGCACTCAACTGCTGCTGTCGCCGGTCGAGCAGCTGCTGCTCAAGAGTGGAAACGGTACTGAAAATCACCACCGCATTGCTGAGCACAACTGCGGCAAGCAATACCAGCAGGACGCGCCGAGCAATAGAGCTACCTTTGACGAGATTTAGGAATCGCTGCTTTTTCATCGAGCCTCTAAAAGCCGGCATGCAGAATCGCCCCCTCTCCCTGGAAGCCGTCGATACATACTAGTCTAGTCACCGTGGCCGCGACTTGCGTATTAACCCCTACTCACCCTCGGCAGCACTGGGCATGGTGGGGCGCCGAATAAGCTGCAACATACTCTGCTGCACATCCGGCCCAAGGAGACTCACCCAACGCTGACTAAATACCGCCAGCCGCGGATTGCACCAAATACGCGGTTCTCCACCCTCTTCATCCTGCGCCAGTAACTCTTGCGAAATCAGGGTATCCAGGTAAACCCTGAACAGGTTTTTATCGAAGTACTCCGGCGCCTCCCGGCCACTGACAATTGCCAGGCGCTGCGCCATGTCGATAATAGTCTTCTCGATATCGCTGCGCGGCGACGGCGTCTCACCTGGGGCGTGCACCAAGAGCAAGCTGGTCATGGTATAGCGCTCAAAGGTTTCCCGCAGAATCCGCCCCAGTCCGGTCAGCACGGCATAGGCTTCTGTGCCCACTTCAGGCCGCGATAACACGCCTTCATCACAGCGCTCTAACAAGCCAAGCGCAACGAGATTATCGATATGAGACTCAACGAGCGCCTCGCCCTCCTGCTCGTCAACGCGCAAAAATAACTCGCGCTTGAGGAAGGGCAGGAGTTGCGCGCAAGACTCTTTCAATTCGGCCTCATTCACGCGCTCACTGTGGCGGAAAAAGCGCGCGATCAAACTCGGTGTGGCCAAAACGTGCATGACCGAGTTGCGGTAGTAGGTCAGCATCACCGCCTCTTTGCCGGTAGCGGTGATAATTGGCCCCCAACTGTGATCTATGCGCGACAGACCCGCCGTGCGCGCCGCCGCATCGAGGATTTCTCGGGCGCTCCCCTCCGGCAGGATCACATCATCGCTGTAGGGCAGGCGCTGCAACAGCGCGATAAAATGGTCGATCTGCGCCAACAGTTCATCCTCAGCCATCGCACGCTGCGGACTGGACAGCAGGATCATGGCCACCAAGCCTATCGGATTAATCACTGCCGCGGCATTGATACGCTCCATATTCTCCTGGGCGATGTGATCGACAACACCGGGTATAAAGCTCTTATCACCGGCCTGCAGCTTACTGCGCCACTCCGGCTCAACCCGGCTCAAACATTCATCCAGGCTAATCGGTTCACCGAAGGAGACGTGAGGGCTGCCATACGATGACTTGAAAATTCGCGTGGCCTTCAACAAGCCACCTGCAGATTCACTCTGCTTGGCTGCGCCGCGCAATTCCTTCACATAGGACGCGCCCTCCACCAGTTTGTCATAGCCTACATACACCGGAACCAGGGCAGCCTTGCGCGCAGGTTGCGCCAAAAAGCTCTCCACCGTCATGCGCAACATGCCTTTCTTCGGCGGCAATAATCGCCCGGTTCGCGAGCGGCCGCCTTCGGGGAAGAATTCCACCGGGTAGCCGCGCCCGAGAATAACATCGAGGTAGTTGCGAAAAACGGCTGTATATAGCTGCTGGCCCGCAAAACTACGGCGGATATAAAAGGCACCACCGCGACGCAGCAAACCACCCACTGGCCAAAAATTAAGGTTTACCCCCGCCGCAATATGGGGCGGCACCAGACCCTGGGTATACAGGCCGTAAGAAATGAGCAGGTAATCCAAATGGCTGCGGTGACTGGGCATGTAAATTAGCTGGCGGTCGTTGGCGGCGCGATTAAGGCGGTCAATATGGTGCAGGCGGATGCCACTGAAGATCTTGCGAAATACCCAGCTCAGAATCAGGTCCAACACCCGCAGCATTCGAGAGTCGAAATTCGCGGCGACCTCGTCTGCCATTTTTCGCGCTTGTTTTATCACCTGCGCATCGGTTAGCTGCTTTTCCTGCTGGTGCTGGGCCATCGCCGCTTTAACTTCAGGGCGGCGCAATACCAGGCGAATAATCGCCGGGCGCGATAGCAGGCTTGGGCCAAGTGCAGCCGTTTTTCGGCGGCTATAGTAGAAACTCAGGGTGCGAGCCAGCAGCTCCGCCGCCGACGCCGGCTCTTGGGTGCGGGCAACCAGTGTCTGAAAGTTAATGGGCATGGCGAAATGCAAAATCACATTCTTGCGCTGCGCAATGATCACCATTAGCTTGCGAAAGGCCCCGCCGCGTTCACCATCGCCGAGCAGCAGTTTCAGAAATGATGTTTCACTGCCGGGGTCGCGCCCCCAAAACATCGACACCGGTACAATCTGCATTTCCTTGGCCAGGGCACTGGCCGTGTCATCACCGAGGCGCGCGATAAGCGCCGACATGGTCGCCTTACCGCGGTCATTGCCGCGCTCGCCGCGTAACACCGGCAAATACAGACACGCGGCGCGGCTGCTATCGGGCAGCTTACCCGGTGTAGCGCGCAGCAGTGGCAGCCCCTCAGCTTTAAGAATCCGCTCGAGCAAAAACCGGTCAGTCCAGCTGTGCTGGCGCAGCACATAGCACACCGGTCGACCGTCAATGGCCTCGCGCAGCCCCTCGTCTACCTGCACAATATTCGGTCGAACAAGTGCGAACACGGGGGCCGAGACGAATCGACACAGCAAAAAAAACAGTTTGGTAAACCAGGGCATGGGTCTATGGCTTCCTGAAAGCATCGCCAAGCATCAGCGAGAACTGTGCTCGGTCACTATGGTTATCAAATCGAGTTTGAAAAATGGTAATTTTACCGTGTTAATGCGCCGAGGTCGCGCCTCGCTAAAAGAAATCCACGCATTGGCGACCCGAGCGGGCAGTGAACGTCGAGGCCACGTACAATGGTTGCCCGCCAAACCTCAGACGAGAGCCAGAACACCATGCGCCCGATTCCCTTCGATAACAGCTACCAAACTCTGGCGGACAGCCTCTTTCATCGCCAGCAGGCAGAGCCGGTGTCCTCGCCGCAAGCCCTGCTGATTAACACCGGGTTGGCCGAAGCGCTGAATATCGACAGTAAGTGGCTGGCCTCGCCGGCAGGTATTGATGTTCTGTCCGGCAATGCGCTGGCCGCGGGTAGCCAGCCCATTGCCTGCGTGTACGCCGGTCATCAGTTTGGCAACTACAATCCGCAACTTGGCGACGGCCGCGCATTGCTGCTCGGTGAAGTCATTGACCGCCAGGGCCAACGCAAAGATATTCAATTGAAGGGATCCGGGCGCACGCCCTACTCTCGCGGTGGCGACGGCCGCTCACCACTGGGGCCGGTTATTCGCGAATACTTGCTCAGTGAGGCCATGCACTGCCTGGGCGTACCGAGCACGCGGGCCTTGGCCGCGCTGGCTACCGGCGACTCGGTTTTTCGCGAGCACGGCCCTCTGCCCGGCGGTATTCTATGCCGCGTTGCCAGCAGCCACTTGCGCGTGGGTACGGTTCAGTTTGTCGCAGCGCAGCGGGACCCCGAACTACTGCAGCAACTAATGGATTACGTTATTGACCGCCACTACCCTGAGTGCAAGCAGAGCGAATCGCCCTATGAAGCGCTGTTTAACGCGATCCTCAATGCCCAGGCAACGCTTATCTCGCGCTGGCAGGCCCTGGGGTTTATCCACGGCGTGATGAACACCGACAATATGTTGCTGTGCGCGGAAACCATTGACTACGGCCCCTGTGCATTTATGGAGGCGTATCACCCCGGCACGGTGTTCAGTTCGATCGACCAACAGGGGCGATATGCCTACGGCAATCAGCCAGCCATCGCCCAATGGAACCTCGTGCAACTTGCCCAAGCCATGCTGACGTTGATGCAGCGGCCGGGCGAATCGGACCTAAAGCCAGCCGTGCAGCGCGCGCAGGACACCCTAAACACCTTCCCGGACACCTTCCTCCAGGCGTATCGGCAGCGCATGGCCGAAAAACTCGGTTTCTCCCACATCAACGATGACGACGAAGCCCTGTATCGCGATTTCCTGGCACTACTGGAAGAGCATGACTGCGACTTCACCCTGAGTTTCCGCAGCCTGAACGACCGCGCAGCGGTAATGGCCAACTGCGAAAGGGGTGGTGACAGCATCGCTGGGCTTTTCCAATTGCCGAATGCCTTCGCGCCTTGGTTAGAACGCTGGCAGCAGCGCTTTAATGCCGACGCCACACCAGCCGAGCAGCGCTACCTCACCATGCAAAAGGCCAACCCGGTATTTATTCCGCGCAACCACTTGGTGGAAAGCGCTATAGAGAAGGCCTATGAGGGTGATATGGGCGTATTCTTTGCCCTGCAGACGCGATTACAAGCCCCTTTTGAATACCAGTGCGATGCGGCCGAGTTCGCCGCACCCGCTACCGACGGCAACCGGGTAACGGCAACCTTTTGCGGAACCTAGTGCTGCCCGAGTAATTGGGCCCGCGAAGGCGGGCCTGTACGGAACGGCAATCAAAGGCCGAGTTTTGCCCGAACCTTCGGCGCAACGTTTGCCTGAGACAAGTCGCCGTTGTAGTGCGCCTTCACACGGCGGTCCATCACCCAGCGCCACAGCGGCGGGAAGTACGCCAGCGGCACCATTCCTGCATAACCACTGGGTAACTGGGGAACGTCCTCGTAGTGACGCAGGGCCTGATAACTGCGCGTGGGGTTGGCGTGGTGATCAGAATGACGCTGCAATTGATACAGCAGAATGTTCGTCACCAAGTGATTGCTATTCCACGAATGCTCGGGCTGACAGCGCTCGTAGCGCCCAGAGGGCAGCTTTTTGCGGCACAAGCCGTAGTGCTCCAGATAATTGATCACTTCGAACAGGGTCATGGAATAGAGGGATTGGGCCGCCATAAATGGCAGTACCGCCCAACCAAAGACCGCAGCAATAATGGCGTACAGCACCACACTCATCGACCAGGCCTGAAGGTTGTGGTTCTGCCAATGCCACACTGACTTGCCCTGACGTTCAAGACGCTTCTTCTCCAACGCCCAGGCACTTCGGAGACTGCCTGTCATGGTGCGCGGCAAAAACTGCCAAAAGCTTTCCCCATACCGGGCACTGGCTGGATCTTCTGGCGTTGCCACCCGCACGTGGTGACCGCGGTTGTGCTCAACGCAAAAGTGGCCATAAAAGGTCGGCGCCAACGACAACATGCCCAAGTACTTTTCAAGCTTGCTATTTTGGTGACCGAGCTCGTGGGCAGTATTGAACGCTACCCCGCTGACAATGCCGACCGATACCAACAGCCCGCTGATTCCCACCCAGCCCAGCTCGCCGCCGGCCAACACCGACATTGCCCAAAATAAGGTGGCAAATTGCAGGGGGAGGAACGCGTACACGCAGTAGCGGTAGTAGCGGTCTTGCGACAACGCCGCAACCACCTCCTCGGGGGGATTGTGCGGATCGTTACCAATTAGGTAGTCCAGCGCGGGGATCACGGTATACAGAAACAGGGGCGCAAACCACCACCCCCATTCCGACCCCGTCAATGCAGCCATTCCCCCGCTCATCAGCGGAAATAACGGCACGATCATGCCAAATAGCCACAAATACCGTTTGCCATCGACCCACTTTGCTGCGGACGACGGCGTGTTGATCTCAAGCTCACTAGCCATTTCACCACCTAATCTACTTATTGGATTTATTTACCTACTGACTTGTAGATTATTGACGAAACAATGCCGTGTCAACATCTGGTAGACTTAATCCTACTATTTTAAAGATTATGGACTCACCATGGCGCGGCCTCGCACACAACCCAACGCTCCCAGTACCCGCAGTAAAATTCTCAATGCCGCGCGCATTGAATTCTCCACCCAGGGTATCGCCGCGCCGCTGGACGCCATCGCCAAGCGCTGCGGCATTCGGCGCCCCTCCCTGCTACACCACTTCCCCTCCAAGCAAGCACTGATTGCCGCGGTTACCGACGATATTTTGGGAAAGGCGCGAGAGCGACTCATTCAGGCGGTTGGCGCCAAAGGCGGCGACTATGCACAGACCATGCAGGCCATTATCCGTGTGCTGAGAGACCTGGAGGCCGAAGAACAGGGAGTAGCCGGTGTGCTGCTGCACGCACTGATGAGCAGTGACACCGACAACCCGGTGTCGGGCAAAATGACCGAGTTTATCGATATTATTTTTGCCACCGTATTAATGGCGGGAAACCCCTCGGGCAAGCCCAAGGTCGAACTGCGCGCCGCTATCGCCCACCTGGTGATGGGCGAGTTGACCCGCGTGGCGCTGGCTAGCAGCGCCGATGCTATTTGGGGAGAAGGCGACGGCGTCGACCAGTTGTTTCGCAGCTACTTCTTACCGTAAGCCGCTAGATACCTATTCAGGGCTGTTCAAACTGCCACTCAAAACCGCCGCTTAACGCGGACTTTGTGATGGTGATGCGCGATGGCACGCCGCTCATTCGCACATCGGTAAACGCCTTATCCTCAAGATAGAGGGTCAGGAATTGCCGCTGGCGAGCGCTCAGCGCTGCCTTTTGATTTCTCAGCGCTTCCGGTACCTCGATATTCCCGCGAAAGCTCCTCGGCTCATCGTCCAGGCCCCTCGCGCGAGGCGTCTGCCGAATCACATCCACCACATGCAGCGTCAGATCCATGCTCTCTTCGGGGCCCGTGTAAACGCGCAAGGTGGTTGGCGAGCAATACAAATTGAAGTCGCTCAGCTCCGCTGCCCAGTCCATGTCGTCGCGCAGATCACGCTCAGGCGCCAGAGTCGCTACCGAGGCCATATTCCGTTGATAGTAGCGATCCTCAGACTCACCCAGGTCCCGCTGACTGGTATCCTTGGGGCTATTGTCTAACAGGGTGCCGCGCAAGTGCCCGCCCGTTGGGTAAAACTGCCAGTCAGCCACCGACTCTGCGGCTACCGCTTTCTCCCAATATCCGACGTTACCCTTCGCATCGCGCCCCTCTACGCGAATTAGCCGCTGCGCCATATTAATGCCGAGCTTATGAATACTAATAAGGTGGGTAATTTCACCCGGCACCTTGGGCTGCTGCACCCAGGGAAACGATGGCAACTGTATCTTCGGGTTGGCCACACCGCGCTGATCCTCGAAGGCGTATTGAAAAAACACCTCGTTGTCACCAGCCAGGTCAAAGTCGTAGTGACGGGTGTAGATATCACCAAAGCGGTTCACCGTGACCAAGGTGGAGCCGCTGCTATTCAAATTGACGCCTTTAAACCGGCCGCGTAAGGGGCCGCACGCCTCGTAACTCTCGTCCTTGGGCAGCCAGGGGTCGATGAACGTATAGCGCTGCCCGTTATCTCGAAGCATCCAAATATGGGAAACCTTGCCGTCGCCCACGCGATGCAAATTGCCGGCGGGATCACGCCAGTTCTTATCTTCACTGTTGGAGATCACCGTCCAACTCCAACTCAGATAATCCTCCTGAATGTAATAGCCGGTACCCAGCCAAATAGGCGCGCCCCAGCGCGACGTCCAGTTGAATAACAACGGATCTTTCAGGATGTTATCCAGCCCGTAGATATCGCCATTTTCACGAATAGCAATCAACTCATCATCGTCGGCCGAAATACCTATCAGGGTACCGGCCAAACACGCGGGCATCGGCACCGCCAACCAAGGTCCAGCCTCTTCGACCGCCGCATTTTTCTTATACCAAACACGCCCCTCGTGAAGGTAAAACTGGTACTTGCGGTTAAATGTTGCCGTATCGCTGCGCAGATGAACTCGCTCGGGGAAACCCTCTGGCACTTCCGGCGACACCGCACCCAGTAGCCCGCTGCCAATATCGGGCAGCACATCCAGCGAGACCGGGTCAGGTATGCCCATTGTCCCCGCCAGCAATACACAGCTCGGCAAATCGGCGTGGTGATCCACCCGCTCGGTGAACGGCGCTTCCGGCCCCAACTCAAAGGGCGCAGCAGTTCGCGTAGCATTTGAGGTATTGCCACCTCCGCAGGACGCCAACAGCAACAATACACACAACCCTATCCCGGCTTTTCGCATCCCTGCCCCCTATAACCAGCCCAGCACGGGCACAAATAAAATTAACGACGCGGCGACAAACGTCCCCAGACCGGAGACAGCCGCCACCTGCCGTCGGCGGCTCGGCATATCGTGCACCCAAGCGCCAACAAGATAAAAAGGCAGGTAGCCCAGCAGAAAAATAAGCCAGGGCGACGAGGCATTCCAGAACGGCCACTCCCACACCAGCGCGCCGATATGGTTCAAGTAAATTTCCACCAGTACCGACAGTGCCGCGTTGGTCGCGGCCCACACCACACGGTTATTAACACCCAAAATTTTGGCCTTTGGGTCGCGAGGCAAAGTCAGCATTGCGGCCAAGCCCAGCACCGCAAACATCAGGCTGATTTCAATATTCAGCCCCGT